>JAHRAZ010000073.1 GCA_020027475.1 Microthrixaceae bacterium
ACCCGGACTGTCGCCCCGAGTTCATTTCGGCGTTCGAGGCGATGGCCAATCTGGCAACAGCAGCCGCCACCGAAGGTGGCAGGAAGATGTCGATCCACGCACCGCTGATGGAGCTGTCGAAAGCGGAAATTGTCCAGCTGGGCAGGAACCTCGGCGTGGACTACTCCACAACCGTCAGTTGCTACGATCCCGACAGCACAGGTGCTGCTTGCGGTCACTGCGACTCCTGTCTGCTCAGGGCACAAGGCTTTCGTGACGCAGGAATGGCCGATCCCACCCGGTATGTGGGTGCAGGGCCGACCAGCTGATGGCCTACCGGATCAAGGAACTGTTCCACACGCTTCAGGGTGAAGGCATCAGGGTCGGCCGCTCGGCGGTGTTCTGTCGATTTTCGGGTTGCAATCTCTGGAGTGGGCGAGAGGTTCACCGGTCCTCCGCGATCTGCCAGTTCTGTGACACGCAATTTGTGGGCACCGACGGTCCGGGAGGAGGCGTCTTCGCCGACGCGGCGAGCTTGGCGGAATCTGTTCGTGGCTGCTGGATCGAGGCGACCGGTGCAGAGCCCGCGAACTCAAACGGATACGTAGTCTGTACCGGCGGAGAACCTCTCCTTCAGCTCGACCCGGACGCCGTGGATGCCCTCCATTCATCAGGGTTCGAAGTGGCGATTGAGACCAACGGGACGATCGCGGAACCGACAGAAGTCGATTGGGTCTGCGTGAGCCCCAAGGCCGGAGCGGATCTGGTGATCCGAAAGGGGAATGAGTTGAAGCTGGTGTTCCCTCAGGTGGGCGCCGATCCGGAGATGTTCGAAGACCTGGGATTCGATCACTTCCTGTTGCAACCCATGGATGGCCCCTCGGCCGCCGAGAACACGGCTGCAGCCGTGAAGTGGTGTCGATCCCATCCCCAATGGCGACTCAGCCTTCAGACTCACAAGTGGTTGGGAATACCCTGACCCTGATGGAAATCTACAAAGAGTTCGGTTTCGAGTCGGCACATCGGTTGCCGAACCTCCCGCCGGAGCACAAGTGCTCCCGGTTGCACGGCCATTCATTTCGTGCCCGCATCCATGTGCAGGGAGAGCCAGACCCGATCACCGGATGGGTCATGGACTTTGCCGAGATCGCTGCGAACTGTGAGCCCGTTCGTCATGAACTCGATCATCGCCTCCTCAATGACGTTCCCGGTCTGGAGAATCCCACCAGCGAAGTCCTCGCGCGTTGGATCTGGAACCGGTTGGCTCCGAACCTGGCAGGTCTGTGCCTGGTGGAGGTCTCCGAGACCTGCACTTCCGGCTGCCTCTACCGCGGGGCGTGAGAACCACCAAGAACAGGGCTGAAGGGTTCACGACCCTCCGACAGTCAGAGTCGTGCCCACCCTCTGAATCGTGCGAATTCTCGATGTCGGTTTGCGAGCGAATTGGGTTGGCCGGCCGACTCGGTCCGTTCCACCGATCTGTCAGGATTGACCTGTGGAGATGCAGGAGTGGCTGAACAGGGTGTCGACGACCTCTCCCGATGCCTCCGGTGATGGTCGGGCATCCGCCGAGCCTGTCAAAGACGAACTCCTCGCGATGCTCAATGATGCAGAGCAGTTCGTGGCCGACTCTTTCGTTGATTCCCCGGAGCTGTTGCCCATCCGGGTCAACAAATCGATTGCTGCACGAATGCTTCAATGCGAGGCCTACGCGCTCGAAGATCACGATGGGGAGTCCTGGCCGCAACTCCGTGGATCGCTTCTGGATGTGTTCATCGCAATGGCGTCGGGCGGACATGTTCCGGGACACAACTCCGATCCGCGAGATGCACAATCATCCGAACTCGAGGAAGTCCGATCCGATCTGTCGGATGCACTCGTTGCCCGTGGGAACTTCAGGGATGTCGAGCGTCTGGCCGAACTCCATGATGACCAATTGGTGGATCTGGTAGAGCTCGGGCTACAGGCAGCCGGTGTGGCAGTGAATCCGGCATGGTCACCGCGCACCGAGGTTTCCCAGCTGGCGATCATCGGTGGTGGGGCGCTGGAACTGACGGGCCGGATGGACTTGGTTCTTGGCGGACCTGGCACCGACTCTCCGGCGGTTTGTGTGGAGGTGAAGTCGGGCACCGCAATCGGGGCACACCGAGCCGAACTGCACTTCTACTCGTTGCTCTGGGCCTTGCGTTGCGGTGAAGAACCCAACGCCATGGCCCTTTGGTATCCCGGTTCTCAGGTGGTCCCCGTGGAGGTACCGGGTGCCGCAATGGCCGCGGCCCATCAGGTGATTGATGTGGTGGAGCGACTTGTGGCCGTTTTCGCCGGAGATGAACCTCGGCGACGAGGCGGACCTCAGTGCAGCTGGTGTCCCTTGGCCGTGGACTGCGACATGGCCCGGATACACCTGGAGCGCGGCGATGACGAGATCTGAGGTCGTCAAAACGCTGGGTGACCGCCTGGAGGCGGCTCTGGGCGCAGCGATTGCACGAGGTGCTAAGTCTGCAGATCCGGATGAAACGGCATTGGACGAACGTGGGGAGTCCGAATCCGATGGACCTGCTCGCAGATCGACACGGCGCAAGCCGAGCGGAGAGACACTCCAGTTGAGTGACTACACAACCTCGGGACCGTGCCCTCATCAGGCATACAACGTGGTCGAGGAGTACCGACCGACAACACTCACGACCGCTCGGCGGATCGGTCTGGCAGCGCTGATCGACGAATACGCGGCCGGAGAACCGAGAGCCGATGGATCGCCCGCGGCTCGAGTTGCCCGGGTCCTCGACGAACCTGACTGCCTGGACCCCGACCTGGCCGACTGGGTCGCGAACCTCGGCCCGCCCGCGCAGGCCATGGTGCAGCAATCTGCGACTGCCTGGATGGTCGACACCCTCGCCTTGGCGGCGCGCCAAGGCGAACCCGAGTGGCTCGGAAAGAAGATGAGTTGGCGGATGAAGGCCCCAGGCATCCGACTTTCTGCCGCAGCGGACGCGAGGCGCACCTATGACTCGCATGTCTTTTTGTATCGAACTCAGTCCTCGCCGCGGCCAACTGACGCCAGGTTGGCTCGTCGGCTGGGATTGCTGCACGGACTGACCAGTGGCTACGTGCCCGACGCAGTAGTGCTGGGCTACCGACGCACGCTGACCAGGTCCAGATTTGATCTCGACGCTGCCGCAGTGGACACCTCGATTGCGGAGGTGGTGCAGGATTACCAGCGCGTCTGGAATCCTTCGGAGGCGCCAGCGGTTGCCGGTACGTACTGTGACTATTGCGTGCTGCAACAGGAGTGCGAGGCGGGGACTT
>JAHRAZ010000041.1 GCA_020027475.1 Microthrixaceae bacterium
AGCCTGACCACGCCGGTATTGCAGCCCGGTTGTGGGCTGCTGACCTTCGGGGTGGACTGCTGCCGGGTCGATCATTACTTGACGATCACCGCCACCAAGGTCTGATCTCAGCCGCCCCGCAGTCCGCGGGGCATGCCCTCGATCACTCTCGGGGTCGCGGGCATCAGAAGTGGGTGTCACAACGGCCTTGTAGCTTCGTACACATGTTCGATACACCCTTCGGGGAATCAGGAGAACCTGTGACCGCAGCCCGTGCCAAGGAGCTGGTGGCGGGCGCGCTGAGTTCGCTCCGGGGGCTCGCCAACCTGGATCCGTCGGTCCTCAGTGAGGACGAGTTGATGCGTGCGGCCGGCTGCATGGAGCGTGCCCGTTCCACGTTGGAGATCGGTTCAGCTCACATGGCGGTCGACCTCGACCTCAGAGGATCCACCTTGGCCAACCACGGACTCCGCACCGACCAGTTTTTGGCGAACTCACCTTCACAGGACCGCCAGGATTGCCGGATCCGGATTCGCACAGCGAAGGGACTCCGCCGCGATTTTCCGTTGATCGATGAAGCCATCGTGCAGGGACGGCTGAGCTGGTCACACGGAGTCACGCTTGTGTCAGTCTCGAACCGGCGAATCGTCGCCGACCTCATCGAGCTCCAGGAGCCGCTGATCGAACTCGCCCAACACCTGGTCTTTGACCGTTGGCGCAACGAATTGCGCGGCCTATGCCAACTACTTGATTCCGATGGTGGCCATGACCCCAACAGGGATCTTGAGTCCAACAAGTTGAATCTGACCCATGAGGGCTCGAGCACTCTGGTGAAGGGTGAGCTGCTCGGGGAGCACGCGGTTGTGGCCACCGAAGCGATCGAACAAGTCGCCGACGAACTCTTCGCCAAGTTCAGCGCGGATCGAGATGCCTCACCCGACGTCTCGATTCCCAAGCGCAACACGCTGCGTGCCCTTGCCTTGGTGGAGATCTGTCGCAGGGCAAACGCGGTGGACACAAACAAGGCGAGTCCACCCTCCACTCAGGCAACTATTGTGATCCGCTCCGAGAACACCGAAGTGAGTCACACGGAACGTGGTCACCAGCACTCATCCGACACGATCGCAGGACTGCACTGCGATGCACATGTCCAGCCGATCGTGGTTGACTCCGACGGCAACCCTGTGAATCTCGGTCGAAACCGCCGCTTGGCCAGTCCCTCCCAACGCAGGGCGGTCTTTGTGCGAGATGGAGGTTGTGTGTTCCCGGGATGCGACTCGCCGCAATCCTGGTGCGTGCTGCACCACGTGACTGCCTGGCACAAGGGTGGCTGCACGGACATGGGCAATCTGGCAAGCCTGTGTCCGCATCACCATGGAATCACACACTCCAACGGCTGGAGCATGTCGGCCGAACCAGACCAGACGTTCACCTGGCAAACTCCTCGCCAACGAAGACTCCGAAGCCAGCGTCACGGGCGGGCAGTGGATCCTCCGGATACCCGAACAGCCTGAACTCCCGCATTAGCCTGCCACCATGTCCGAACGCGGCTTGGTGGGACGCAGCATTGACGAATTGGTGGCCCGCGCCACCCCAGCCGTGCTGGACATGATCGACCTCGACGCAGTGGTCCAGAGCCTGGACATCAACGCCATCGCCGACGAACTCGACCTCGATGCGCTGATGGAGCGTATCGATCTTGATGCACTCGTGGACAGACTCGACATCAATGCGATAGCCGAGAGAATCGACATGGATGAGCTGATCGATCAGATCGACATCGCCCCACTCGTTGGCAAAGGCTCAACCGAGGTTGCCGCAGGCGGAATGGACCTGATTCGCCAGCAGATCATCCGTTTCGATGTGCTCCTGCAAGCACTGGTCGATCGCGTGGCGAATCGCAAGCCCGGAGAAGTGCCGCTGGGACCAGGTTTGGGCACTCCGGCAAGCGAAGAGGCAGCAACACAAGAGGCAGGCGGAGCCGACGATGAGTGACGAACCCGATCAGGACGTACAGGATCAGGACGTACAGGGCCACTACTCGGGTGCCATCAGTCGACTGGTTGCAGCAACGATCGACTGGTTCGGCGCGGTCGCAGTCTTTGGCATCCTGGGTGCGATCACAACGTTCTTCCTGGGATTCATCACGTCGAGGGAAATCACATCGGATGTCACCGGATGGATTGGACTCATTCTGTTCGTGATCTGGCTTTTCCTCTGGTACTGGATCGGACAGGCCACCACCGGTCGGACCCCGGGCAAGTCGGTCATAGGTCTCAGAGCAGTGACTCGAGACGGTGAACCGCTCGGGCCTCGCCGGGCATTCGTACGCGTTCTCGTGCTCCCGATCTCCTGGTTGATCGCCGGGCTGGGTTTCATCGGCATCGTCATCGGGAAGGAACATCGTGCGTTGCACGACGTTGCCGCCGGATCGACTGTGATCTACGACTGGGGTCCCCGCCAGGCACAGACCCCGAAGATGCGTCTGGTCACCAGGCATCAGAAATCGACCGCTGCAAGTAGTTCCCCCTGAAAAGCAAGAGCTGAATCAGAGCGCAACCGAGTTTGCGACGATTCCGCCGGCACCAGTTGAACCACCTACGCCGCCGTTACCTGCAACGCCACCGGCACCGCTGGCACCGCCGGAGAAGGTCGGTGCTCCAGAAGGAGCACTGGTGCCACCGCTGACCATGCCGAACGCCGGGCCTCCGGAGCCACCGCTGCCGTTTCCGGACTTGCCGCCAAGGCCGCCGTTGCCACCGTTGCCGCCGGCCGGGCCGTCTCCACCGGAAGTGCAACCACTCGGGTTCTCACAGTTGGGAAGGCCACCGGAGCCACCGGTTCCACCGGGCTGACCGAAGCCGCCGCTGCCACCGTCACCGCCACTGCCGCCTGTGCCCAAGGTGACTTGGACTCCAGTGAGCGTCGGAGAGGAATCGACCAGGAGGACTCCGATCGATGCAGCGCCGGAGGCACCGCCTGCACCAGCACCTGGAGCCTTGGATCCACCGGCAGCGCCGCCGCCACCACCGCCACCGAGGTCGTCAATGCCGGAGTCACAGCCGGAGCCGCCACCGCCACCGCCACCACCGGCACCGTTGGTGCCAGTCGTGCCGTTGCCGCCGTTGCCACCGGAGGAAGTCCACAGGCCGGTTACCAACGCACCGCTGGTTGCCACCGCGGCAGATCCGCCAGCGCCTTCGGTGCCATTGTTTCCGTTGCCGGCATGGCCGCCTGCACCACAGTCACGGATTCCGGGGGAGCCACCGGTACCGCCGGGGCCGCCACTACCGCCAGCCAGACCGTTGGTGGAGTCGTTGTCGTTGATCCAACCGCTGCAGTCTTCGTCGATGGTCCCGCTGTGGCCACCGTTTCCGGCGCCGGACGCACCCGCGCCACCGGCCTGACGAGTGCTGTCGTCAC
>JAHRAZ010000067.1 GCA_020027475.1 Microthrixaceae bacterium
CTGTCGCTGTCACTGCTGCTTGCATCGTCGTCGTCGTCACTGCAAGCAGCAGCGCCCACTCCCAACAGCAGCACCGCAGCCATCGCCGCAGGTATCGCACGACTCTTCATGATCCGGCCATTCAGCATCAAAGTCTCCTTGGGTCAGGGGTACCAGTGCAACTGACGCTACCGCCACGGTCGCCGTCGTGCGCCGGATTGTTCAAGGGGTCTGTTTCCGGTTTGTTCACGGGATTGTTCAAGTCGCTGCAAGGGGAAACCGTGCAAGCGGAAACCAGCACGAATTTCGTTCCCCGCGGTCTTGCCTCCCGGACCCTCCACCGAGGTCTGCGCACCAAATTCCGGGTTGGTCAACCGGGTCGGTGTTTGGTGGCCTCGCGCCGGGACAGCCCGGACAGATCCGGGTGAACATCGACCCAGGCCCACACTTCGTCCGGGTAGGTCCTCGCAAGGTCCCGCAAGGCCCACCCGATCGCCTTTCGGATGAAGAAATCGGAGTGACCGATCTGTTGCTCGCAATACGACATCACGACCTCAGGATCACCACGATCCTTCCAGGACAGTTGATGCAGGATCGCCGCCCGCACCACCCACATGTTCTCAGCGAGAATCCAACGGTCCATTTCATCGGCCAATTCGGGATGTGAAAGGACCAGCATGCCGATCACCTTGGCCAGTGAATCCACCGTGTCCCACCAGGATTTGGTCTCGATCGCCCAACGCACCAGGCCAAGCGATTCAGCCGGCAATCGGGGCGCCGCCTTTCGCAGCAGGTCAGCGCCGACATACTGGAACTCGCGTTCCGGCTCATTCCAGAGGGAGCGGATCACCCGGTCCAGCTCGCCAGGCTCGAGGGTGCGCCACTCGCCAACATAGGGGCGTTGTGCTTTGCGCCGCTCCACAGACCCCACACCCAGGAACGTGAACTGCTCCTTCAAGTATGCGGCCATCGGGGCGGCGCGATCCGGATCGGCCACCGACCCCAGTGCGACTCTCAGCTGGAGCAGATCCACCGGCGATCAGCGCGAACGGTATTGAGCCCGGGCGCCCAAGGCATCCTTGTTGAGGCGCTTCGAAAGGTGCAGACCCTCCAGAACGAACTCGACCGCGGATGCAACCTGCGCCGCGCCGGCATCGGAGCCGACCAGCTCCTGCACCGGAGCCTTCAACGCGGGAGTCGCCTCCAGCAGCTCCACGTAGTCAGCCGGAACAATGTCTTCGCCTGTTTCGATCGACTCCAGATCCTCAATCCCGGAAACCACGCCGATCAGTGGTTGGGGAGTAACCCGTTCCCGGAAGACTTCAAGAATCGCCGAACGAATGAGGTGGTCGAGAATCTGTCCTTCGCGACCATCTTCGAGTGTGTCGATCTCCACCTTGCCGGCAGTGGAAGCTGGGAGGGCCTCCATGTCGCAAACACGCGGGACCACGTCAGATTCACCTGATCGCAGGGTGCGCCGGGCGGCGTTGGCAACCAGGGTTTCGTAGTTGCTCACCGAGAGCCGCACGGATACCCCCGAGCGCTGCGAGATGTGGGCATTGTCTCTGGCGAGCTGCGAGATCGTGGCGATCACATCGGTCATGAAGTCAGGGACAGAGACATTCAGGCCCTCCGCCTCGAACGGCAAAGCTTCCTGACGGATAATCGCCACCTCGGTCTCGACATCGAGCGGGTAGTGGGTCCTCACCTGCGATCCGAAGCGATCCTTCAGCGGCGTTATCAGCCGGCCGCGATTGGTGTAATCCTCCGGGTTGGCCGATGCCACGAGGAGAACGTCCAGAGGAAGACTCACCTTGTAACCACGGATCTGCACATCCCGTTCCTCGAGCACGTTCAGCAAACCCACCTGAATACGTTCGGCAAGGTCGGGCAGCTCATTGATGGCGAAGACTCCCCGGTTGGTGCGCGGCACCAACCCGTAGTGCAAGGTCAACTCATCGGACAGATAGCGACCCTCGGCCACCTTGATCGGATCAACCTCACCAATGAGGTCCGCAATCGAGGTGTCGGGGGTAGCAAGTTTCTCGCCGTAGCGCTGCGAGCGGTGAATCCAACTGATCGGTGTGGCCTCACCTTCGTCTTCAAGAAGGCTTCGGGCATGCGCTGACACCGGATTGTAGGGATCATCGTTGATCTCCGATCCTTCAACGATCGGCATCCACTCATCGAGAAGGTTCACCAGCGCACGAATCATTCGCGTCTTCGCCTGACCCCGCTCCCCCAGGAAAATCACGTCATGGCCGGCCAGCAGGGCATTCTCCAGCTGCGGGAAGACAGTTTCCTCATACCCGAGGACCGACGGGAACAGCGGTTCGCCCACCGTTATCCGGGTGACGGCATTTCTCCTGATCTCATCTTTGACGGATCGGGATTCCCAACCCGACGCACGCAGTTCTCCCAAAGTGGCTGGTTTCGACATAGCGGGGAACTTACCCGCAACGATCCCCCGACGCGGGTCGCTTCCGAAGGGAACCGCGCGTCGCCTTCAGCGGGAACAACGCGTGGCCCCCACAGGCAACCCCAAGTCGGCTTCAATGGGAGGCTCCAATGGGAACTGCGCGTCGCATTCACCGGGAACCCCAAGTCGCCCTCAACGGAACACTGTGGATCCCCGGTGGGTTACCACTCACATGCAGGCGACATGGAACGGCGAAGTCCTCGCCGAATCAGATGACACGATCATCGTTGGGGGCAACCACTACTTCCCCCGGGACTCCCTCAACGGTGAGTTCTTCGGCCCCAATGACCGAACCTCCAGGTGCTTCTGGAAGGGCACTGCCGAGTACTTCGACGTGAACGTCAAGGGTGAGATCAACCCGGCCGCCGCCTGGCACTACCCCGAACCCCTCGACACCGCGGGGGAGATCCGCGACCGCGTGGCTTTCTGGAATGGCATCAGGGTCGGCTGAGGAGGTACACACGCTCAACCCGTGAACCGGACACTCTGTGAGCCGGGCGTTCGAGACTCGGAAAGCCGGCCGGCCACTTGGAAGCGCTCCGTTGTGGTGGGCGAAGTGGAGGACCGCTACATGCGCTTCGGGGATCAAGCACGCGTGCGCCTCCTCATGGGTTCCTCAGAGGTTCCTCATGGGTCAATGACTCCCGCCGACCTGACTTGCCCTCACTGACTTCACCTTTCGCCGGCTTCGACAACCGGATGGCGAGCCATCCACCGAGTTCGCATTCCTGCACCGGTGTCAGCGGCGACAACGCCGCCAGCGCCCGTTCACGGTGTGAGATCAACAAACCGCTCACAATCAACTGCCCGCCCAGCGCAGTGGCGCGAATCAGGTCGGTGTTCAGCTCCTCGATCACGTTGATTAGCAGGTTGGCGAGGACCACGTCGTGGGATTCAGCCACCGCCGCCAAGTCGCCAACAGATGCGCCATACCGATCCCCCACGCCATTCACCCGCGCAACCTCAGCCGACTGCAACAGCGCCTGCTGGTCGATGTCGATCCCTGTTGCAGTTCCTGCTCCGAGCTTCAGGGCGGCAACCGCCAGGATTCCGCTTCCGACTCCGACATCGAGCACGCTCAGATCAGCCAGGTTGCCGCTGTCAGCAGCCTCAAGGGCGGCCGGCAGCAATGCGAGGCAGGCTCGGGTCGTCGGGTGGCTACCAGAGCCAAACGTGTCCGCGGGATCCACCACCAGTTCGATCTGATCGCCCTGTCCCCACGGGAGTCCCCCGCCGGCGCAAGCCGGTTCTGCAACACGGGTTCCCGGGGACCCGGCATCCAGCCATGGGGGCCGGATCACAAAGCGCCCGGCGGTCCAGACCCTCGCATGCTCCTTCCAGGCATCACACCAGGCCGTTCCCGCGACGATGACCTCGAAGGCACAGATGGTCCCCCCGGCCGAGAGGCGCCCGATCACCATGGAGAGATCCGGAAGGTGTCGGCTGAGGATGTCGGCTGTGAGTTCGACCATCCCGACTCCCACATCTGCACCATCGAAGCCGTGTTCCGCGACCACCCCGACTTCGACAACAGGGCCTTCAACATCCACATCCCCTTCAACAACACTGCCTTCACCTGGGGGCCCGCCATGCGTATCGGCGTCGTTCTCCGCCACCGCACTGGCTCCGAAGGCAAACAGTCGCTCCGAGATGATCTCGACTGCTGCCTTCTCGGAGCGCACGACAACCACCGACAGCGCGGTTTGATCCATGGTCTGCACGCTATGGGGCCTGCGGGTGCAGGTGACACTCCGCCCGGGCAATGGGTGCAATCCCACCTGGGCACGGCCGGTGACGCCACGTTGGTTATGTGGAGCGCGTTTTCCCGCATTAGTTTCGGTTGCGAGCGGCACGGTGTCGTTTCACACGGATTCTCCGCGGAGGAACAACGATGACCCAGGCCACGGAAAGGCCCGGAGCAGAGGCTCCGAAGGTCAAAGGCCACCACAATCCATCAGACGCCAAGGCCAAGCCCTGGCCCGTCGAGTTCATGTCCACCGCAGTGGGCAAGAAGTGGATCATGGCCATCAGCGGAATCGCGCTGATGGGTTTCGTGTTCGCCCACATGTTCGGCAACCTCAAGATCTACTTGGGGCCAACCGATTACAACGACTACGCCCACTCGTTGCGCACACTGCTGCACCCGATCTTTCCGAACGGTTTCCTGCTTTGGTTGATGCGCCTCGGCCTCATCGCAATGTTTCTGATTCACATCGGTTCTGCGATCTCGCTGACCCGGATGAACCAGACCTCCCGACCGGTCAAGTACCAGTCGCAACGCCGCTACCTTGCTGCTGACTTCGCGGCTCGTACGATGCGCTGGACCGGCTGGATCGTGTTCTTCTACCTGATCTATCACTTGGCCGACCTCACCTGGGGCTGGGCCAACCCGGACTTCGTGTACGGCGACGCCTACGGCAACGTGGTGGCCAGCTTCGAACGCTGGTACATCGCCCTGTTCTACATCGTGGCCAATCTCCTGCTCGGCATTCACCTCTACCATGGCGGCTGGTCGATCTTTCAGAGCCTGGGAGTGAACAGCCCCCGATACAACGGCATTCGCCGCGGGTTCGCAGTCACGTTCGCCGTGATCGTCACGATCGCCAACGTTTCATTCCCCCTGGCAGTCCAATTCGGCATCGTCAGCTGACTGCCTGCATGACCATGAACTGCCCCAGCCTCTGGAACTCTCGACTGGAGACCAAGTGACGCTCAACCTCGATGCACACATCCCCGAAGGCCCATTGGCCGACAAGTGGACCAACCACAAGTTCGACCTGAATCTGGTCGCCCCCAACAACCGCCGCAAGTTCGAAGTAATCGTGGTTGGCACGGGCCTTGCCGGCGCCGGCGCTGCTGCCACTCTCGGCGAACTCGGTTACAACGTGAAGGTCTTCACCTATCACGATTCCCCCAGACGGGCACACTCAATCGCTGCTCAGGGCGGAATCAACGCTGCGAAGAACTACCGCAACGATGGCGACTCGATATTCCGGCTCTTCTACGACACGATCAAGGGCGGTGACTACCGCAGCCGCGAGGCCAACGTCTATCGCCTCGCCGAAGTGTCCAACAACATCATCGACCAGGCCACGGCCCAAGGTGTGCCCTTCGCACGCGAATACGGCGGCGGGCTCGACAACCGCTCCTTTGGCGGGGCACAGGTGTCGCGTACCTTCTACGCCCGGGGACAGACCGGACAGCAGTTGCTGCTGGGTGCGTACCAAGCCCTTGCCCGCCAGATCCATCTCGGAACAGTGACGCTGTACAACCGAACGGAGATGCTCGACCTGGTGCTCCACGAGGGACGCGCTGTTGGAATCACCACCCGCGATCTGCTCAACGGTGAGGTCAGCTCGCATTCCGGGCACGCCGTGCTGATGGCCACAGGCGGATACGGCAACGTGTACTTCCTGTCGACAAATGCCAAGGCCTGCAATGTGACCGCCACCTGGCGTGCACACCGCAAGGGTGCAGCTTTTGCGAACCCCAGCTACACCCAGATCCATCCCACCTGCATCCCGCCCGCGGATGAATTCCAGTCGAAGCTCACGCTCATGTCGGAGTCGCTGCGCAACGACGGCCGTATTTGGGTTCCGGACGCCGAAGCCGACAATCGGGCTGCCGCTGACATTCCCGAAGACGAGCGGGATTACTACCTCGAGCGAAAGTACCCGAGCTTCGGAAACCTCGTGCCTAGAGACGTCGCCTCTCGAAACGCCAAGACGGTGGTCGACGAGGGCCGGGGAATCGGACCCCTCAACAATGGTGTCTATCTGGACTTCGGAGCAGCGATGGAACGCTTCGGAGTGGACACCATCCAGGAGCGCTACGGCAACCTCTTCGACATGTACGAGCGCATCACCGGTGAGAACCCGTATGAGGTTCCGATGCGTATCTACCCGGCAACCCACTACACGATGGGTGGACTCTGGGTGGACTACAACCTGGAAACCACAGTGCCCGGACTCTTCGCACTGGGCGAAGCGAACTTCTCGGATCACGGCGCCAACCGACTCGGCGCATCTGCACTAATGCAGGGGCTCGCAGATGGCTACTTCGTGGCTCCCACCACCCTGGCCGGCTACCTCGCCGATTGGCTCGGAACCGATCCGGTGCCAATCGATGATCCGGCGTTCACCGAATCCCACACCGAAACCCAGGACCGGATCAACCGCCTCATGTCGATCAACGGAACCCACACCGTGGACCATTACCACCGCGAACTGGGCAAGGTCATCTGGGAAGACTGTGGCATGAGCCGAAACAGGGCCGGACTGGAAAGGGCCCTCGTCGAGATCCCCCAGATTCGTGAGCAGTTCTGGACCGACGTCAAGGTTCCCGGAGATCCCAACGGCTGGAATCAGTCGTTGGAGAAGGCTCTCCGAGTGGCCGATTTCATGGAGATGGCCGAGCTCAAGGTTCGCGATGCACTGCATCGTGAAGAGAGCTGCGGTGGGCATTTCCGCGAAGAGCACCAGACCGCTGAAGGAGAAGCCCAGAGGGACGACGAGAACTTCGCCTACGTTGCTGCCTGGGAGTATGGCGGCGAAGACATCCAGAACGACGCGGTACTCAACAAGGAACCGCTCGAGTTCGACAACGTGTCACTGACCCAGCGCAGCTACAAGTGACCACCCGGCGACAGGAAAGAGAACGACGATGAGCAACATGTTGAACCTGACGCTGAAGGTGTGGAGACAAGATGGTCCCGACACCGCAGGCCAGTTCCAGACCTACAAGACCACCGTTGCCGACGATGCCTCCTTTCTGGAGATGCTCGATTACGTCAACGAGGAACTGATCGAAGCGGATGAAATACCGATCTCCTTCGACCATGACTGCCGTGAGGGAATCTGCGGCAGCTGTGGTGTGATGATCGACGGTCGGGCCCACGGTCCCCAGAAGGGAACCGCAACCTGCCAGCTGCACATGCGGCAGTTCAGCGATGGCGACACCATCGAGATCGAACCATGGCGTGCGGCCGGTTTCCCGATCATCAAGGACCTGGTGGTCAACCGAGCAGCATTCGATCGCATCATTGAGTCCGGTGGGTACATCTCGGTGACCACCGGTGCAGCTGAAGAGGCCAATGCAATTCCCATTCCCAAACACGCTGCAGATGCAGCCATGGACGCCGCTGCCTGCATCGGTTGTGGCGCCTGTGTGGCGGCTTGTCCGAACTCGGCTGCGAACCTGTTCACCGCAGCGAAGATGCAGCAACTGAACATGCTCCCCCAAGGGCAGGCGGAGCGGTACACAAGGTCCAATGACATGGTCGAGAGGATGGAGCAGTTCTTCGGATCCTGCACCAACTATGGCGAGTGCCAGGAGGCCTGCCCGAAGGAAATCACGATCGACTTCATCGCCATGATGAACCGGGATTATGTGAAGTCCCAGTTGGTCAACCGCCGGCGTCTCGGCGAGAAGAAGGTGGGATGATGAGCAAGTCACTATCACTGATCCTTGCCTTGGTTTTCGCCCTTGGGCTCCTCGGAGCGGCGTGTGGAGGCAGCGACGACTCTTCTTCGACGACGGCTGGAGATACTGGCAACGGTCCGCCTGACACCGCGGAACTCGATGAAGCAATCAAGGAACTCGAGGAGAACCTGGATTACCTTCCGGATAACTTGGCCGACTGTGCCGAGATCAGCACTCGCTGGGCCTCACTCAACCTTGACACCCTGGGTGGCGGATCATCCGAGAGCATTGAGGAAGACTCCGACGCTCTCAAGGCATTGCTCCCCGATGATCTCCACGACGACGTTGACGTGATATCTGCCAACATGGCAAAGGTGGCGGATGAGGGCATCGTGGCAGCCGCTGATGACCTTGACTCCGAGGAGAGTTCTGCAGCCAACGACGCCATCTCTGATTATCTCGCAGAGACATGCGCCGGCTGATCCGCAGCGGGCATCGATTGCGAGCCAGGTCCGGGGATCCCGAGCAAACTCGGCGCCACAGGCCCGGACACCGCGCAGCACTGCACCTCGCCGCTGCCCTCATGGTGATCGCGACATTCGGGTGCACCAGCCTGACCAGCTCGGACCTGGCATCAAGGACCTCACCACCGAGACCCGAGGATCCCGGCCTCGACATCGGCGACATCGGAGGTGCCCTGGAGGACTTCGGATCAGGATTCGAAGACTTCTTCAACGATCTGGGAGACACCTTCGAGTTGGACGACATACCGGGTGGAATAGCCGATGCCCTTCCCGATCTCGGCCTGGAAGCTGCTGGGGACTGCCTGGAGGCCGTGACGTTGTACGGGGCCTTGTATCTGGAGGCGTTCTCCGGTGCCGACGAAGCAGAAATTCGGAATCGGGGAGCTGAACTAAAGGCGCATCTGCCGGACGATCTGGCCGACGATGTCGACACTGTGGTCGACGCTGTGGTCGAAACTGCAGAAGAGGGTTTGCTCGGCGACAGTGGGGCTCTGGACTCTCGCGAGTACAGTCACGCGGACGAAACGATCTCGCAGCATCTGGATCAGATGTGCTCCGACACGGAGTTGAACTGACAACTGTTGACCCGGTTGTTTCGCCCGGAATATCACATAGATGGCAGGGGAGATGCCACATGGAGCGTCACAAACTTTTCGATGCCGACGACGGGCCGCAGCCCGCCATGCTGGGTCGCGACGTGTTGGGACACGAATACGGCCGCCTCGAGTTTTTCGAAGTCCCCTCACCGGTCCGCGTCAGCTTCGTCACAGAAGAGCTCGAGACCCTCTGCCCCGTGGTTGACTCGGTGCAACCCGACATCTACCGGGCAGAGATCACCTACACCGCCCACACACACGCGGTGGAGTCGAAGTCGCTGAAACTCTGGCTGATCACCTTCCGGGACCGACGGGTTTTCGCCGAACACCTCGCCGTGGAAATCTACGACATGTTGTCCATCCGTTCACCGCTGGTGAAGGACGTCAGCGTCCGCCTCACACAGAACATCCGCGGCGGGATCGTCACAACGGTTGAGTTTCCGGTCCCCGGCTCGCACACACAGTTGGGCTGATCACCTTTGCCCGGGTTCGAACCGGCAACGCTCTTGGATCACCAACACGCGCTGCCCGGCAGCGCCGGAGGAACTTCCCATCAATGCGCAGCATTTGGCTGTGGCAGTGTTCGATCGCCAACAACTCACCCATACCCCGATCACAGCGACCAGGTCACAGCGGCCCCAATCACTGCGACTGGAGAGCCAATTGGGTAGATCTGCCGATGTTCTGCGACCCGCATCCGTCGTAGGTTGAACACAAGAAGCCGCAACCGGATTGCCGAAGCAGCTTCAAAAGACCTTACGGTGGCTTTGCCGCCGTGTGGAGGGAACCAGCTGGCTTTGTTGGCCGGCACTACGGGAGAGAGACCCGGATGGAGTCGGTGGGCGAACCCACTCCGAGGAGGCCGATGTTGACAGGCTGTGTCAGCATCGGCCTTCGACCGTTTTCCGGCGACGTCAGCCGTCGCCTCCGGTCTTCCTCTTTGTGTTCCTTTTCCCGGCGTGGACTGCGTGTCGGCGGAGTCGTTCATTCAGAACGACCCCGATCAGGGACATGCCCATCACTATGTAGACGACCGTGAACAGCTTGGTGAAGTCGGTCGTGGGTAAAAAGTCACCGAAACCCACGGTGGTGATGGCGATCGCGCTGAAGTAAAAGGAATCCACCCAGCTCCAGTCTTCAGCTACCCGGTACACGATGGTCCCGGTCGCCAGAAGCACAAGGGCCCCTGCCAGGGCCATCTTGTAGACGTGATCGCGCAAGTCGCTCTGGGCTTGATAATCAGCAACGTCTGCGCTCTCATCTTCTGGATCTTCGTCGGCCGCGCCGCTGCTTCCGTCACCTGTCATGTCGATTCTCCTTTGAAGAAGCTTCCCACCGTTGCCGTCACGACTGTGGGTTTGCCGCTCCATGACACAACTTGAACTTGATGCCGCTCCCGCAGGGGCAGATGTCGTTGCGGCCGATGCCCGCGAATCTTGCGGCTTCCTCCTCGGCGAGGATCGCTGACACCTCCGACGGAGCCCGGTTCTGGTGCAACAGCTGGGACATGAGGCGCATCGGATGGTCGATGTGATTGAAGAACGCCTTGTAGGAGGGACACAGATAGTTGAGGCCGTCTTCGCCGTCGGGCGTCTGGGTGAAGCGGTTCTTTGGACAGCCGCCATGACAGGCGAAACGGACCTCACAGCTTCGACAGAACTCCGGCAGGCTTTCCCGCTTTGCCAGGCCGAATTCCACCTGCTTTGCAGAGGCAACCAGATCGATCATCGGCGTCTCCGCTATGTTGCCCAGCAGATAATCGGGTTCCACGTAGTGATCACACGAGTACAAGTCGCCGTTGTGTTCCAGGGCCACGGCAAGTCCGCACGTCTCGGAGAACACACACACTGCGCCGGGTTCTCCGTGCCAGTTCGCCAGCGCGGTGTCGAAATGCTGGATGAAGACCTCGCCCACGTCGTTCGCCACCCACTCGTCGAAGATGGTGTTCAGGAAGACACCGAAGGCCTCAGGGGCCACGGTGCGGTCGGTCACCTGATTTCCGGCCTGGACGTACAGCGGTCGTTTCTCCTTGTGTTTGCTGCTCCAGCCCAGATTGGCCAACGGCAGCAGCGTTTCGGTGGATCGTTCAACGATCGGGATGAACTGGATGTACTGCACTCCCAGGTCATCGCGGAAAAACCGGTACACATCCAGAGGGGAACTGACATTGGCCGCGTTGACCGTGCACAACACGTTGACGTCAACCTCATGGGCCTTCAGCGCGTCCATGCCGGCCATCACCCGGCTGAATGAGCCCTCACCGCGGGTGTCAACCCGATACGTGTCATGGAGTGCCTCAGGCCCGTCGACCGATAGCCCCACGAGGAACTCGTTTTCCTTGAAAAAGGCGGCCCAGTGATCATCGATGAGTGTGCCGTTGGTCTGGATCGTGTGCGAGATCGTCTGGCCAGGGCGCCGGTACTGCTCGATGAGCTCCACCGCCCGACGGAAGAAGTCCAGACCCATCATCGTGGGTTCCCCACCCTGCCAGGCCACCGTTACTTCCGGGATTCGGTGGGACTCCAGCAGCTGGCAAATGTAGGTCTCCAGCATCTCGTCGGCCATCCGGAAGCGGTCGCCCGGATACAACTGCTCCTTGGACAGGAAGAAGCAGTACTCACAATCCAGGTTGCAGATCGGCCCTGTTGGTTTGGCCAACACGTGGTAGGCGGGTGGACCGCCCTGCATCGTCAACATGTTCGGCCTCTCATTCGACATCCAGTCGATGCTAGGTGTAGTCGAGGTTGAGTTGAAGTGCGCAAGGCCCGGCTCTGCGGAAACATGGTGATCGATGCCTCTGCAGGCCCGCGGCCCAACAGGATCAGTCGCGCTTCATCGCCGCCATTGCTTCCTTCTCGAGATCAACGTACGCCTCGCCGGAAACATCGACTATCAACTTTTTGATCGTTCCGCCGGTGAATGTCCACGGGTGATCTCCGGCGTAGTCCGGTGTCACTGGAGCCCCGGCGCATCGGCCGACCATGAAGCCCTCACCAGCCACGGAGAAGGCACCGAGTTGCGTTTCGATGTCCTGGCTCGCAACCTGCTTGTCGTTGATGTAGAGGGAGGCTGTCCCGCTGGTCTTCATCTTCTTCTTGTCCACGCTCTTCATCTCGAATGACACACCAACGCTGCAGTCACCCTTTGGAAGATCCTGATCGGCAACAACGATCTGCTCCTTCAGCCCGATGAAGTTGTTCACATACTTGAGCTTGCCTCCCTTGATGTACAGCGAATGTCCACCGAAACGGGAGCCGTTGGCGAAGAGAGCTCCCTCGGGGCTGTCGCCGAGGGAGACCTCGACAACGAACTTGTATGAGCGACCCCGGATGGAGGGCATGTCACTCTCGGGAACCATGGCTGTATTCGGGTAGAATAGGTACCGGTCCTTGGTGAGATCGACCAGTGATGGCCGCACAGTGCCGCCAACCATCTCCGCCGGGGACCGGTCGTCGATCGGAAGACCATTGTATTTTGCAGCCTCGAAGAACCAGAGGTTGATCATCTCCTGAAGCTTGCCGGGATAAGCCTCTGCCAGATCATGCATCTCGCTGCGATCCTCGTCGACGTTGTAGAGCTCCCACTTGTCGTTGCTGAAGTCGCTCCAACCGCCCGTCGCCGGGTGAACCGTATTGGCCTTCCACCCATCCTTGTAGATCGCACGGCTTCCGAGCAGGCCATAGAACTGGGTCCGAGGCGCTTGCTGGGTATCCGCGCTCTCGATCGTGTACTCGAAGCTCGTGCCCTCGAGGGGCATCTGCCAGTGACCATCGACAAACTCTGGAAACTCGATCCCGAGGAGATCGTAGAGCGTGGGCGCGATGTCGACGACGTGACAGTAATGGTCGCGGGATTCACCATGAGCCTTGATCTTGTCAGGCCAGGCAACGATGAGCGGATCACAGATGCCGCCGTTCCAGGTGTACCGCTTGAACATTTTGTACGGGGCACAGAACGCCTGTGCCCACCCGGTCGGGTAGTGGTTGTACGTCTCGATACCACCGAGAACGTCGAGATAGTTGATGTTGTTCGCCGTTGTGTCCGTGATCCCGTTGAAGAACAGGTTCTCGTTGACCGAACCCGTGGATGTGCCTTCGCCAGATGCACCGTTGTCGGAAGTGACGATGAAGATCGTGTTGTCGAACTCGCCGAGGTCCTCGATGAAGTCAAGCAGGCGGCCCATCTCGTGATCGGTGTAGGACTCGAACCCCGCCCATACCTCTGCCATGCGCTTGAACACCTCGAGCTCATCGTCATCGAGCGAATCCCACGGTTTCACGTAGTCGGACGCTGGCCATGCCGTGCCCTCGGAGCTCTTCTCGTCGTACATGCTGTTCGCCGGCGCCACCTCAGTGTTCTCCGGAATAAGCCCCAGCTTCTTCATGCGCTCTGTGGTCTGTTCGGCATACTGCTCGTACCCCATGTCGAACACACCTTTGTACTTGTCCGCCCACTCCTTGGGCACATGGTGCGGCGCATGCCCCGCTCCGGGAGTCATGTACAGGAAGAAGGGCTTGTCGGGTGCGACCTGCTTCGCATCGCTGATCATTCCGATCGCCTGATCAACGAGATCCTTGCTCAGGTGATATCCGTCTTCAGGTGGATACGGCTGATCGATCATCGCGTTGTCACGGACCAGATCCGGGTACCACTGGTTCGTCTCGCCACCGAGGAAACTGTAGTTTCGGTCGAACCCGCGTTGGCTCGGCCAATGATCCTTCGTTGCGGCCATGTTCATCTCGTCGGTCGGTGTCATGTGCCACTTACCGGTCGTGAACGTGCTCCAACCTTTCTCCTGGAGTACTTGGGACATCATCGCGGCCTCATCCGGAATGTGTGTACTCAAGCCCGGGAAACCCATCGCGGCCTCGGAGATCGTGTTCATCCCAACCGACGACGCGTTGCGACCCGTCATCAGGCAGGCCCGGGTGGGCGAGCACAGCGCCGTCGTGTGGAACTGGGTGTATTTGAGTCCCTTGTCGGCGATCCGTTGCATGTTCGGCATCTTGACGAGGCCACCCCAGAAGTCCCACGAGGCAATGCCGGTGTCGTCCCAAAGGATGACGACCACGTTGGGCGAGCCTTCCGGCGGATCGGCTTGAGTGAACGCCGACCAGTCATCGGTGGAATTTCGAACGTCTGTCTCGATCTTGCCCTTGAACTTCTTGCTCATTTCGGATCTCTTTCTGATCGGGTTCAGTCTTGGCGTCAATCGGGCCCATTTCAGCAAGTGCCAAGCATCAACGGGAACCCGAGAACAGGCACCCCAGCGCAAACACAGACCCAGAACGGGAGCTTCCATCGAGAACGGGAGCTTCCATCGCGAGCGTAGGTTTCCCGGGATCGCGCCACTAGCCACAATCGGCACGTTTGTTCCGAGCGGTCGTTCCAGAAATTGCCGATGGTGGCTTGTGCCCCACACGGGTGGGCGATAGCCATGAGCGGGACAGACCCGGATGATCATCAACCAGAACGTCAGGCAACCAGGGCGTCACGGCCGAAATCAGGGTCCACAACAAGGGCGCTGAACCGCTTCAGAGCCGGCCCCGACCCGCGAGGAGACACCATGATCAAGATTCAAGTAGAGGCAGAGAACTACGATCTCGCCGCCGATCTCAAGAAGCACATCGAGGAGCGATTCGGCAGCCTCGACGAGTACATGGACACTCTCCAGGGAGGCCATGTAACCGTCTCCTGGGAAGGTGGCCCGAACGAACAAACGTGTGTGCGAGCGCAGATGTGGGCTCCGGGATACAACTTCGACGCCTCCGACACCGATTGGCATGCGGAGAAGGCGATCGATTCCACGCGCCACAAGCTCGAGACGCAGATCCGTCGCGCCCATGGCAAAGAACTCTCGAAGCGCGATCACAAGCGCCGCTGACTGCAACTCCTCCTCCGACACCGGAAAGCCTCAGCCAGTTTCGACCCTATGGCTCGATCCGCCGGACGCGCGAACACTCCAGGATCTGATCTCCCCCACGTTTGGCGCCGCCCGGACAAAGCCGGGCAGCTCACCTACCGGTCCCCAGCACAATCATCGGGTAGGTGATTGCCCGAGACCCTGAACCCTTCACATGTGATGAAGCGATCGCTCAGCTCACCCATCGTGTATCCGAGGGTTGCAACGATCAACACGATGACCACGCTGGCGGCTTTCAACGGGGATTGGGCATGGCGAAGTACTCGGGAGCGAGCAATCGCAGAAACACCCAGAACATCATGGGAATTGCCACCAAGGTGAGCACCAGGAATCCCCTGTTCACCACGGTGGTGACGAGTCCCCCATTCTCCACAATGTCGAAGGCACTCGATTCCCGACGCGAGACGAACAATCTGAAGGCGACCCACCCGAGCGGTACGGCCAGGATGCCCAACATCAACCAGTCGATGTGCGCCCGTCCCCTCACCGCGATCGCGCCGAGAACCACAACAATGCTCACGACGAGGAGTTATTGCCTTTTCTCGAAAAAGACATGGTGGAAAGCACCGAGGTCGAATGCAACGTCCCACACGATGAGCGCCGCGGCAACCGTTGAGGCAAAGAAGGTGCGGATCTCTCCATGACCCACCGCTTCGCGTTCGAATCCCGACAGGAGATTGTGCCTGGCAACCAGACGGCGGACGGACCCGAAGAGCCGCGGTCTCGACCGATCTTGCCCGTGTTCCTCCTTCGATTCTGCGTCCACAACGATTCTTTGCCGGTTCAGTCACCCGCGGGTAATGCAGAACTCCCCTGATCGTCGGGTGGTGCCGCCGTTGCACTTCCCTCATCGTCGGACGGCTTCTCCGATGCGGTGTCGTACCTCGAGTCGTACACGACGGCGTAACTCTTGCCCGTGTTGCTGATTATTGAGGTGATGAGCGCTGCAATGGGCAGAGCCATGAACGCGCCCATGGGTCCCGCAATTGCTCCACCGAAGAGGGCGGAGCCGAATGCCACGCCACCGTTGATGGACATCATCTTGGCGCTGAGTTTGGGGCTCAGCCAGTAATTCTCGCCCTGCTGATAGATCAGCGTCCACACCAGAAGGATCAGTGCAGCGCCGAATCCCTGAACAGCGAGCGTGATCAGGATCGGCACTGCCGCACCGATGTAGGTACCCACCGCCGGGATGAACTCGGCGACGAACCCTTCGAAGATTGACATCGGTAACGCATAAACCACCGGCATTCCGACCAACATCATCACCACGAAGAACAAACTTCCGTTTATGACCATGAGCAGCAACCGCGAATAGAAGTAGCCGCCGGTCTGTTCGATCGCGGTGTCGGTCACCCATCCCGTGACCTTCTGCCGATGGGGAGGCATTCGCGACAGCATCGCACGCTGAATCCGCGGCCAATCCGCCGCGAAGTAGAAGGTGAACAGGGCCATGGTCGCTATGTCGAAGACCAGGCCAAGCCCGGTTGACGCCGCACCGGCAATGTTGTCCGACCAACTCTTCAGGGCATCGTCGGTCGACACCACCGCATTGTCACCCGCCCCTTGCCCGATGAGGTCCTTCCCGAACAGATCCTGCGACTCGGAGTTCAGGTTGGCGATCCAGTCGTTGCCGTTCTTGCCGACCTCACTCGCGAAGTTGGCGATTCCGGGAATCAACACGACAACCATCAGCACCATCGCCAAGACCAACATGGCATAGATCACTCCCACCGCCGCCCCGCGCTTCCAGCCCCGCTTTTCGTGCAAGTGGTTGACACCTGGAATCAACGCCAGAGCGAAAAACACCGACAGCCCGAGAAGCCGTAACAGGTGTTGCGCCCGCCAAGCCATGATGCCGAAAAACAACACCGCCAACCCGACTGCCACAACCTTCCACAACGACTGCCACACCCAACGGCCCAGCCACGCGGGCTCCGACGGGCGAGTCTGCGTCTCTTGCGCCCCTACCTGAGCTGCCGCTACGACGTCGGCCGGGACCTCACTCCCGCTCGCATCGCTCTTCACAACCGTGGCGTCGGATCCTTGCGAGGTATCGGACGTATCCGGCCTATCGGACGTGTTGCCTTCACCGTTGTCTTCATCGGCCATTGTTTTTCCCTTTCGAGGGATTCTTGGATGTATCGCTCTTGGATGTATCGCTCTCGGACGTGTCAGAGATTACCCCGACCAACAGGAACGGTCCCATACCTTCGTCCCAGATGGCACCGTCAAGCATGGCACCTTCGACGTCGCTCTGGAGCAGATGGCTGCCCGTGAAATCAACCCCGGTCAGATCGGCGCCGCTGAATCGGGTGCCCCGGCGGCTCACGATCCGATGAGCGATTTTGCGTAGTGGCTGGTAGCGGGGATCGGCGCTGAGAGCCCGTTTGGAGATGAGGACGAGCAGCACGCTAACCACGACCGCTGCCAAGCCACCGTGGGCCCGACCGGCCGCGAGGCCTCCGAGCAACGCCACGATTCCGATGGACCATGCCCCGAAGGTGCCGCCGACGACTCGACCGAGCACGCCGGTCAACACTGCCAAGGCAAAACCCAGCAGGAGGCCGAGTCCGCTCAACAGGCTGTCCAGGTCCACATCGTCCCAGATGTAGTTTGCAACAACATTGGCGACTACCACCAGCGCCAGAATCAATGCGGCTATCCGAAACGCCCTCGAAACTCCGGGGAAAAGGAGGGCGACGACGAACACCACCGTCACCAGGATCATCGATAGGCCGCCGGCGACACCGTCCCAGTTCGAGTCACCGACCCGATCCCGGACATCAGATGCGAAGAACCCGATGGAAACACCCGCAGCAAGGCACAGAATCAGCGCCAAGCCCAGCACAGAGGCCCCAACCAGGGGGCGAACGCCTATCCGGGCGTCCCTGAAACTGGCACTGGCGAGATGGGATTCGCTGAAGTCTGCACCGCGTACGTCAGCCCCGGAGAAGCTGGCGCCACCGAGAGCCTGGCCCCGGAACGAGTGACCACGCAGGTCCTTGTCGGAGTAATCCGCCGGAGAAGCCATCAGCCACCTGTGGGGCGACTCACACGAGACACTTCAACATCGAAATGGGATCCGCCCAACGACGCCATTGCCAACAACCCTCCGGTACGACGGGTAACTCCCGAAGCCTTCCAAGTCTCGCCTCGCCCGCCCTTGCCGGCTAGCCACATTCGGCAAGTTGCGGGTCCCCCGCGCGAATTCGAGACACCGGCCGACCCTCTACGAAGTCTGGCCCCGGAGTCGGACGGGAGCGGAGATCCACCGGACCACGGAGATCCACAGGACTAGATCCACAGGCCTACCGGGCTCGATCGATCAGGTCCGCAGCCGCGGCCCGGAGGTCCTCGAGGAAACCGTCGGCGTCACGCACGACGCCGGGATCGACAGTGATACCCACCCCGAGTTGGTCGACATGGGAAAGCACTCCGACGATCAGTGCGATGTTGCCCACACCGGTGATGATCGGGTGCACCTCCGTCATCTGCGAGCCGAGCAGGTAAAGCGGCAGCCGTGAGCCAGGAATGTTCGTGACCGCCAGGTTCACGAATGGCTGGTGGGACAATACGACGGGCGCCAGCCGGCGCAGGACCGGCAGCGGAACCAAGTCGATCACCGAGAACAGCGAGGATGCGGCAGATGACTGGCTCCCCCGTTTGTTCAGCTTCATCTGAGCGTGGATCTCGGCGAGTTGCTCGAGCGGATCATCGTGGCGGACCGGAAGGTCGGCAACCACCATCGAGAAGGCGTTGCCGGCCTCATCGGTCACGCCCGGGTCAAGAGCCCCAACCGGTACGAGGACCCTCGGCGGGTGCTCGGCAAGCCGGGCTGACTCCTCCGCCCCGAGATTGCGGCGCAATGCACCGGTGACCACGGCCAGTACCACGTCGTTCAGCGTTGTGCCACGGGCCCGCTTCACCTCCAGCAGTTCGGGCATCGACAGCGACGTCCACAAAAAGTCGCTTTTCGGGCCCACTTGGCCGTTCATGGGAAGCGTTGGAGCAGTCTGAACCCCCGAACCGACAGCACTCACCACGGAGCGCAGGGCGCTGATGGATCTGCGGGGATCGATCATGGACGCGAGCCCCCGCAGGGAGCCGACGGCGATCGCCATCTGGTGCCGGGTTCTGGCGGCGAGCGCTTCGAACAAGAGGCGGTCGGCACCCGGAGCCGGTTCAGGCTTCCACCTGCCGGGCACATCCGGGTGTGGCCGCGGCTCGGCATCCAGCAGCAACAACGCAGCATCGAAGAGTGACAGTCCGTCCGCCATCACATGATGCACCCGCAGCACCAGGGCGACCCGCTCATCGTGGATGCCGTCGACCAGCCAGAACTCCCACAACGGCCGATCCTCGTCGAATGGGCTCGAGAGCAGGTCGGCCACGAAGCTCCGCAGGCCGTCGACGCCGCCGGGAGCGGGCAGTGTTGTCGACTTCACATGGTTTGCCACGTCGAAATGGTCGTCGTCGAGCCACATTGGCCGGGCCGCGTCGAATGCAATGGTGGCGATGCGTTGTCGGAAGCGAGGCGACATTTCGAGCCGAGCCTCGACATGGGTGCGGAGGTCATCCAGTCGCAGCGTTCGGTCCGGGTGCCGCAGCCCTGCGGCCTCGAAGAAGCAGAGGGCGCCGATCTGCAGCGGCGCCGCCGGATCGATGGCACACAGCAGCGTGGCGTCCTCCGGATACAGCGATTCGTGGGGCACGTTGCCTACTTGCGGTGGCCGGTATGCCTGGGGCGGTCGGTCTACTTGGGGTGGCCGGTACACATGGAGCGGCTACTTGGCGCGGTCGCCGGCTGCCGGCTCTTCGGCCGGGTCCTTGCCGCTGTAGGTGTCCTCGAGAAACGAGGCGACACAGTCGGTGAGGCGTTCCGGCCGCAGGCGCAGCTCGAGAGGCGAGCGCGCCCGCTCGAGGCGAGCATTGGGGAGCTGACCCACCAAGTTGACCGCGTCGTTGAACGGGTGGATGAGGTCATTGCTGTGTGCCAGCACCAGGGTCGGCGCAACAATGGCCGAGCGCTGTTCGACCGTCGGAGCGACCGGACCCACCAGCACGCCGTGAAGGATCGCCGACGACACTTCCGGCGGCAGCGCACCGGCGTGCAGCAATGCATTGAGGGGTCCCCACGGAGTCTTCGGGATCCGTCTCAATGCGTCCGCCAGAAATCCCATCGCCGGGCGGCCGTAGTGCGCGGCAAGGAGCAGGGGTACGAAGACCATCGCAGCCGACGGCACGGCCCATTCGAGCACTGGCATCTCGAGGATCAAGCCCTCGACCCGCTCGGGCTCCAACACCGCAGTGAACAGACCGACGTTCGCACCGAGTGACAACCCACCGATCACAGCGCGCTCAACGCCGAGATGATCGAGAAGGGCAACGACCTGCGAGGCGTAGCTGTCGATGCGGTACTCCGACGCATGGGTCGGACGGTCGCTTCGGCCGTGGCCCAACAGGTCCAGCAGCACCACCCGGTTGCCCCGCTCGGCGAGGGCGTCGGCGATTCCCCGGTTGAGCTCGGCGTCGAGCAGCAACCCGTGCATGTACACGAGCACATTGTCACCTGAGCCGTACTCGTCGTACACGAGCCGATGCCCCTGATAGGTGAAACTCGATGTGCGGTAGGTACTCACTGTCCTCACCCTCCGTTTGCCTGACCACGCTGTTTGCCTAACCACGCCGCCAAAGGGGTCACGCAGTCTCACTCAGCGTGACCACCAGCGGTCACTCGTCGTCACACCCAGTCTGACAGATCCCGGAGGGGATTCGCGCTTTGGCCCTGCTGCGCGCCAAAATCCGGGCAGCTACCCGGAAGCTCATGAACAGCCCGCTCCGGGCCGCCGATCAGCGCGAAACGCCTGCCGGTACTTGACCGGGCGGCCGCCCGGAGCGGAGTGGCGGTTCAGGAATCGACCGCGTCACCCACGTCGGTAGCGGAGTCCGACACGGCCTTCTTGAGCTTGTCGTAGTCGTCTGAATCGATCGCCTTGCTGACCTTCTTGTTGGCGTTGTCCAGTGCTTTCTGAACTCGATCCAGGTACTTGTTGTCCATGACCACCACAACGGCCGATGAGCTCGGCGGGAAGTACTCGTCGACTTCAACGCCAAGTTCCTTCTGTTCGTGCTTCTTGGTGAAGTGACCCAGCAGCGCCCCAATTCCGGCACCGATGGCCGTGGCAGCGAGAAGTGGTGGTGCGAACAGACCGACCACCAGTCCGATTCCTCCACCGATCACGGCGCCGGCGCCGGTCTCTCCGCCGCCCTGCGACAGAACGTCGACATTGCCGTCGGCGTCGCGGCTCATCACGACTGCCCCGAGGATCTTCAGGTCGTCGCCCTCCGCGTCCTTGAGTGACTGGAAGTCCGTATTTGCCGAATCCGCATCGGAGTAGGCGGCTACATACAACGCAAGGTTGTCTTCTGACATGGTTCTCTCTCTATTCTCTGTGGTTGGTTTTCGACTCTTGGCATTCTCTGTGGTTGGTTTTCGACTCTTGGCACCAGCCCCGGCACGTTTGCCGGACAGGCACATCCGATTGTGACGGGCGGGGAGACCGCACGGCGGTCCCGCCCGAAGATCCATCATAAGGCCCGATGGGGACACACCATCCAAATTGGGGCGGCTCCCGCCAACCCATCAACTTTTATCCTGTTCGCCCGGGATCGCTAGCCATTTTCGGCAAGATCGCGTAACAAGGTGAATCGGGGTGCCACGTGGGGGACACTGGCTGAGAGGAGCTGGGCAATCACCGCCCGCAAGCCACCGAGGCGAACCACACTGCACAGCAAGCAACGACTCACGGAAGACAACCACAACAACCAACGCCGCGGGTCAATCAAGTGTCTCTTTCTTGCCGATACTGGCTAGATCACCCTGTTGCCGATTCATAGCCTTCAAGGCACCGGAAAGCTTTGGAACGTCTGACGGACCGGGAGATCACAATGGCCGGTGGAACACCATCGCCTGCGAGCACCGTTGGGTTTCCGACCGGACACCGTCGGGCAGCCGACTCGAAATGGCGACACCTTCCACTGGTCAACCTTTCCACGCTGAGTCATCAGCAAATCCGCGCCAAGCAGAATTGATCCCATGAATTCCGCTCCTCCGAAACCCACTGCCCCCACCACATTGCAGCGGTGGTTCCCGATCGCGGTCTGGGGCCGTGCCTACAACTGGCGCGGGTTCTTCGGCGCCGACCTGATCGCGGCAGTGAGTGTTGCCGCCTTGTTGATCCCCGAGTCCATGGGATACGCATCGGTGGCCGGAGTTCCCGCACAGGTCGGCTTGTATGCAGCACCGCTGGCACTGGTCGCATACGCGATGTTCGGCGGCTCGAAGCTGCTGGTCTTCGCCGCCGCCGGTTCGGTCGCCGCCGTGTCGGCAGGTGTGGTCAGTGGACTCTCGGGCGGCGATCAGTCCACCGCGCTGACCCTCACCGCAGCCCTGGCCTTCGCCTCCGGTGCGGTGTTCCTGGTCGCGGGACTCGCTCGGATGGGCTGGATCAGCAACTTCATGTCAAAAGCCGTGATGGGCGGCTTCATCATCGGTCTGTCCATCCAGATCATCATCGGCCAGTTCGGGAAGCTGTTCGGTGTTGACCAGAGCGGCGACAACACGGTGCAGAAGCTCTGGTCGGTGATATCGGAGTTCGACAAATGGAACTGGACCGCCACGGCTGTCGGTGTCGGTTCACTGCTGGCCATCTTCGCCATACAGCGTTTCGTCCCGAAACTACCGGCAGCGCTCATCGCGGTGGCAGTGACGTCGGTGATCGTGGCGGTGTTCGATCCCGACCTCGACCTCGTGGCGAAGATTCCCCAGGGGCTCCCCTCTCCGGGGCTGCCGACAGGCATCGACGGGTCCACCTGGATCACCCTCCTGCTCGGTGCCGGCGTGGTGGCACTGGTCGGATTCTCCGAAGGTTGGGGAGCGTCGACAGCAGTGGCAGCCAAGACACACGACCAACTGAACACGGATCAGGAGTTCCGGGCCTACGGATTCGGCCAGTTCGGTGCAGGTCTGCTCGGCGGCATGGTCGTGACGGGGAGCCTCAGCAAGACGTCTGCGGCAGAAGCTGCCGGCGCGAAGACACAGATGTCGAATCTGATACTTGCCGGGCTGGTGCTGCTGACACTGGCTTTCCTGGCTCCCGCCTTTCAATGGCTGCCGGAGACCGTGCTGGCCGCCATCGTCATCAACGCCATGTGGAGTTCGGCGAGTCCCCACAAGCTTCAGGTGTTGTGGAAAGTCGATAAGGTCGATTTCTCCCTCGGGCTGATCACCTTGATCGCCGTCCTCCTCGTGGGCCTGCTGCCCGCGATGGTCACGGGCATCGTCCTCTCCATCGTCTACATGGTGTACCGGGTCAGCTTCCCGGGGCGCGCGGTGCTCGGCCAGCTTCCGGACAGTGGGGACTTCGTCGCCAAGAGCTGGATGTACGGTCGTCGACACGGCCGGATCGACAACGAGGCACAAGCAGTTCCGGGCGTCATCGTCTACCGATTCTCGGCACCGCTGATCTTCTCCAACGCCACGGCCTTCACCAACACCGGGAAAGCGATCCTCATCGAAGCGGCGGCGAAGGAGGGTCTCCCACGCAGACTCGTGATCGACTTCGAGGAGGTGTTCCTGGTGGACGCAACGGGCGCAGCCGCAGTAACAGCCCTGTTCGAATATGCAGGGCGTTATGGCGTCGAACTCGTTCTGGCCCGGGTGCACTCGGCCGCCCACGAACTTCTCATGGCGACGGGTGTCATCGACGCAGTCGGCGAAAAGCGGATCTATGGCACCATCCGCGGCGCAGTGGCGGCCGGACACACACAACCGGCGGATCCGACCGGCACTGATTCCAAGACTGACACTGATTCCAAGTGAAGGAACCCAACCGCCGACAGAAGGAACCCAACTGACGGCGCAGGAGCAGTTTGTGTCAGAAGCTCGTGTCAGAGCTGTCGACTGGGGTGCGTTCTGAGCGTTTCCGATGGACATTCGCCCCAGATATCCGCATACCGTTCAGCGAAGCGACCGAGGTGCCCGATGCCGAGCTCGACAGCCACTTCCGTCACGGATGAGATTTCGGAGTCGTCGGCCGCGAGCAACGCCCGCGCAAGGTTGAGGCGGCGGAGGCGGAAGAATTCACCGGGTGACAAGTCGAAGGTGTCTGCGAACGCATACCGCAGCCGTCGCTCCGACGTATGAGCCACTGTGGACAGCTCGGGGATCGACGGAATGCGCCCGATGGTCTCCACATGGTCGATACACGTGAAAACAATTTTCCGACTATCGACATGTCGGCGCCCCGTGCCACCACTCACTTGATCGTCATCGGACAACAGGCCGACCAGAGCAGTCAGTACGTTCGAAGCCGCGGATGAGTCGCTGTACTCGGATTCGAGACCGATCGAGAACTTGCTCAGCGTCTTCACCAGCAGGCCATCCGGGAGCGGGCCTTCCAGTTCGGCAACCACACCGCTCTCCGGAAGCTCGACACGCCGTTGGAGCTGGTCTGCCGTTTTCTCGATGTCTCGACAAGCCACGAGGGCAAATGAACACTCGAGGCCACTGTGGCTGATGCCGGTGTGATCGGATCCGGGACCATACAGAAGGACGGTTCCCGGGACGAGATCAACACCGGACCACCGACTCCCCGGAGGTGCGGAAGTGATCAGGGCGACAACAACGAAATCGTCAGCGATGGTCGTCCGGCCCACAACCGGAAACCCGACTGAGCAGGCGAACATCGCCACGTCATTCATCTCGAGTGTGGAAACGGCGTTGGGACCGCTGCCGAGGCCGGTGCGGACAGCCTCGATGTGAACCCCGGACAGTGCACTGGCGTATCCATCCACTTCGTCCACAACAACCAGCCGCGACGTCGGGCACCGGCTGACCTCTGGCCCGTCTGGCGAGCGCTCAGGGACAGCCATCCCGGCCGGAGGCAGGCGCTCAATCAGAGGTAGGCGACCGGCCGACCCCCGGTTATCGGATCTCCGGATCTTGGTAGAGTTCACGTCCAAGACCTTACCGAAACCCTGCCGATCCCACCGCATGAAGCCGATCCCCTCCGCATGACCTGCGCATGAACCTGCGCCCTGCCCGGGAGAAGCCCACCTGTCGCTTCTGTGATGGTCAGGTCGCGCTTTTGCGCGACCTGACCATCACAGAACCCCGTTGTCGTCGCGGATGACCGTCAACTCCGTTGGGTACTAGCTGGGCGGAGGCTGATTCCACTCGATCCATCCCCCACCGGTGCGGCCGTCAGCGGCGTCGAAACGGACCAGGGCCCGTGGGAATCGGTCCAGACGCCCGTCGTCGGGATGGACCAATCCCACCGGCGAGAAAGCCAGTGGAGTCACCTTCAGGTCGAGATCCGCAAATCCGAGCCGCGACGATTCGGGCAGGCGCTCACGACCTTCAGTTGTCTCCAACCGCACCTGGTCGTAGTCCAGCATTTCGGAACCTTCACCTGGCATCTCGTAGGCAACGCCCCAGTCATCACCGGGGAAGATTCCCGCGAGCGTATGGAAGCGAGTGGAGTCCTCGAGTCTGCCTGCACTCCAGCACCACTCGTTGGCCCACCAGTCACGCGGAGATCCCCACGAATGGTCACGTTGACCCCAACCATTCACGCTGATCCGCTCGTCACCCACCATCACCACACCCTGCACCGAGCACGGGATCTCATAACGTGGAGTGACCGGAGGCCACATGTAGGCATTGCGGTCGGTGACAAAATCCAACTCGAGACCAAAGGGCACCCGCTCGCCGCGCATGTCGCCGTAGGTGTCGGCCGGGTCGTCCAGAGCGAGTGCGAACGCCTCGAGGTTCACCGACATGTGTTCGAGTGGAACCTCCACGGTGTGATCTGCCCAGAGGCCGTCATGGCGAATCTCCAGTGAACCGGCCGTGGGCATCTGCACATCATGATCGATGACCGTGACGAGTTGGCGACCCTCCCCGACGAGGCAGGCCCAGTACCAGACCTTGCCCAGGTTCGGATACAAACCAATCCGTACGTAGCCGCCCAGCGACAAGTCCTCCGTGAACCAGTCGAAGTAGTAGGACTCGTTCCAGAGCTGGATCTCGGGATCGGGAGTGTGGCGGGCTTCATCGGCTGGATCGACCTCAGGCATCTGACCATTGTGCCAAACAAGTATCCTTTCGGCGTGCAGTACCTGAGCGAATCGTGGTTGGAAGCGGCCGACAAGGCCCTGGGCGGGATGGATGTGGGCACACCCGAGAGGCTGGCGGTTTCCTATGAAGTGACGGGCGCACCCCAGGGCAAGGTGAAGTACGCCCTGATTGCGGAATCCGGAAGTGTCTCCCTGAACCCGGGTGTCGTCTCCGACCCCGACGCCACCATGACCCTCGACTACGACACTGCCGCAGAGATCACCCGAGGTGAGATCTCCCCACAGGCAGCGTTCATGCAGGGGCGACTCAAGCTTGGCGGCGACGTGCTGGTACTGATCGACCGGGCGCGCGACCTGGCATCAATCGGCGACGCCCTCGCAGGCCTCCGCAGTGAAACCGAATTCTAGATTCGGATTCGGATTCGGATTCAGACCGGGACACCTGTTGACTCACCGCGCAGGCGCCGGCCCAACACTGCTTGACCGGGCATTGGCTGACCGGTGTGTGGCTGACCGGGTACTGGCCGATCGAGCACTGGCTGATCAGGCATTGGCTGACCGGACATTGGCCTACCGAGCGACGAATCACCTGGCCACGAGAGCGCACCAACCAAGCAGGCTGACCATGATCCAGTCCGGCACCGCCGGAGCGGACCGATTCGGGCAGGGACGCGGTGCCTGAACTACCGGAGGTTCAGGCGCACGCCGAGCGTCTCACCGAGTCGCACGCCGGGGCCATGCTGCAACGGTTCGAGCCGATCACCTTCACCGCACTCAAGACCGCTGAAGTGAATCCCCGCGATGCGGTGGATCTGCCCTTCGACGGGTTCAGCCGCAGAGGCAAATTCCTCATCGCCACCTTCGGACCAGTCCGGTTCGTGATCCACCTCATGCAGGGTGGCCGACTGAAACCCGATGAGAAGCTGAGTGCAAAACCACGCAATGGCATTGCCCGCTGGCGCTTCAAGGGCGACTTGCCGGCGCTTCTGCTCACTGAGGCCGGCAAGGAACACAAGGCCGGCGTGTGGGTGTTCAACGAGGATCCGAACGAACTCGAACCGCTGAGCAAGCTCGGCCCCGACGCCGACCGGATCACCCGCGGCGAACTATCCACCGCTCTGGTCGAGAGGAACCAACGCGTCCATGGATTCCTGCGAGACCAACGACACATTGCAGGCCTTGGCCGGATGCTGGCAAACGAGATCTGTCACCGGGGGAAACTCTCGCCGTTTGCGATGAGCGCCAAGCTCAACGAGGTGCAGGTGGATGCCTTGGCACGGGCGATTGCCGACTGTGTCGCTGATGCCCTTGCGTTCGAGCGATCGCTCAGCGAGATGTCGAAGTCAGCAGAGCGACCCGGCAACGTTCATCGCCGCAAGGGCGCTGAATGTCCCGTGTGCGGTGACACAATCCGTGCGGTGGAGTACAACGCCTATGAGGTCGACTACTGCGCGACGTGTCAGACCGCCGGGAAGGTGCTCGCCGACAACACCACCAGCAAGTTCCTCAAATGACCCGGTGGCGCAGCCAACCCAGACCCGCGACCAACCCGGTCCCGCGACAACGGTTCCACCGCCAATTGCTGAATTCCGGTGCTTCCGTCGCGGTCAGCCAGAACCGACGCACCGGAGAACCGAGAGACTCTGGACCTCAGATCAGGCCGAGTTCGGCCACCGCGTCGCGCTCGGCAGCCAGTTCTGCCACCGAGGCATCAATGCGGGCACGAGAGAACTCGTTGATCTCCAAGCCCTCAACGATGGAGTACTCACCATCGGAGCACACACACGGGAATGAAGAGATCAGGCCCTCGGGGACTCCGTAGGAACCATCTGAGGGTATGGCCATCGAGACCCAATCGCCCTCGGGGGTTCCCAACTGCCAACTGCGAATGTGATCAATGGCAGCATTGGCGGCCGAAGCGGCGGAACTTGCTCCACGAGCTTCGATCACCGCAGCACCACGTTTGGCGACGGTCGGGATGAACTCGTTCTCGATCCAGGCCTGATCGTTGACCACCGCGGCGGCGTTCTTGCCGTTGACCTCGGCATGGAACAGGTCCGGGTACTGGGTGGTGGAGTGATTGCCCCAGATCGTCATCTTCTTCACGTCGCTGTCGGCAACATCGAGGTGATCGGACAACTGCGCCATTGCCCTGTTGTGATCCAGGCGGGTCATTGCAGTGAACCGGCCGGGATCGAGGCCATCTGCATTGTTCATGGCGATCAGAGAGTTGGTGTTGGCGGGATTGCCCACAACGAGAATCTTGACGTCGCGTCGGGCGGAACGCCCGAGGGCCGCACCCTGTGGCTTGAAAATGCCGCCGTTGGCGCTCAGGAGATCGGAACGCTCCATGCCGGCCTTGCGAGGCATTGCACCCACAAGAAGCGCAACGTCGGCATCACCGAACGCGACGTCCGCGTCGTCGGTCTCAACCATGTCGGCTAGCAGTGGGAAGGCGCAGTCATCGAGTTCCATGCCGACACCCTTGAGGGCGTCAAGCGCCGGAGTGATCTCGAGCATTTGGAGGATCACCGGCTGGTCCGGTCCCAACATGGCACCACTGGCAATGCGAAAGAGAAGGGAATAACCGATCTGGCCGGCGGCACCGGTAACGGCGACTCGAAGCGGAGTTGTGGACACTGGATCTCCTAAGGGGATGCGAATTGGGGCGCCATCAAGGTGCCCTGAACGGCTTCCAATCTACCGACCGCGGACCGGGTTGAGAAAATGGGAACTGCCGATCAGGTATCGGCGCGGGTATTGCCGATCCAGCTCTCGTACAATCCGCCGTAGATCCCGCCCGCGGCCACCAATTCATCGTGGGTACCCTGCTGGACCACTCGACCGGCGTCGAACACGATCACTCGGTCGGCAGCCTCCGCTGTGCTGAGGCGGTGGGCGATGCTCACCGTGGTGCGGCCTTGCGCCAGACGCGTCAGCGCCTGACCAAGCTTGCGTTCGGTTTCGGGGTCGATCGCCGATGTCGCCTCGTCGAGAATCAACAGGCCCGGATCAGCAAGTTGTGCTCTGGCCAGAGCCACGAGCTGACGCTCACCCACCGACAGGGCGTCGCCGCGCTCCCCGACTCCTGTGTCGAGACCATGTGGCAACGAGTTCACCCATTCGAGGAGACCGAGTGCGTCGAATGCAGCCCGGATTTCATCATCGCTTGAGTCCGGGCGACCGAATCGAACGTTTTCGAGGATCGTGTTGTTGAACAAGAAGCCGTCCTGGGGAACGAGTCGCACAGCAGTAGCCCGTTGGGTGCGGCCGACAGTTCGCATGTCGAGGCCACCCACCCGCACGGTTCCTTCAGTGGGATCGGCCAGTCGACACAACAGCTTTGCCAGCGTGGACTTGCCGGAGCCGGTTTCGCCCACGATCGCCACGTTCAAACCCGCGTCGAAATCGAGGTTCACATCGAGAAGAACCGGCTCATCCACCTGATAAGAGAAGCCAACGTGGTCCACTTCCACGGCCAGTGCTCCCGGGGGCAGAACCTCGCTGTATTCGGGTTCAACCACGTCGATCGGCTCGTCGAGCAGCCCGAGAACCTTGTTCCAACCCGCCAGTGCGGTCTGGGTCTGATCAAGCACTTCGCCGATTTCGGCGATCGGCTGAACGATCAGGTTGGTGATGAACAGACATGCAACCAACGTGCCTGCCGCCATGCCCCAGCCGGGTCCGAACCAGGCGCCCATTCCCACCACGGTCGCCAGGGCGAATCCGCTGAACACGTCGGATACCGGGAACATGATGGCGAAGTAGAAGCGGGCCACAAGCTGGGTTCGGTACTGCTTCTCGATCGATTCGTGAAGCTCGCGGCGTGTGCGGCGGATTGCGCCGTAGGACCGCAGCACGCGAATGCCGCCAACTGTCTCCGAGATCTCCGAGAGCGTGTCGGCAACCCGGTTTCGATGATCGTCATAAGCGCGCAGCTGGTGGCGCTGGACGAAGCGCATCACCGGAATGACCGGCAGCAGGACCGCAGTGACCAGGAGTGCCAGTTGCCATTGGTAAACAGCCATCACGGCCACTGCCACCACGATCATCGTGGAGTTGACCACCCAGGAGATCGCACCCCATGAGGCGAATTGGGCGAGCATCTCGATGTCGGAGGTGACTCGGGCCACCAACACGCCACGCTTGGCATCGGCGTGGTGCGCCAAGCTCAGTTTGTGCACATAACCGAACGCCCTCTTGCGGAGTCCCAGCAACACGGCTTCAGCGGTTGTCAGCAGTCGCAGAAGGGTGATTCTGTCCAGCACCGCGAGTGCCATGATGGCGAGCGCGGCAGCCGCGCAAGCCCAGCCGATGAAAGTCCAGTCGGGCCCCGAATCGGTGAATCCCTTGTCGAGGATCTGCTGGATCGCAACCGGAACAACCAATCGGCCCGCTGCAGCAACCAGAGCGAAGCTGACTGAGGCGACAAAACCCTTTCGCAGCTCCGGGGACTTCTTCACTCCACGCCTGAGCACATCCAGCGCTTTGACCTCGACTGCGGCGGATTCCTCGGGTTGACGGGTAGTGGTCATCGATGCTCACCACCCTCTGTGTCAGCAGCGTTCGCAGTGTCAGCAGCGTTCCCCGTATCCGCAGGGTTCGCGGTGTCAGCAGAGTCCGCAGAGTTCGCGGGGTTCGCAGACTCAGCAGCGTTCGCCGTATCGACGGGGCTGGCTGGGCTGGCTGTACCGGCGGGGCCGGCCGTAGCGGCGGTGCTTGTGCTCGCTGTGCCCGCAGCGTTCGCTGTGCCCGCGGGGTTCACGCCCAAGCCGCTCCCCGCAGCGGCGTCTTGTTGTTCGTATGCCGTCACCAGAGCCACGTAGTCCGGGTCGGAAAGCAACTCCTCGTGGGTTCCGATGCCTTTGACCCGGCCACCTTCAAGATGCACCACCCGGTCCGCCAGCGTGATGGTTGACAGTCGGTGAGCCACGATCAGCATCGTCGTGTCTCCACGGCGGAGCTCAGACAGGATCTTCGATTCGATCACCGGGTCCACTGCCGAGGTGGCGTCATCGAGGACCACCACACGAGGGTCATCTGCCAAGGCTCGTGCCAACGCCACTCGTTGCCGCTGACCGCCCGAGAGGGTCACTCCTCGTTCACCAACGACGGTTCCGATTCCGCCAGGCAGGTTATCCACGAACTGCTTGGCCAAGGCTCGCTGAAGTGACTTCTCTACATGGCCATCGGCGGTCTCGCGGTCGAGCGTGACATTGCTGCGGATCGACCGTGCAAACAGGTAACTCTCCTGAAAGGCCACAGCCAGGCTCTGACGTAACTCCACCGGGTCAACCTGGTTTTCGGGTATGCCGCCGATGAGAATTCGGCCGTCAGTCGGCTGATCCAGATGGGCGAGCAAGTTCACGAGCGTCGACTTGCCCGAGCCGGTTGGGCCGACAAGGGCAAGCACTTCACCCGGATTGGCGGTGAAGCTGACCGAGTCGAGGATCGGAATCGATTCGAAACTGAAACTCACCTCATCGAAGGTGACCGGCAGTGGACCCGTCGGTAGCGTCGTGCCGGTCTCCCTCACCACATCAGGCTGGTCGACCGGCTGGTCGAGCAGACCTTCGTAGGCAGATTCAGTGGGTTCGGCCACGACACCGTCGACACGAGCGATCGACACGACCGCACGGGGCATCGCCTGGAACAGGAAGCCAACGACTCGCATCGGAAAGGCGAGCCAACCGAAGAGAACCACAGCCTGGACCAGGTCACCGATGGTCGCTCCGGTCTGCTCGATCCGCACCGCTCCTGCCAGCACGAGCAGCACCATGCCGAGGCTCGGTAGCATCGTGATCAGCGGCTCGAATATCGACGTCATCCGGGCAACACCGAGTCGCTCATCAGCCAACTCGGTTGACGCTGCATCGAATCGTTCCCGCTCCTGGTCCTCGCGAGCCAGTGTCTTGACCACCATCACGCCGTCGAATGATTCGTGCGCTATTGCGGCGACCTCGCCGAGCTTCTGCTGGATTCGGGCGGAAGGTTCGTGGATCCGACTCGTGTAGTAGCGGCTCAGGAAGGTCAGGGAGGGAAACAGGATCAGCGCAACCAGCGCAAAGAACGGATCTGACATCCACAGGCTCACCAGCGACACGATTCCGAGTGCCACGACTCCGAGCGAAAATGGCAGGGGCATCAGCATCTGGCACGCGGTAGTGACGTCCACGTCCGCAGTCGCGAGCAGTTGACCCGTGGGATGAGTCCGGTACGAAGACATCGGCATCACCAATAGCCGGTCGGCAACCGATTGCCGCAGCGACCTCTGCATCCGCGCTTCCATCACCGAACCGAACCAGCGACGAACGACCACCGACAGCCCGCGGAGCAAGCTCACAGCAATGATCGCCGCCACACCCGTCCATACCGTTTGGGCGGTAACACCGGTGGTGAACGCAGGAGTGATCACTTCATCGGTTACGCGGCCGAGAACGACACTGGCTGCAACCAGTGTCACGGCCCACGCGACTCCCCCGGAGATTGCGAGCACGAAGGGACCGGGGTGCATCCTCACGAACCGGACGATCAGGCGTACTCCCAGTCTTATCGACAGCGAAGCATCCGAGCCTTCCTCGGCCGTCGGGCCGGCGGCCGGGGCTGCGTCCTCCTCCGGATCCGCAAGTGATGGATCCCCCACTCCGACGTTCGTGCGCAAGTCCGCTTCGTACGGCGACGCGTTCGTCCCCGATCGTGAAGTGTCGACAGGTGCGCCGTGATCCAGATCCAAGTTGCCGTCGAACTCGTCGTCGGGTACGAGTTCATCTGAGCGTGTGTGGGCCAACAGGTCTCCAGGTCGTCACGAAGGAACGCTCCACGCTAGATCTTCTGCGCTGAATGTGCCTCAGTAGTTTCAGGTGGGAGGAGGCTTTGGAAGGTGCGGGCGCTCCCGTGGGGCGAGGGTTTCCGGGAGCGAGGGTTTCGGACAACGGGCACTCGGTGATGCTGGAGTTTCCGTGAGGCAAGAGTCAGAGGGACAAGCCGATTCACACCCGAGTCAGTCCTCGTGCACGGCGACACGAGGTGAAGCCGGAAGACGGAGCCGGAACGCGAACCCGGAGCAGAACGCGAAACCAAGGTCGGAAGCGACACGAGGAGAAGCCGGAACGACCTGAATCAGAACGCAAAACCCAAGGTCGGAAGCGAAACCGGATCAGCACGCGAAACGAGGGCCGGACGAGCCGGCCCTCGAATGCCCAAAATTGATCCCGATCAGACCGGAAGCTGGATTGACTTGGTCTCAAGGAACTCTTCGAGTCCCCAGCGACCACGCTCACGGGTGTTACCCGACTGCTTGTAGCCACCAAATGGAGCGACAGAGTTGAACATGGCGCCGTTAATGTCCACCTGACCGGTGCGAATCTGGCGAGCGATCGCAACCGCACGCTCCTGGTCGCCCGACTGCACGCCTCCGGCAAGTCCGTATACGGAATCGTTGGCGATACGCACGGCATCTTCATCATCGGTGTAGGTGATGATCGACATCACCGGCCCGAAGATCTCTTCCTGGGCGATGGTCATGTCAGCCGTTACGTCGGTGAACACGGTTGGCTTCACGTAGAAGCCCTTGTCCATCCCGTCCGGCGCCTCGGGGCCGCCAACCGCAAGGGTTGCGCCCTCGTCGATGCCCTTCTGGATGTAGGAACGGACCCGTTCCATGTGAGCACGCGAACTCAGCGGACCCAGAGCACTGAACATGTCTTCACCATCGGCCTTCGGATCCACCAGACGCATCTCAGAAGCCCTCTTCACCACAGCATCGGTGAACTCGTCCTTGCGGGATTCGGGCACCAGGAGGCGAGTCAGGGCAGAACAGGTCTGACCCGAGTTGAGGAAGCAGTTGAACACCGCACCGAAAGCAACGGTGTCGGGATCGGCATCGTCGAGAACGACATTCGCCGACTTGCCACCGAGTTCAAGACCGACACGTTTGGCCGTGGCGGCAGCCGCACGCTGAACCTCGGCACCTGCGCGGCCAGAACCGGTGAAGCTGACGGCATCCACGTCGGGATGCGAGGAGATGGCGGCGCCAACCTCCGGCCCCGTACCGACGACCATGTTGAACACACCCGCCGGGAGTCCCACCTCGTGCAGAACCTCAGCGAGGATATAGGCGTTGAGCGGAGTCACCTCGGACGGCTTCAGCACCACGGTGCAGCCGGCGGCAAGGGCGGGAGTGATCTTGCAGATGATCAGGTAGAGCGGGTAGTTCCACGGAGTGATGGCACCAACAACGCCGATCGGCTCGCGCACGACCAGCGAACTGCCGACCTGCTCTTCGAACTCGTAACTCTCCACCAAGTCGGCGAATAGATCCCATTCACCCAGGGGAAGCCCGGCCTGAACCATTTCGGCGAAGGCTTTTGGTGAGCCGACCTCGCCACTGATGGTGTCGACCAGGTCTGTGTATCGGCCGGCGAGCGCAGCGCCGATGTCGCGCAGGTACTTGGCTCGCACATCGACCGGAGTCGTTGACCAGGCCGGGAACGCGGCCTTGGCGGCGGCAACGGCTGCGTCGACATCGGCAGCCGTACCCTGCGGCACTCTTCCCATGACCTCTTCGGTCGCGGAGTCGATGACGTCGATGGTTTCATTCCCGGTGGAAGGCACCCATTTGCCATCGATATAGACGTTTTCGTAGACCTTCACATTGCCCCCTTGGCTCTGGCTCGCCGTATCGGAAACGGCAAGAGCGCATGGTACATCCGCCCAACCAGCAGCGCCCATCGCGGCCAAAACCCTGCTTCTGTGATGGTCAGGTCGCGCAAATGCGCGACCTGACCATCACAGAACGGAACGCTGGGTGTGGCGATGCGCCTCGGCGATTCCGGCCCGGACAAGTGAAACCACTTTGGAAGGTCTGGTCCAAACATCGATGTCGGTGATTTCGACAACCACGAACCCCGCATCGGACAGCCGTCCTATCCGCCTCGCATCTGCCCGGCTGTCAACCAGGCTTCCGTGGTGGAACTCGCTTTGCACTTCCAGCACAAACGGCACCGTCGGGTGACAGAAATCGACTCTGCCGAGCCATGACGACTCGGATCCCAGGTTCACTTGCTGCCTGAGCAGGATCCCTGCGCCTTCGAGTAGTTGTCTCGTGCGGGACTCCAGCCCGGAATCAGATGGAATGTAGTCAGGACCTCGAACATCCAGATACCGACGAAGGGCCACAACCCCATTTCTGCCCCGCTTGGCCAGAGTTGCCAAGAACCGAATCAACGACCGGCCGTCGAGAAGTCCACCGGACCACATGGTCTCGACGATTCGTTCTGCGCGTTCATAGTGCGATGTCGCAAACAGGTGCAGGGCCACGTATTCGGGTCGAAGGGTCGGAACACCCATCAATTCGTCACGCCAGAGCGGCGGAAGGCTCCTTATCCGGTGCACGCGTGCGATCGGATTGTCGACGATCCAGGACTTGGATATGGAGACATGGACCGGGTGGTCCAGATTCGAACCCCGGTGTCCCCACCAAGCCGCCGCCGATTCGTGTGACAAGAAGGCTTGTGGTCCTGCGTCCAAGACGGCAATGGCTACCCCTTGGCCTTTGGTCCGTGAGGTGCCGCGCCGCCTCAATACCCTGGGAGTTGCTGCTTCCCATTGCGGTGACTTTGTGAGGCGGTACACACTCGACTTCGTCAGACCGAGATCAGCCAGTTGGTGGCGCCCTACAACGCCGTGCTGGTTCTCCACGAACTTTGTGACTGCCTCGAACACGGCGCAATGTTGCGTCCATTCCAAGGTCGGGTCCATGGGCCTGACTACCCGGTCAGTCGACCACCCAGTCAGCCGACCACCCGGATCAGCCGAAGGAATCGCCCCGAACGCTCCACCCGACCGCCCCAGCGGAACCCCTACCCGGATCAACCCGAGCATCCCAGCCGTTTTGTGATGGGTTTGGTTGGATGAGCGACCGAACCACCCACAGATCAGTCGCCCATCCGTGCCTTCCTGCCTCTCCCGTTCAGGTCGGCAAGACCATGGTGCGACATATTTCACACGATAGGAATATGGAGGACTACCCAAATGGCTCGGATTCGGCCGCCCAACCATGGGCGGATTCACCCGGATTGGGCGCGGCGTCCGCCCCTGGGCGGTTCTGTGATGGTCAGGTCGCGCTTTTGCGCGACCTGACCATCACAGAACGACGAAAGGGGTGAGGGGATTGACTGCGGCAGGGTCCGCCGTCAGGGAGTGGGAACTGCGTCGACCTGGCAACCGTCGAGGTGACACAACTGCCAGTCGGCAATCCTCGCGGCGTGAACTCCGATCTCCGAAGGATCAAGGAACACCCGGGCGACACCACGAATCGGTTCATCCGAATCCGGCGGATTCATCGTGGCCGTAAGCAGGGCATTGGGGAACTTCGGGCCACAACAAATCACTCCCACTCCGTCACCCACGTCGGAACCGGTCTGCCTACTGGCCAATGAGTTGACCACAAGACTTCCGTTGAAGATCGACTCGAATGAAGCGGTTCCGGCCCAGTCAACATCCAGATCCAACAACTGGAAATCCGAATCTCCGTATACACGGACGCTGTCGCCACTTGCTTCATCGATGGTGATTCGAGCGGTCTGAACCTGCGGGTGTTCGCCCGTCTCACCAACCAGCCGAACATGGTCGATCTGCTGGATCTCCACGCCCAATCCCGGTTTCACATCTGCACCGACAAATATGTTCCGCTCGGGCAGAATCGAAACCGTGATCGAGGCGTCCTCAATAGCTGCCGCACTGGCAAGAAGAGACGAACAATTGCTCATATCCATGGTGTAGGTGCTGAGTGAACGGGTGTAGCCGGGAACAACCACCGCCTCACAGTCGTCGCCATCCACAGTGACCATTACCATGGTCTCACCAAGATCCAGTCCAGGATGGGTAAGAGTTGGGTTCGCCACCACATCCGTGCCGCCGTGATTGTCGAACACCAGCTCCAGTGATGAAATCTTCGCCTGGGGGTCATGGCCAGGCAGCTCGAACCCGGAGATCGTGAACTCCTGACGCTGCAGCGGTGCATCCCTGAGTGGTCGTGCGCAGATGTCGGCAACGACTCCCCATGGAACACCGAGATCGTATGCACAGCCTTCCTCCGCTGCTGCGTACCCGCCACCAGCCGACAACAGCTTGTTGAAGTCAGACCATTGGCCTGGGGGCGAAGACGCAATCGTCGCGGAAATATCGATCTCATTGACGACCAGCTCGGCACCCCAGACCTGGATCGAATACGGACACTCGCCAATGCAGCCCGGCGGGTCTCCCGGCGGGCCAAGCGCGTCGGTACCGAACTCGACCTCAAGCCGCAGTCCTTGCAAGTCTTCCTCGTTCTTGATCGCATCGGCACAGCCCTCAAGGAGGTCCACCTCAGACCCGACCCCATTTGTGCGGCCTCGGGCCAGATCCATTGTCTCGCAGATAGTATCCGAACCAGAGGCTGGCTTCAGTCGGACCCATATCTGCCTGTTGGCTCCAAACGCCACGGGATACTCGAGGCTGCTCCACCGAAACTTCAAAGAGGTGACCGGGCGTGAACCGGTCGAGTTGATCTCCGCTTGGAAGATTGGAAAGCCGCAGGACGAGGCGTTGCACAGTATCGCCGCGGCCCTGTCGCCAGCAGCCGGATTCGGGTCCACAAGATTGCCCGGGTTCGAAAAGTCCCAAGGTGCCGCCCTGCCGTTCACAGAGTTCAGGAGGGTAGGGCCGACGACATCGTCGTCCGCCGCTGTGTCGCTCTTGGCCAAAGCCGGCAGAGCGGGGTCAGCGGGGTCCTCCCCTGCACATATCGACAGATTTCCCTTTGTGTGTTTCAGGGTGGTGCTCGGACCGATTGTCACCGACGTGTTCGAGGTGGACAGTGGATCACAATCGATGCCGGACGAATCCATTTCGCCGAACACGTAGTTGGCGCCGGTGGCACCAAAACGCAGCTCAAAGTTGTCGTCGGTGTGAGCATCGAACCAATAGTCACCCGGAGTGAAGTGGAACGTAGCGTCGGTGCAGGTTGACAAGAGGCCGTTCAGGGCCTGCGTCTTGACGTTGCCGTAGTAACCCGGAGAGAAGGTCAGCGCATCGCAAGAAACTGACCCCGGGTCGGACGAAGTGTCGCCGAGCCCGAGGGGAACACTCGGATCGCTGCGGGTCAGGCCCGCAACGGCGGCATCGTTGCAAACAGGCTCACCGTCGTCAGCATCACGAATCTGGCGGGACACCGAAGAGGGAACAAACGACTCACTGAGTACCCCACACGCGACGCCGGGTTCAGAGCCACCGGTTCCGAGGTCACCCTGGAAGTAGTGTCCCGAGACCTCGGCGCCCACCTCGGCGCCACCATTTACGGCCGAGCCATTCTTGACCAGGACGTCACCGACGAAGGACACAGGTTCCGAACCCTGATGGATGAGGTTCACCTCCGCGGGATCGGGGTCATCCGAACCTGTGGCCACCCATGAGAACGGATTGGATGCGTCCGGAGTGTACGGCTCGCTCGCGATCACTCGCATGTCACCGCTGACATTGGGCGAGGGATCAAGAACTGAGGCACACTCGACATGAACGTCGGAGTCGGCATCGATCCCGTCGGCGGTTGTGTCCATGGGTACCGTTGCAGGAAGCGGCTCACATGGATCACCGGGTTCGGGCGCATTCCGCATGAACTCCACTGATGCTTCCAGAGCTCCGTCGGCCGCCCGTCGCTCCTGCGCAAGCTGCTGCTGGGTGATCGCTGCGCGGTGAGTGCTGAACGACAGGCCAAGCAAGGCGGTGATGATGATCAAGCCCACCGCCATGGCCGCGAGCACTGTGCCCAGAATGTATCCGGATTCCGCACCCAAACTCATTGCCCGGCGATCCGACAGCCAGGTCAATCGGGTCGGGTGGGTGGAACCCGGAGACGGTGCGCGGTGGTTGGGAAGGAGTCTCATCGGACTAGGGCCCTCCCGGGATTGTCGTGGTTGTTGTTGCCGGTCCTGCCGGAATTGTGATGGTTTCTGTGAACGAACCGATCGCACCGTCGACGTCGGTCACAGTGAGGGTGACCTCGTAATCACCGGAGTCAGGGAAAAGAATATCGACTGTTTCGTCGGTGGACGTGCCGAGAGATCCGAAATCCCACAGTCGCGAGGTGATTCCAGCATTACCTGCATAGGGCGGATCGGTTGAAAGATCGGTGAACGCAATGGACGTTGGCGCCGGGTTCGGCGTCGAATACGAAAATAGAGTCGATGGTGGATGATTGATCCGGAACTCGTCGAGGACTTCCCCGGTTGTCGTGAACTGGACGATCGTGTGGGTACCGCCTCCTGAAATGGGCACAACGTAGGTCCAGGATGGGTCCGTTGAACTGGCAACGGGAACTCCGGCGGAGTCACGCAACTCCCAAGACTGAAACAAGGGGGGATTGGACGGTGTGAATGTGATCGCGTGCCCGGTATCCAGATTCACCAGAGGCGGTGTCTTGGAAACATCGGGCAGCGGGAAGAACAGCGTGTCGGACTCGCCTCCCGGGGCCAGCAGTACCTGGACGGTCCGAACCACCCTGCCACCATCTGCATCCGTGATCGTAAGGTCAACGGTCTGAGTGCCGGATGCATCCACAGGGAAGACATAACCTGTGACCGGATTGGTACTGAACTCCGCTCCGGGCAGCTGCCATTCGTATCCGAGGTCGGCCGACGACCCGTCCGGGTCGTACGCTTCGGCCTCGAAGGTGAATTCGGTGCTTCCTGCGATCCCGATGAGGCGCCCATCCGCAAGAGTGATGCTGACGCCATCGATTATCGGCTGCTGATTCTCCAGAACCACCGTCTTTGAAACCCTGGAAACGTTGCCGGAGTCATCGGTTACCCGCAGATTGATTTGCTTGGGTCCGGGGGTACTCCATTCAAAGACGGGTGCCACTCCGGTCGAGGAGGAAGGGGAGCCGCCAACCGCGGTCCATTGATACGTCAAGCCAGACGAGTCAGTGTCCAGATCCCAGGAACTCGCCCCCGACAGGTTCACTCTGTAGGGCGAGGACGGTGTTCGCGGCTCGATAACGCCAACATCAATCACGGCCTGCGGTCGAAGGCTTCCGGGAATCAAGCCTTCCAACGCGGCTGCGGTTCCCCGACGGGTTGCACTGGTGTGCAGTGTTGCACCGGACGCCAATTCTGCATCCACAACAACCTGTTTGCAGTATGCACCTGAGCAGGTCGCCGTGACTGACCCGGCGTCCGCCAAGCCATGGACGATTGTCTGGTTCTTGTGCTCCACGTGCGGGATGCCCAATGAGCAGGCACGGCGCACGAGAGCCGGTCCGGAATCCACGGTGGCTGTCTTGTACACAACCAATTCCGGCTCGGTTCCGAAATAGCGCAGGTTGAGAATCAAGCTGGGATCACCGGCGGGAGAAGCAGAAGGGGAGCAGTCGACAAGAGAGGTCCCTGTGGATGCCGCGAGGCTCTGGTCCAGGATCATCTCGGCGCTGGCAACGTCTCGGGCGATGTAAGTCTCCAGGAGTCGAGTCTGGGCAGCATCAGAGAATCGGCCGGCGGTTTCGCCCTGGCTGGTAATCGCCAAGACCATCCAGCCCCCGACGGGAGCAAGGACTATCCCTGCAATGGCCACGGTGAGCAAGATTTCGACAAGAGTGAACCCCGATTGGTTTCTTGATCTACGCAGGTGCGACACGCGTCCGGCCGGGGCAACCGAACCAGTGGAACCCAGATCGGCGGTTGCCGATTCTGCAGTGCCCAGATCTGGGTTCAGCTGATTCAGGGTTCCAGATCCCGAACGCGGCCAACCAGCCGGGGGGATGGCGGCCACCTCATCCGAGTGGCGGTGATGAAAACCGATCATGGCTGTCCGACCACAACTTGTCCCACAACGAAGCTCGAGGAATCTGTGTTGTCGGTGAC
>JAHRAZ010000085.1 GCA_020027475.1 Microthrixaceae bacterium
AAGGTCACGGGAAAGATCGCCGAGGTCCGGGGCCTCCCCGAAGGCCAGGCCGCAATCTCGCCATCCACCTTCGAGGACCTGACCAACGAGGGCGACTTTCGGGCACTCGCGGAGCAGGTCCGCGAGGCATCGGGTGGGATACCGATCGGGGCGAAACTCTCCGCACAACACATCGAGGACGACATCGACGCGGCACTCCGGATCGGCGTCGACTACATCATCCTGGATGGCCGAGGCGGCGGCACGGGGGCCGCCCCGGTGGTGTTCCGCGACAACATCTCTGTACCGACCATCCCGGCTCTGGCCAGAGCACGCCGGCACCTCGACGCCAAGGGTCGCAGCGATGTCTCTCTGGTGATCACCGGCGGGCTCCGCACCCACGCTGATTTCGCGAAGGCGCTGGCTCTGGGCGCCGACGCGGTTGCCATCTCGAACACCGCGCTTCAGGCAATCGGATGTTTGGGGATGCGGGCGTGCAACACCAACAACTGCCCGGTCGGAATTGCCACTCAAAGAGAAGATCTCCGATCTCGGCTCATCATCGATGAGGCCGCGCAACGCCTGGCCATGTTCTTTGCGGCAACCGTTGAACTCATGGGTGTCCTGGCTCGGGCGTGCGGCCACAGATCTCTTAGCGACTTCTGCGTGCAGGACCTCACCACATTCGACCGGGACATGTCCCACCTGGCCGGAGTCCCCTACGGCGGATTGACCCCTTGAGGGCACACTTGGCAGGTGCGCAACCCAGAAGAGCCTGAAGCCGCGGTCATCGAAGCTGTGGGAACCGGGATTTGGCGGGTGGTATCGTCCAACTCGTGTTCCCCGAAGGCAGGACCGCTCCAGCGCACCCTGACGGACCCCTGTCACATGCCGACTGTTCGATCGTGATCGTGACGTACAACAGCGCGGACGATATTCCGGGGCTGTTCGAGAGTCTGGCTGACGCGATTGGTGACCGCTCGGTTCGGACAGTGGTTGTCGACAACTGTTCAACTGATGGCACCCTTGAGACTGCCAAGGCCTGTGGGGCCAGCCTCGTCATCGATTCAGGAAGGAATCTGGGCTACGCCGGCGGAATCAACCTTGGGCGGCGTGCCGCCAGGGAAGCCGGTCCGACGGATTCATTTCTGGTGCTGAATCCGGACCTGCGTCTGGATCCGGGGGCGATCGACCACATGCTCAAGACCATCGAGCGGCCGGACGTAGGTGCAGTCGTGCCACGACTCACCAACGAGCAAGGGGCAACACGTCACTCCCAGCGTCGGGAACCGAGCATCCCCCGCGCATTCGGGGAGGCGGTCTTCGGAGCCCGATTCGCCGGACGACCCAGCTGGCTTTCGGAAGAAGTCAGGGAAGGCTGGGCGTATGAGCAGTCAATACCCGTCGACTGGGCCACCGGGGCGGCGATCCTGGTCAGCTCGGAGGTCGATGAGATCGTGGGCGACTGGGACGAGACGTTCTTCATGTATTCCGAAGAGGTCGATTACGCACGAAGAATCAGGTCAAGCGGATTCTCAATCATGTACGCGCCGGGGGCCGTGGCTTCCCACAGCGAAGGGGGTTCGGGGCAATCGCCGGAATTGACGGCGCTGAAGGCATTGAACCGGGTCAGAGACTACGCAAAACTCCACGGCCGATTGTCCAGCGCCGTCCACCGACTCATCGTGATCGGTTGGGAACTGCTCCGATTCCGACAACCGGGGAGACTCTACGCTGCGCGAGTCGTTGCGGGAGTTGCCCCGCCACCCTCTTTCCCGGATGCGCCTCCGGTCGAGCCGGTCCCTTGGTGAGCAGGTCACTGCAGCAGCCAATTGAAGGATTCACCGAAACAGGCGGTTCCATCATCATTGCGGCCTACAACGAAGAGTCGGTGATCGGGCGTTGTTTGCGAAGTCTTGCGGCCAACGGCCCGGTCGGTCTCAGTGTTGTGGTGGCGTGCAACGGCTGCACCGACGACACGGCCGCGATCGCCAGACAAACCGGTATTGCCGATGTGGTCCTGGAGATTGACCAAGCCTCGAAGACAAACGCACTCAACGAAGCGGAACGACTTGATCCTCCATTTCCGCGTATCTATCTGGACGCCGACATCGAATTGACTGGAGCAGCGGCCCGCGAGCTGGTCCGAGTACTGAGCACCGGCGGAGTGGCCGGCCGACCCCCGGTCAGTTACGACACGTCGGGAGCATCGTGGGTGGTTCGGAGCCACTACAGAGTTCGCGGCCGAACCCCGGAACTGACCAGCCGACTCTGGGGTGCCGGTGTGTACGGGCTCTCCTCAGAGGCCAGAGAGCGTTTTGGGGAGTTCCCCGACGTCACCGGAGAGGACCTCTGGGTGGACGAAATGTTCGATCAGAGGGAGCTGGTGGTGGTACCCACGGACCCGGTGGTGGTTCAGGTTCCACGCACCACTCGGGCCTTGTTCCGAGTGGTGCGCCGCGCTCAACGCGGCCGGTTGGAACACAGCTCCGCGAGTGTGCGTCCTGACAGGGATCTGCAAACCACACCGAGCGGCACACTTCGAGCGGTCCTGCGGACGGCGCGTGGCGGCCTCGGTGCAGCAATCGACGTTGTCGTCTACCTGGCGTTCTCGGTGTCTGCTCGGCTGTCGGCAAGGCTCGCGGGCCCCGACACCGCCTGGGAGCGCGACGACACGACGCGGCTCCCATCTCCTGAGTGAGTTGAGCTCACTCCCGGATCCCGAATCGCGCACTCGAGACCTCCCCTGACGCGACTTCTGAAACAGGTCCGTGGGAGGACTTCCCATAGAGTGTCCCGGTGATGAACTTCACTTGTGACATTGCCGTGATCGGAGGAGGAATCGTTGGCTTGGCAACTGCCAAGGCATTGGTCGAATCCTCGAGTGCGCAATCGGTGATCCTGCTCGAAAAGGAGTCGGCGCTCGCCCAGCACCAGACGGGCCGCAACAGTGGAGTCATCCACTCGGGGATCTACTATCCACCGGGCAGTTTGAAGGCCCGAACCTGCATTGCAGGTAGCCATTCGATGGTGGAGTACGCGCGCCAGCACGAGGTCCCGGTCGAGGTCACCGGGAAGCTGATAGCAGCGACCCGTCCGGACGAACTCCCCGGCCTTGATCGACTCTACGAACGGGGCCTTGAACATGGACTCGAGGTCCGAAAGCTGGACGCATCCGAAGCCCGGCAATTTGAACCCCACTTGGCTGCAATCGCCGCAGTACATGTGCCCAGTACTGGAATCGTCGACTACGCGGGCGTGGCAAAGGCGATGGCCGAGGACATACACGCCGCCGGTGGGCAGATTCTCCTCGGAGCAGAGGTGACCGGCATCGTCAGTTCCGAGCGCTCCTCGAATTGGCGACTCGAAACCACCGTCGGAGAGGTGGAGGCCGCACGGGTCGTGAACTGTGGAGGGCTGCACAGCGACCAGTTGGCAGCACTTGCCGGTACCGTACCAAGCGCTCGCATCGTCCCCTTCCGCGGCGAGTACTTCGAGCTTCGGCCCGAAGCGACCCACTTGGTCAAGGGCCTGATCTACCCGGTATCGGACCCGGACTTTCCGTTTCTTGGCGTCCACCTGACTCGGGGAATCGATGGCGGTGTGCACGCCGGACCCAACGCTGTGCTTGCACTTCGCAGG
>JAHRAZ010000135.1 GCA_020027475.1 Microthrixaceae bacterium
GCAGCAGGCGTGCTCGGTGCAGCAGGCGTGCTCGGTGCAGCAGGCGAGCTCGGTGCAGCAGGCATGCTCGGTGCAGCAGGCGTGCTTGGTGCAGCGGGCGTGCTCGGTGCTGCGGTTTTGGCTGGAGACGGTTCAGCCGGCACTTCGGGCTCGCGGCGAGGTTTGCCCGTCGCCGGCTTCGAGGAGACCATCTTGTGCGGGTGCGCATCGGCGTCGACGGTCTCCGGGGTACCAGAGGCAGGCGAATCCGGTGCCGCCGGTTCGGGAGCTGTCCTGGTTGCCTCCGCGGCCGGCGCGGTTGCCTCCGTGGCTGTCTCCTCGAGCGGCGTGCCAGAGATCGTCGGGGTACCGGAGGGCACCTCCGCAGCAGCTTCGGGGCCCTGCGGTACAGGAGTGTCGGTTGGGGCCTGAACTGATGAGCCGGAATCTTCCGGCTCGGCATCGACGGCCCCCGGGGCCTTCGTGGCTGCCTTCTTCGCCGGGGCTTTCTTGGCGGGCGCCTTCTTCTTGGCCGGCGCCTTCTTCTTGGCGGGCGCCTTCTTCTTGGCGGGGGCCTTCTTTTTCTTGGGTTCCTCGGGCTGCTCGTCGCGAGTCAGTCCGTCGGCCTTGGCCTTGCGGCGAACCTGATCCGCGTACGGCTCATCCAGCGAAGAGGAATGACCCTTCACCGCGTAATTGAGTACCAGACACAGGTCCAGACACTCCTTGTTTGTCATACCGAGCTCTTTCGCGAGCTCGTACACGCGCACTTTCGCCAAAACGTCTCTCTACTTTTCAGGTTGATCGGTCATTCGGGATGACCCCTCACCGCGGGGCGCGATACACGGCGCCCACGGCGAGAACAGGGTCACCATCTTCGCACGGATTCCCGCAGGATTCGAACTGTGGCGGCTTCTACCCGGTCTGGAGCTATTCCGCGGTGCTCCCCTTGGTGGAGTCGGACGCACCTGCATCCGGCTCCGAAGGTGTGTCCGGGGCTTCCCCGGCTGCCGGTTCAGTCGACTCTTTCGCAGCAGTTTCAGCCTCTTCGGCCGCGGAGGGAGCATCCTCATCGCTGGTGTCCGCAGGGATATCAGCGGCTTCAGCCGGTGTGTCCTCGGCGCCCGCCGAGGTCTCCCCCGCCTCATTCGAATCGTCTGCACCAGCACGAGCATCGACATCGGCCTCGGCGGCAGGCTCCGCGCCGGCTTCATTGGCATCCCCGGTTGATTCTGTGTCACCCGATTCGGTGTCGCCCGATTCGGTATCACCCGATTCGGTGTCACCCGATTCGGTGTCACCCGATTCGGTGTCACCCGATTCGGTGTCACCCGATTCCGGATCGCCTGAGTCTGAGTCCTCGGTTACGTTCGAGGCCTCCCACTCTTCAATTGTGAGCGGCTCGCTGCCATCGGCAGGCTGCCACATCTGGATCCCACCCGGTCCCTCTATCCAGGCACCGTCTGCCCAGGACTCACCGCCATACTCGGCCTCATAGGCCTCGCGTTCAACCACTGAGGTCTCGTCCCGGATGTCGATTCGCAGGCCTGTCAGACGACTTGCCAAGCGGGCGTTCTGGCCTTCCTTGCCGATCGCCAAAGACAATTGATGGTCAGGAACGATGACTTCGGCGTTGCCCATCTCTTCGTCGATGCGGACTTCGCTCACACGTGCAGGTTGCAGGGCGTTCATCACGAAGCCCTGACGATCCTCGGAGAAGGGCACAATGTCGATTTTCTCGCCACGGAGTTCGTTCATGACCTGTCGAACACGTGCGCCGCGCGGACCCACGCAGGCCCCCACCGGATCGATGTTTTCATCGTTGGACCAAACTGCGATCTTTGTGCGAGGCCCGGGTTCACGGGCACAAGCCTTGATTTCAACGACTCCCTCAGCGATCTCGGGTACTTCGAGTTCGAACAGGCGACGAACGAGTCCGGGATGGGTCCGCGAAACCACGATCTGAGGGCCTTTGGCGGTCTTTCGGACTTCGATGATGTACGCCTTCACCCGCTCGTTGGGCTCTGGACGCTCAAAGTTGACCTGCTCGGACTGCGGGAGCAGCGCTTCAACTCGACCGAGGTCGAGAAGTGTGTACCGGGAGTCGCTCTGTTGGATGATGCCGGTGACGATGTCTCCTTCGCGGCCGGCGTACTCCTCGTACTTGAGGTCCCGTTCGGCTTCACGGATCCGCTGTGTCATCACCTGGCGGACCGTCTGGGCGGCAATCCGGCCGAAGTCCTCAGGGGTGACGTCCATCTCGGGGCCAACTGGCTCTCCGTCTTCGTCCAGTTCCTGAGCGAACACCCGCATCTCACCGGTCTCGGTGTCTATGTTCACCCATGCAAACTCATACGCGTCGGACTGTTTCTTGTATGCCGCTTCGAGCGCTTCGGCGAGAGCAGCGAAGAGGGTGTCAACAGAGATGCCGCGATCTTCGGCAAGCGCTGCGAGAGCCTCCATCATGTCGGGGTTCATGGGGATACCTCGTTGGATTCAGTTGTGTCCTCAGCCATGGGCGAGGGCTTCATGCTTTTTTGGAATTTTGTGTTCTTCTTCGATTCTTTCGACTTACCGGACTTCGGCTTGGACCCGGATTTCTTGCCCGTGTCCCACACAAAGACGGTGTGTGCCTTGGAGATGTCCTCCAGCAGCAGTACTCGCTCGCCGGATTCGTTCTGGATTGTCACCGAGTCGCCGTGGACGGCTGTGACAATCCCCTCCGCACGACGATCCCCCGCAATCCCGGGGCGAACCTTCAGCTTCACCGGCTCACCGATGGCTGCGGAGAAGTGCTCGGCCGTGCGCAAAGGGCGTTCGACTCCCGGACTTGAAACCTCGAGGGTGTACGACCCGGCGATGGGTTCCTCGCGGTCGAGGCAAGCGGATATTTCGCGGGTGGCCTCCGTGATGGTGTCCAGGTCCACTCCACCCTCGCGATCCAGCAGGATTCGCAGGGTTCCGCCGTTGTTGTCCAGGTCGTAAAGCTCGAGATCGAGCTGCTCCAGCAAGGGCGCGATCGAGCGCACAACCCGGTCGGTCGTTGCACTCATGTCTCCTCCTTGCGGCTTGCGTTTGTTGTTGCTGGACTGGTTTCTCTGCTTCGGTGTTCTAGACCTGCGTCCCGCCCAAACAAAAAGCGTGGGCAACGCCCACGCCTTTCCAGTGAACTGGAACGCCAGCCACCATAGCCTCAACAAACCCTGGTCGCCATCGACCTGAGCTGCTCCGCCACGCCACACGGTGAACACTGTCGACTCAGACGTCATTTGGGGTTGATCCAGGTTGGTTGGGTAACTCGACCGTCGCGAGGGAGTGTCGGTTACCCTTGGCCAGGGCACACCAGAATCCCGGGCCGAGAGCTTCGGAACTCCCAACCAGCGGCTTCACAGCCGCCGGGCAAGAGGCTCACGATGCCCAGACCGGGAGCCTCAGTAGGCCTTGGCCACCAAGGCTATGAGGCCCGGCTCATCCTCTCGCTCAGGAGCCTCACCATCCGCCGTCTGGATGCAGCGCACAGTGATGCCCCTGTCCGAAAGCCGGGTAATGGCGGCTTCGTCCAGCGATGCAAACGGAATCCGTGCGAATCCGCCCTCGACAGCATCGAAGATCTCGTCCACGGTGGAAACGTCGTGGGTGCGGTCGTCGCGGGAGATCGTGGCCGCCGACAGGAGCTCATTCTGAATGCGCTCGAGGGCGGGTGCCACGGTACCGGCGAGTTCGCTCAGTTTCATGGGGATCTTTTCCCCCGTGTCCCGTCGGGCCACGGTACCGAGGCCTTCGGCGATGTCACGGGGACCGAGCTCGATGCGCAGCGGCACACCCTTGAGTTCCCAAGCGGTCGCCCGGCGGCCGAACTGCACGTCCACCCGATCGTCCAGTTTGACGCGGACACCAGCCGATTCAAGTTCGTCGACCAAGGTCTTCGCTGCCGCACCGACTGCACCGGCGTCGTCGTGGCGAACCACCAGCACAACGACCTGGGTGGCAGCCAACCTCGGCGGTACGATCAAGCCGCGGTCGTCCCCATGGGCCATGATCAGCCCGCCCATCATCCGGGTGGAGGAACCCCACGAAGTGGTCCACGCCAACTGCCGGTTGCCTTCACCATCCTGGTAGCTGATGTCGAAAGCCTTGGAAAAGTTCTGCCCCAATTCGTGGCTGGTCCCCATCTGAAGAGCCTTGCCGTCTTTCATCATTGCCTCGAGGGTGAGCGTGTTGATCGCTCCGGCAAATCGTTCATCGGCAGTCTTGCGGCCTACGTAAACAGGTATGGCGAGCACGTTCACCATGAAGTCCCGGTAGACCTCTTCGAGAATCCTGCGGGCGTACGCGCCGGCGTCTGCGGAAGTGGCATGGGCGGTATGTCCCTCCTGCCAGAGAAACTCCGAGGTACGCAGGAATGTCCGGGGCCTCAGCTCCCAGCGCACCACATTGGACCATTGGTTGAGCAACAGGGGCAGATCGCGGTAGGACTGCACCCACTTGGCCATGAACTCACCGATGACCGTTTCCGACGTGGGCCTGACCACCACCGGTTCTTCCAGCTCCTTGCCCCCGGCATGGGTCACCACGGCCAGTTCAGGACTGAAGCCTTCAACGTGCTCGGCCTCCCGATGGAGATAGGACTCGGGAATGAAGAGAGGGAAGTACGCATTTTCGGCGCCGGTGACCTTGATCCGCGCGTCCACCTCGGAGACCATCCTCTCCCACAGCGAATACGCGTATGGACGGATCACCATCGTGCCGCGGACCGGACCGTTGTCGGCCAACTCAGCCTTGTTGAGCAGATCCTGGTACCACTTGGGAAAGTCCTCGGATTGCGGAGTGATAATTGGTGCCTTGCCCATTTGGTGATCCTACTGCCGGCCCGAAGGCCTAGATTCATGCCATGAAGTTGCGAAATCTCCTCCTCGGGGCGACCGCAGTGGCGGGCGTCGCAACAGTGGCAGCGGCCGTGGGCGTTCGAGAACTTGGTCAGCGCATTGCCCGGACAACCCGGCCCGATGTGGATCCCCTACTTGAGCCACCCACTGATCTTCACCACCACATGCTCAACTCGCACGACGGCGGGGCGATACACCTCACCGAAACCGGCAACGGCCCTCCGGTTCTGCTGCTGCACGGGGTGACCCTCCAGTGGTGGGTCTGGTCGGCCGTGATCCGTTTGCTCTCGGAGGATCATCGCGTGTTCGCCTGGGACATGCGGGGCCATGGCCAGTCCGTCGCCGGCACCGATGGTGTGACAATGGAGGCGATAGCCACCGATATCCACACGGTTCTCACCTCTTTGCAGATCACCGGCGCAACCGTGGTGGGCCATTCGATGGGCGGCATGGCATTGGGAAGATTCCCTCTGGATCACCCGGACACATTTGCAAACCATGTCTCACACCTGTGCTTCGTCGCCACGAGCTCCGGCCCACTCGTTCCCACGGGTCCGATGCATCCCAAGCTGGTTCGATCGGTCCTCGGATACGGCAGTGGATGGCGGTATCCGTGGGCGGATTCGAATCTCTCACGCACCTTGTTGCGGTGGGCGTTCGGAGCCAAGTACAGCGCCCGCTCGGTGGAAGACCTGCGCGTGCTGATGTCGGAAGTCTCGAACGAAACCATGGACGAATCACTCCTTGCTCTCGCCCTGTTCGACATCACCGAGGGTTTGGAGGGTGTGAACCTTCCGGCCACCGTCGTCACAGGGACAAGTGACCGTGTCACTCCGATGCACCACGGCGTGAAGCTCGCCGAACTTGTCGACGGTGACATGGAGGTTGTTCACGGGATCGGACACCAGGTCATGCAAGAGGATCCTCATCTGCTGAGTGAGATAATCCGGGCTGCGGCCAGCAGGAGGGAACGGCGGCCCTGAGGCCGGCAACCTCCGGGCAGGCCCTGCATCTCGGCTGAACTCTGCATCCGGACCTGACCCTGCACCTCGGCTGAGCCAGCTTCAGTACACCCTTCCTCCAGAGGGCCGCTGTCCCTTACCCA
>JAHRAZ010000010.1 GCA_020027475.1 Microthrixaceae bacterium
CGAGACACATCCACCGACTGCAGGCGGGAAATCTGGAGCCGGCGTTGCTGCTTTTGCAAGATGCCGGAATCCAGCCTGAGGTCACCCTCGTCGTCGACCCAGTAGGTGAGATTCCTCCACTGCAACAGCCGAAACGTCACTATCGAGCCCACGATCAACAGGACCACCAGCGCAGTGGCCTCATATGAGCGGGAGAGTATCTCCGTACCCCCGCTCACAATCCACAGGACCAGAACAGTGGCCGGCAGGTTCTGTGCGGCCTGCACCCATGGAGTCCGGGCGTCCAGGTGCCTGGGTGTGGGGGAAACTTGTGGATTGACCTCCGATGTCGATCTCATAACCCGGAAGAACGCCCTTCGCCGCGTCTGGCCAGACGATCGCGCAGGTCGGATGCGACAGACGGCTCCAGCCCTGGAATCGATGCATTGCTGGTGGCAGCAGCGGTATGCAACTGCACCGTTGTCAGCCCGAATCGCCGGTCAAGCGGACCGGCGGTCAGATCCACGAGCTGCATCCGCCCATAGGGCACTATCACCAATCGACGAAACATGATCCCGCTGGTCACCACCAGGTCATCCGCCCGCTCCGCGTAGCCGAAGGAGCGGACACGACGCCCGATCAGCCACCATCCGCACAAGAACGCAACCACGCAGACCGCCACCAAGGCCCACATCGCCGGATGCCAGATCACGGCCAGAAGAACCGAAGCGGCGAGAATTGGTGCAACAATCGCGGCCAACACGATTCTCCGAGCGGTTCCCAAACGGGGAGATACTCCGATCCAGTGCTCCCGCGGTGGACGAAAGGTCGGATCTTCGGATGCTGTCGGCACACCTGAATATTACTGCGTTTGATTCGCTGGACAGTCGGTGGCCGGACCTGGTTGGAGGCGGCTCCGGCGAAGCTTGAGGTGGCCAGATCCGATCCGGACAAGAGGCTTCGCCAGCTCCACCGTCGCTGTCCGGATCAGATTGTCGGGGGCATTCCTTTTCTGCCTCGATAATCCGGGGTCCAGGCGCGTTTGCCAACGGGTAGTGGTACCCGCAGTTGCGCCGCCCCGTCAGGGTCGCGGCAGCACTTCCCCGACTCCACCAGTGAGTCGTGTCAAGTCCTGGTGAGCATCACAACCGGGATCTCGCGGTCCGTGCTGGCCTCGTAGTCCGCGAACTGCGGGAAAGCCGACTTCTGGTCTGCCCAAATCTTTGCGCGTTCTCCGGCATCGGCCACCCGGGCCGACACGGTGAATGTCTCGGTTCCGACCTCGACCTCGAATTCCGGATTGGCCATGATGTTGTGGTACCAATCGGGATTCGTCGGCGCTCCAGCCATCGATGCGAACACCGCCAGATCGTCGCCAACGGCAGAATACATGACCGGGTTGATCCGAACCTTGCCACTCTTTGCACCGATGGTGTGCAGCAGGATGATCGGTGAACCTTCGAATGGTCCCCCGATCAACCCGTCATTTTCCCGAAACTCCGCAATTATCTGTGCGTTGAAGTCACTCATGCTGTTGCTCCTGTTGTGGCTCGCACCATTGTGGTTGGCGCCGAACACGCTATGCCGTCGAACACTGACATCCAACCATCGCGTCGCACGGGTATTCCCGGTGCGAACCCGAGATCCACCGCGACCAGTCGAGGCGGGTGGGCTCAGACCACTCGATGCAGGAGCGTCTCGCCGTCCTTGGTCCGCCGGGCATTCTCAACGCAGATGTCAGCGCTGCGCCGAAGGGTTTCGGGTGTCAACCACGCAACATGCGGCATCACAACCGTGTTCTCGAGGGCCAACAGGTCGTGATCGGGATCCACCGGCTCCTCCGCGAACACGTCAAGTCCCGCTGCCCGCAGTTGCCCGGAGCGAAGTGCTTCCACAAGATCTGATTCCTTGATCAGTCCCCCGCGGGCCGTGTTGATGAGTATCGACCCCGGCTTCATCTTGGCGAATGTCTGCGAATCGAACATCTCACTCGTGGAATCGTTCAGCGGCAGGTGGACCGACACGATGTCGGACTCGCCAAGAAGTTGGTCAAGCTCGCGGCGAGTTCCCACCGCGTCGGACTTCTCCGTCCGCGACACGTACAGGACATCGGCTCCGATGGCGGTGAGCATGGGAGCCAGCAGTCTGGGTACCGCCCCATATCCCAGCAATCCAACCGTCTTGCCTGCGATCTCTCCGAGCTGGTCCACCATGTCCATGTCGAGGTTCCAGCCGTTTCCGAGCCGGGTTTCCCGGTCGATCAACACGACACGGCGCAGTGTGGCGAGCATCAGAAGCAGTGCAGACTCGGCCACAGCCTGACTGTTGGATCCCGGCATGTTCGCCACCGCCACTCCATGGTCTTGCGCGGCCTCCAAATCGATCGTGTTGACCCCAACCCCGATCTTTTGAACCAGTTTCAGCTCCGGCGCGGCCTCGATCACGGAGCGGGTGACCGGCTCCAGTACATGCAGGAGTACATCCGCGTCTGTCATCTCGCTGCGGAATTGATCCGGATCGGCCTCGTCCACGATCACCACGTCGAGCCAGTCAGGAGCAGCGGCGATCAGATCCCGGCGGAACCCGGGGCTCGCCCGATACTGGAGTACTGCCTTCATCGGCACTCGGGTTTCACCAGTCGCAGTAAGTCAGGTGGATGCATGCACCGAAACCATACTCTGATCAGCCACAATCCGAACTTGGGGAACTCTGGCACAGGATCCCCTCCGTTCTGGATAGTTTCTGCTGATGGCCACACCAGAGAATCCGATGGCGGCACGCCAACCCTCGCCACAAGAACACTCGACACAAGAACAGGGACCCAACCACGACCTTGCCGGACAGGTCGTGATCATCACGGGTGGTAGTCGCGGAATCGGCTTGGTGATCGCGAAGGAATGCGGTGCCCGCGGGGCCAGCGTGGTTGTGGCCAGCCGGAAAGAAGCGGCCTGTGAAGCAGCCGCCGAGGAGATTCGATCAACCGGCGGCTCAGCATTGGGAATTTCAACGCATGTGGGCGACCTCGATTCGCTGAAGCATCTTGCGGACTCCGCAGTCCGGCACTTCGGGGGAATAGACATGCTGGTGAACAATGCCGCAACTCCACTCGCCCAACCCATAGGCGAGTTCACCCCGCAGGCATGGAGCAAGTCTTTCGACGTGAACCTCCGCGCTCCCATGTTCCTCTTCCAGGAGTGCCTGCCCCATCTGCGACGGAGCAACCATGCTGCTGTGCTGAACTTGATCTCCGCCGCCGCATTCCTGTCCACCCCACATGAAGCAATGTACGGCGCCGCCAAGACCGCATTGCTCTCCTTCACCCGATCCATGGCCACCCAGTTCGCGCCGGAAGGCATTCGGGTCAATGCGCTGGCACCCGGCACCGTGGACACCAACATGACCCGGAATCTCGGCGAGGAGGGTTTCGAGTTCATCAAGGGGATCAGCCCCATGGGCCGCATTGCAGAACCCGAGGAAATGGTCCCGCCGGCGATGCTCTTGCTGACCGATGCCGGCAGCTACATAACAGGTCAGTGTCTGGTGGCCGACGGCGGGTTGGTTGTTGCCAGGTGAGCCGATCTGGCCACCGCGGTCGCGCCAAGGTCCTCACCCCCTGAGTTCTGAGGTGGGTGGGCGTGGTTCCACTTGTCCTGCAACTCCGGGAAGTCAGTCTGCCGACGTCGACGCGCGCGCTTCAACACCTTCGGCGCGAATTGCACTCAAACGCTTGCCGCGCGAAACAGGGAAAGGATCCCAGTCCGGTGGATCCTCCCCAATGACTCCGGGTTCGGAGAGCACCTCGCCCATCATCACCTCGGGCACCAGAGCTCGATCGAGTATCTGCCCGGCGCAGGCCAGCCCGCCGATCATTGTTCCGGCTATGCCGTGACTGGAAACGGAATTTGCTCCCACCACGAACAATCCCTTGATCTCGGTGCGGTAGCCCGGACGAAGTTTGCCCGTCTGCCCGGGAGAGAACTGAAGACCGTAACTGGTTCCCCCACTCGAGAGGGTATAGCGCTCCTGCGTGAGTGGAGTCGCAGTTTCGAGATGAACGATGTCATCGCGCAACGGCCCCAGGGCCTCTTCGGCTGCGTTGATCAGCATGTCTTCATATTCGGCCTTGCGTGACCGATACTGGTCGGAACGTCGGTACCTGGCCCCGTGGGTCGGTCCCTCATCAACACCCCAGACCTCGTAGCCCCGGGGTGCGAGGGTCATGATCTGCATGTTGGTCTGACCCGGCCCGCAAAGATGGGGATTGTGCGGATCCTTGCGGCTCGCCAGCGACAGATACGCAAACGGCCGGCGGTCCGGGACCTTGCCGGCCTCCAGCTGTGCATATTCCTCCTCGACGTCCCACCCGGAGAACACGAAGAAGTTGGTGTTCGGGATTTTCGAAACGATGTCCTTGTCAACGATCACGTAGGTCACGATCAATCCCAGTGTCATCACGGAAGCCTCGGCCCACTTCACCGTGTCGCTCGACCAGACCGAAACATCGGTCAGTTCGGTCACAGTGCGCTTGTAATCCGCATTCGAAACCACAAGATCGCTTTCCAGCACCGTGGTGTCAGTCAGGCGAACTCCCTTCACCGAACCGTCTTCCACGAGGATTTGATCCACTCGACTGAGAGTCCGGACCTCTCCGCCAAGAGACTCGATCAATTGCACCAGCCGAGCCGGAATCATCTGGCCACCACCCTCCGGGTAGAAGGCGCCCCCCATGTAGTGGTTGATGATCAGCGCGTGCATCCAGCACCCGGTGTCGGCCGGACCTGAACCGTAAAGGCCGCTCCAGTGCTCGAGCACCGCCATGGGCCGCTGGGAAAGCTGGAATTCGCTGAACAACTCCGCAAGGGTTCGTTTGCTCCATTTGTCGGTATTTGGTGTCTCCGCTCCCGGCAGGTAACTCAAGGGGAGTTCCTCGGCGATGCCGCGCAGTACCGCGATCACGCCTTCGATCGCGTCGCGGTCGTCGCGGAAGGTGTCAACGAGGCGTTGTTGATACTCATCCCAACCGGCAGGAACCCGAAACGTGAGGTCGGGAAAGATCAGCGTGTCGAACCCATCCTGATCGAACGGGCGGAAATCTATCGTTCCATCAAGTCCCAAACCTCGCAGGATCGATGGAATCGTGCCACCGGGATTGCAATCGCCGAGGTAATGCAGGCCTACGTCGAACTCGAATTCCTTGCGGCGGAACACCTGGCAATTTCCACCGGCGATGTCGTGCTGTTCGAGCACAAGAACCTGTTTGCCTGCCGCGCAAAGGTAGGCAGCGGTGGTCAGACCACCCGGACCCGAACCGATCACGATGGCATCCCACTTTTCATGGGCATGCCTGCCGTTGCTGTTCATCGGGTACCCCCTTGAGTCCGGATCAGCTGGAGGTTGGCGCCTGTCGGCGCAGAGCCTGCCGCTGGGCGGCGAACGAGAGCATCTCGTTGTAGATCGTGAGGATCTTCACGCCGTAGCCGGGACCGGTGGCCCAAACGCCTGACAATTCCATCCACGTTGCACAACACCCCCGGACGGAGCTCTTCTCCGGCGCCTTGCGAACCACGGGGAAGGCAAGGCCGCCCGCGGTGAGGCCATCCTCTGCGTAGGTGTGCAGTAGTTGCATCTGGTCACGGATACCCATCTGCATGGTTTCGTAGTTGAATCCCGAAGAGCAGCTGTCACATGCGCCGATCCCCGCGTAGTTGAAGTCGGAAACTGCAACCATCGATCCGGCAAATCCGAAATTGCCGGTCTCGAGTATTGCCTGCACGAGAGCGATGTCTCCCCTGACCCCTTCCGCGGTACCTTCCAGAACGTAGTAACTCGCCAGTTCCAGAGGATCAATCGCCGGGCTGTGCCTACCGCGCTGTGCCACGAACGCAGCCATGTCCTCGGCACTCACAAGGGTCTCCCCGAGGATTGTCGGACCGAATTCACCCAGCGCCAGCTCCTCGCCCGTTTTGCCGGCTTCGAAGATGGATGCGTCGCCGGAACTCTTCACGGTTTCCGCATGCCGCTCGGCATCGTCGAAGTCGGCGGCAGCGGCCCTGGTGACTCGCTCCAACGATTCGCGTTCCCTCACCGCTTCGGCTCCGGAATCACGAGCGGCCTCCAGAGCCTCCTCTTCGGCGAGTATCTGGTTGTGCAGGGATGCCCATGCCGCCTCGCCGAACGTTGTGACACGAACGAATTCCTGATAATTGTCCTCGCTCGACATCGCTGCGGCTCGGCCCCTCAATACTGCGTCGTTGCCAGTGACCGCTAGCTGGTAGGACTCCACCGCCACCTCACCAAGCCGCGCCTTGTCGGCATCGAGATGTCTCGCCGCAGCGGCCTCTGCGGCGGCTGTGCTCGCCACCAAGTCATCGGCTGCCGGCATTCGGATCAGCAGATCCAGGAGTTCCGTACGACGCTCCTCCGCGACCACGTTCGCATCGGCGTTCGCGGCATCAGCTATGACCGTGGCCTCCATCACCGCAGCGGCTCGACGCTCCTCGAGGAGAACATCGAGCGAGGCGATGTCTATGGGAGGAGGAATCAGTTTCTCCTGTTTCCTCGGTGAGATTGTGGTTGAGGTTGTAGACGTGGCCGGTTCGTCCTCAGCCACGATTGAGGGACCTGTCGTGGACGAAGCCTCGGAGGTGGTGCCCTGAGCGGTCTGCGGTTGGGTGGTGGTGGTTGACTCCGAATCCACCTGAGCCCCGGCGTCGAACGGACCGGACACAGCCAACACCGCGACGAGCAAGGCTGCCACAGCGACCCGCCAATGCCTTCGAGACAGGTTTGCACGAAGAAGCGCCGCGGACAGCAGGGAGTTCACACGAGGCGGACGGCGGCCAACGCGGGCTGCGCCCGCGGCCCCATTTCCCTTGTCGCCCGCCCTGAACCTCACCCGGCAATGCTACTGAGCGGGAGGCCTCGGGTGGTAAGCGGCTTTGCGACCTCTCAGGTCACCGCTGAGGCTGCGGAGACCTCGGATTTCGACGTGTGCCGCAACGCCCAGCGGATGAGGGGCAGTTGCATCGGCAATCGGACCCAGATCCCCCAACTCTTCACATCCTTGGGCGCGCCGACGTCGAGAGCCATCTTCACATTTGCGGGGAACACTCCAATCAGCACCAGAAGTGCTGCCCACGCTCCGAGCTTCGATGTCCTCGGATTGAGGAGAAGCCCGCCGGCAGCGAGCTCTGCAGCTCCACTGCCGTAGACCCAGACACGTGCATTCCCCAGGGATTCCGGGATCAGTGATTCATAGAACTTGGGTCTGGCGAAATGCATCACACCCGCGCTCAGCATCAATGCCCCCAACGATCTCCGGCTCCGGTCACTTCCAGATTTCACTCGTACCCCTTTGGATCTGCACCCCACGCTAGTGAATGCAACGCTGTGGAACCCGGCTCCGTTCAGTCCCCGCCGGCGTAACTGAACGGCGCCACGAAGGATGCTTTGCCACTGACTTCCCACTCGAAGGGATCATCGGTGACCTTCAGGGGCTCCGCGGTGTATTCGGTGCCCGGATTCTGATCGCCGTCGGCCTCATCATCTGAATACCAACCCGTGATCAGATTCCCCTCCCGGAACGCGAGCCGATGCCGTGAGTTCCGGTGGTAACCGGCAAGGGTATCTCCGCTCCAGGTGATTCCCGCCCGATCAGAGCAAAACCACATCGGAGTCGATTTCCACGAGTGCAGGCCCCGGATTCCCCAGCGCTGCGCCGAGGGCATCGGCGAGTTCTGACTGATCCGACACTCGCACGCCGAAGGCGCCACATAGTTCCGCGAACTCCGCAAACCCGGGATTGTGAAGGGAGGTCTGCCAGACCGCGAGGTCCGCTGAGCGTTGCTCCTTGGAGATCTTCCCGAGCTCACCGTTGTTCAAGAGAACATGGGTGATGTTCATCCCGTATTTCACAGCGGTCGTCATTTCCATGGCGTACTGGCCAAACCCACCGTCGCCGGACACCGAAACGATCTGTCGCTGCTCGCCGACCGCCGCCCAGGAACCCATGGCCGCGGGGAACCCGAATCCGATTGAGCCCAGATAACCGGACATCAACACCGTCTGGTGGTCCACTTCGAAGTAGCGGCCGAAGGAGTACGTGTTGTTGCCAACGTCGACGCACACGACGGCGTCAGGATCGAGCGCCTCACCCAGCATGTGAAACACAGATGCGGCGTTGACACCTTCTCCCCGGTCATCGGTTCTCCGAGCGGCTTTTTCGTCCCGCCAGATCCGCCAGCGCTCCGCGACCACCTCGCTGCGGTCCTGACAACGGTTCGTCTCCGGAACAGCTTCGCGAAGGGCCAGCGCGGTCGTGCCAACGTGACCCAGCACGGGGATCTCCACGGGATGAAACCGGCCCAACGCCATCGGATCGAAGTCCACCTGGATGATCGGCTTGTAGTCCGAGATTCCCGTGTGATTCGAAAACGATGCTCCGAACACGATGATTAGGTCGCTCTCGTTCATGAACCAGCTGGCGATGGGAGTGCCGCTTCTGCCGAGGACGCCGCACCCGAGAGGATGACGGTCACTGATCTGGCCCTTCGCCTTGAATGTGGTGGCCACCGGCGCACCGATGCTCTCCGCGAAAGAGATGATTGCGTCCATGTCATCGCCCGCACCCGCACCCACGATCACCAGAGGTCGTTGCGAATCGGCCACGCGGGAGGCAGCGCGCTGCAACACCTCAGGCGGTGGCAGAATCCGATTGGATGAAACCCTGCCCTCCGGGGAGGAGACCGATCCCTGTGACGGCATCACCTGAATCTCGTCCGGCAGCACAATGTGCGCTACCTCCCGGTCAACCACGGCCGTCTTGCAAGCGAGGGTCATCAGCTCCGAATGATCCGAACCGGCGAGGACCGTCTGGCTGAAGGCCGCCACATCGGAAAAGGCGGCTGTCAGGTCGAGATCCTGAAATGCTCCCCGGCCCATCACCTTGGAGGGAACCTGTCCCGAAATTGCCAAGACCGGAGCGCGGTCCACCTTGGCGTCGTAGAGACCTGTGAGGAGGTTTGTCGATCCGGGGCCGGCGATACCAAAGCACGCGGCGGGGCGGCCGGTGAGCTTGCCGTGGGCGGAGGCAGCGAACGCCGCCGCTCCCTCGTGGCGCACGCCGAAGTAGCGCAGCGTCCCCCGGTCTTCTGCCTCGCGCATGGCATCGGCGAAACCCAGATTCGAGTGACCGACCATGCCGAACACGGCATCCACACCCCAGTTGGTCATCGTTTCAACCATGTCATCGGAAATCGTGCGGACCCGTGGCGTGGGTGCGGGCAACGAAACGTGCACGCCGTCGGAGCGGGCTTCGACCTCGAAGGATTCAGGGGCGTCGTCGAACGGTGGTGGGGCCTGACCGGTGATCGGGTCGTAGTCGTATCCGTGCCACGGGCAACGGAGTTTGCCTTCCTCGATCGATCCCTCACCCAATGGGCCACCCTGATGGGGACACTTGTTGTCCAGGCACCCGAACTCGCCGTTGTAGTGGGTAACTGCCAGCAAGTGATTCCCGACGGTCACCGTGGTGACCCGGCCCTCCGGCAACTCATCGGGATCCAGAATCTTGTGCCATCCATCGGTCATGGGAACCTCATCTCACTTGCCGGCGTTCTGCAGTGATACCAGCAGAACGTGTCCACTGCCCAGAATCCTCGGAGCTGCCTACTGATCCACCTTCACGAGGCTGCCGGTGTCGCTCACCCATGCCGTCAGGGGACCGTCGAAGTCACCGGCGCCGGTGTCAACGCGCACCCGACCGGGCGCGACAAAGGGAATCTCATCGGATGCGTGACCGGTGACGAGTGTCTTTCCCTCAACGAAATAGTCCGTGGTGTAGGCGAAGAGCTTCAGGAACAGCTGCTGCGGGCCCATGGGATTGGCGCTGAGTCGAGCGGCGAGGGAACTGCTCTGCGCATTCCATTCGATGTCGGGATCGGGACCTGCGTGAATCGCGATCACAGTGTCATTTTCGAAGATCCAGGGAAGGGACTGGAAGAACTCCTGATGATCGAGCGGCATCACTTCACGGAGCTTGTCGGCCAACTCGAGCCCCGAGCGCTCCGACCGCGTGAGCCCGTAGCTCTCGACCAGACGTCGCTCGTACTTGTCCTTCCATCGGTCGGCCCACATCTCACGATCCTCGGTGGCGAACATCGCCCGTTCGAGAACAAAGTCGTGGTTGCCGGCCAGCATCATGTGACCCTTGGCCTGCAATTCGACACAGAGGTCGATCATCCCCCTGGCATCGGGGCCGCGGTCAATGTAGTCACCAAGGAACACCAGGCGATGACCCGAAAGCATCCCGGCGGCCTCCACTTCGGCCAGCAGACGTCGCGCCAGCTTGGGTCGGGCGTGAGTATCGCCGATGACCACAACCGGCAGATTCATGTCGTCGGTGTCGCTCAGGTCCGGGATTTCGGTGCTGATGTTGCTCATACGTTCCCTGTCATGGTCATACATCCTCTGCCGTTCATGAGTGTGGCCCCTGATGAGTGTGGCCCCTGATGAGTGTGGCCCTTGATGAGTGTGGCCCTTGATGAGTGTGGCAAGTGCGCTGCTCTGGCAACTCAGGTCTCCCGACCGACCTCGAGGATCACCTTGCCCGTTTCTGACTTGTCGAGGAAATACCTCTGGGCTTTCCGGATGTCAGCCAGGGGGAATCGAGCAGCAATCACCGGGTCCACGGTGCCAGTGTTCGCGAGGTCAACCAAACGCTCGAATTGCCGGCGGGTGTGAAGCGTCGAGCCGACAATTCGGCGCTGAGCCAGGTACAACTGCCTGAGATCCACCGATACCACCGGTCCAGCCACCGCACCCGCCACCACGATGCACCCATCGACTTTCAACATTGATGGCCACAGCTCGAACATCTCTCCCCCGACCACATCCACAACCACATTGACGCCGCTGGGTTGAACCGAGCGCAGCTGCTCGGCGATGTCACCGCCACGGTCGAGGACGAACGAGGCACCCGAGCGACGAAGATTCTCTTCATGTTGCGGCGTGCTCACCGCACACACCACGGCTCCGAGAGCGGCTGCGAGTTGAACCGCAGCCATGCCGACGCCACCGGAAGCACCGGTGACCACCACTGTCTCTCCGCGGGAGACCTCGGCCCGATCCAGCATTCCCATCGCCGTCCCGTACGCGGTCGGCAGGCACGCGAGCTGAGCGTCGGTCAGCGGACTGTGCGAAACATCGTGCACACTGCCGGCGTCCACCACCAGATACTCGGCGAAGGCACCGTCGATCTCAGACCCGAGCACCCCGGTGACCTCGTCGGGCTGCTCGGGATTCTCCCGGATCGCCGGATCCACCAGCACCCTGCGTTCGAGCAGCGATCCGTCCACTCCGGAACCGACTGAATCGATGTGTCCCACTGCGTCGATCCCCTGAATCCGCGGGAATCTGATCGGCACGCCTCTCCAGCCGGCGATCGCGGTGGGATTTCCCGGCGCGCCATAGGCCCCTTCGCGAGTCCAGATGTCCGTGTTGTTCACCGACGAAGCTGAAACCGCCACTCGGACCTGACCTGATCCGGCGCCCGGGATTATCCGGTCGTCACGGACAACCAGACAATCCGGACCTCCGTGGGCGGTCAGTATCACTGCTTGCATGTCGTGAGCCTATGGCTGGGTCCGAGTTCCGCTGCGGACGCCACAACGAGAACCTCCACCTCGGGGACCAACTGCTGTGGTGCTGGGCGGCCAAGTCAATCTTTCAGACATGCCTGGAGAAACTGTTCGAATGAGGAGACGTCCGGAGTGATCTTCAGATGTCCGTCGACTCTCCTGATGTCGAGTGCCGGGCAGAAGAAGTCCTGGCCGTCGGCGAAGAAGTGAGGTGAGCCCACAACACCGCGACGTTTCCCCTCGGCAAGCGAAGCATCGATCCGACGTCGGTGACTCTCGTCCGCTTCAGGCACTCCAACCGCGGCGGCGAGTTCGCTCAGCACGTTCGGATCGGAAATGTCCCGGCCGTCCTCGAAAAGAGCTTTCCTGAGCTCGAGACTCATCCTCTCCCCTTCCTGATCGCCGACGGCGTAGGCCGATTCCACCAATGCCAGGGCCGGCAAGGTCGTGTCCGGAAACCTGTCGATTCGGAATCCAGAAAAGAGATCCGGCGAAACCTGGGAACGAAGATCCTCAATCTCCTCGGCGACGAATTCCGCTCCGAGCGGTTCGGAGTTGATGATCTCCAGAGGCCATGGGTGAACCCGCAGCGTTGTCGGCAGATCCCGGGCGTCACGCTGGCTCACCAACTGCGAGAGGCCGAGGTGGGTGAAAGGGCACCAGATGTCGGCGTACACATCGATTTGAGTCACTGGGAGTCCTTTGTGCCGCGGTCGGACGAGGATTGGGACACCTCTTGGCTCCTGACCCGGTGTTCTCCAGTCAAACACAAGTAACTTGAGCGGCTCCAGCCGCGAAATCGACCTCAGCGCCCTCGGTCGAGTGGCTCTCGGGCATTGCTGCAACCGTGACCTTGCGAATTTTCGCCGACATGCTCGGGGTAGCGCCAGCGGCGCTCCGGAATGGACCTCCCACCGGGTTCACAGGGGCGACCGATACCCTTGAAGTTCCAAAACCCAGCTGCGGAGGCTTCATGAGAAAACTGTTCGGCAACTATGAGAACCATCTGATCAGCGCCGGAGCCCCCAATGCCGTGCAGTCACCGATCGAGGTGTCCGCTATGACAGGCACGGTGACGAACGTGGCGTTGGCGGTGGCCATCGACCACACATGGGTTTCGGATCTGGTTGTGGTTCTCTCCGCACCCAGCGGTCAACAAGTAACGCTCGCGAGGTCTGTGGGGCGCTCCGGGGACGACATGGAAGCCCAGTTCTCCGATGCTGCCCCGATCACAATTGAGGAGGGCTCCGCGCCATATGTGGGGACCTTTCGACCGACAGACCCGCTTTCCTCCCTCAACGGCGTGGATCCCAACGGAATCTGGCGATTGACGATCGTTGACGAGGCTTGGGCCGACGGCGGGGAATTGAACGCGTGGGCAATCATGATCACCACTGCGCAGGTATCGCAGCATCCGATCGAGGTGGTGTTCGGATCCGGACTCACGGCCACACAGCAGGCAGCGTTCAATGAGGCAGCCGACACCTGGTCGCAGTTGCTGAAGGCCAGCGTGCCGCCGGTGCGAGTCGGATCCGACGTGATCGACGGCGTCCGAATTGACGCCTCCGGAATCGCGATCGACGGACCCAACGGGATCCTCGGTCAGGCCGGACCAGTGGCGATTCGGCCTGACTCGATGATCCCAGCCACCGGGATGATGCAGTTCGACACCGGCGATCTGGCCAACATGGAACTCCACGGAAACCTTGTGGATGTGATCATTCATGAGATGGGTCACGTATTGGGAATCGGTACCCTGTGGAAGCCGAAGCTTCTTCTTGCTGGTTCCGGAACGATGGATCCAACATTCGTGGGCCCTCAGGCGATGACCGAATACGCCGCCCTCATCGGCACCAGCGTTGCCGAACCAGTGCCCGTGGCCAACACCGGCGGACCAGGTACCAGGGAGGGCCACTGGCGCGAAGCCGTGTTCGGCAACGAGCTGATGACCGGATTCGTGGACATCGGCACCAATCCGCTCAGCCGCCTCACGATCGCCTCACTTGCCGACCTCAAAT
>JAHRAZ010000093.1 GCA_020027475.1 Microthrixaceae bacterium
CCAGGATCTCGCGCAGTCGGGCGAACTCTGAATCGTGGTGATGATCCTGAGCAGCGTCCGATCGTGGGCGATTCGTCAGTTTCGGGAGGTGGGCCTTGTTCAGCGCTCCACAGCACGGTCGGCCCGCAGCATCTGGAAGGTCGGGAACTGCACCGGCAGTTCCATCCGCCTGCACCGCAATGTGGGTGAATACGAACACGGCCATCCTCAATTGATCGGCAAGAGGTGCATGGGTAAGGGCCGCGCCCCAGCCGCTGTCTCCAATGGCCGGCAATCCGCCAAGCCCGGATCCGTCGAACACCCGACGTCTCAGGGAAGCGATCTCAGGCCGTACTCCCTGACACAGGGCGTCGCGGCAGGTGGAGACCACCGTGATCGTGGTGTCCGGAGTCAGTCCTGCGTCATTGGCGGCATCGCTGGCGTCACTGAGATAACGCTCCATGGGTATGGCACCGGCAAAGGCAGGCGGGAGCGGCTGGGGGATCGAAACCACGCCCACAATCTACTGATTCTGCTCAGTTCGCCAATTCCTCGTCGCTTCGTGAGTTGTGTTCCGGGGCCGAGGCGCTCGGATCGCTCGGTTGGCTCGGATCGAGCGGTTCTTCATCCGGCCTTCGCGGTTTCCTGATGATGAGCGACACCGAGACTGCGGCGCCAACCAGGATTGCACCCGCGACTGCGAGTCTCGCTGCGCCCTGTTGTTCGGCCCAGTTCTGCAGTCCGCTCTGGAAGCTGCGGGCACTGGAGACAACCTGACTGGAGGTTCCGTCACGCAGTTCCTGAATCTCGACCCAGGCGTAATAGGAGACGAATGCTCCCGCCAGAATCAACAGGAAGCCCGAGAATCGGTGGATGTAGGGCAGAAGCCCCCGGAAGTTGGTCACGATTCCCTGCTTGGCGAGCGCCACGGCGATTGTCAGCACTGACAGCGTGAGGCCCATCCCCAACCCGTAGGCAACAAATGTGGCGGTCCCCTGAAAGAAGCTCGAATTCCGAAGCGTGGTGGATGTGACTGCCAGAAACACCGGAATCGTGCAGCTCAGCGACGCCACTGCGTAGGAGACGCCGTAAAGGAACATGGAGGAGAGTTCGCGACGTTTCTGTGACAGCTGGAGCTTCGGCAGGTTGATGATCGGCTCGAACCCGCGGAGCATGGCGATGCCCAAAACGATCAGCCCGAAGCCGATCACGATCGTGAGGTAGGGAAGCCTGGTGCCCACCACACCGCTCACCGATGACCAGATGATTCCCATCAGGCCGAAAACAACCACGAATCCCGCTGTGACGGCAGCGCTCACGGTCAGAGCGCGCAGCACCGCATTCGATTGGGACTGGTCATCCTCGTCGAGTCCGAGGAAGTAGCTCAGGTAGGCAGGTAGCAGGGCAAACCCGCATGGATTCACCGTGGCCACCATGCCGGCAGTGAACGCCAGTGCGATGGCGGCGGTCACCGGCTGACCATTCCGGAGTCATTGATCAGGTCGGTGAGATCTTCCGCGGTGATGGCGCCGTTGTGGGACTCCACAATCACGCCTTCGCTGTTGACCAGAATTGTGCGGGGCAAGGCTGTTCCTCCGAGCGCACTCATGATCTCCGCCTGGGGATCGCGTGCATTCGGATAGGTAACCCCAGTCCGCTCGATCATCTTCCGCCCGTCCTCCTCGGTGTCCTGCACGTCGACTCCCAGGAACTGGACTTCCGGCGACAGGTCCTGGCTGACCTGTTCGAGGTCCGGCATTTCAGCAAGGCATGGAGGACAAGTCGATGCCCAGAAATTGATCACAGTGGGAGTTCCCTGCAGATCCCTCAGGTTTGCGGTGTCACCGTCGATGTAGTCGAGTTCGATGCTGGGAAGTGGGTCACCGATGCCGGCGATCCCCGAGGACTCCTCGTCGAACACGGTGCGGGCATCGGGAGTGTCCTCGGTATTGGCATCGAGAAACAGCCAAGCCACTCCGAACGCTCCTGCCAAGGCTATGAACGTCACAATGAGGAGCCCCAGCGGTCCGAAAGGCAGGGATCGCCTGCCGGACCGCTGGGATCCGTTGTTGTCCTGGTCTTGGTGGGCAGGGGATTCAGTCATTTGCCACAACGGTACCGAGATGGCGCCTGAAGGTCAGGTCAGCTCGGCGCTGAGCGAACCAGACGCCGGTACGGCTCGGGAACCTCCACATGCGGGATTGCGTCTTCTGCGCGGGCAACCTTGGGTGGGCGACCCCGCCGTCGTTTGTGCAGAACGATCCGTCCGGCGCTGAAGAGGTGTCCTCCCCAGATGCCGAATTGTTCCCGCCGCTCGACGGCTGCATCGAGACAGTCCGTGCGGACCGGACAGCCCAGGCACAACCTCTTGGCCGCAACTATTTCGTCGAGGTCATCGGTGAAGAACGCTGACGTGGGAAGCTCCCGACAGCTGGCGAACTTTTCCCAGTAATGGGAGGGCTGCTTCTCGACGGTGCGGATGATGCTTGTCATGGGTTTCTCCTCTTGTCGGTGGTGTTCCGGTCGGTTGGTGGCGGTTGGAATGAGTTGGGTGATGGAGTTGGATGATGGAGTCGGGAACAAGTGTCGGGAACTGAAAGAGCCGCCGGAATGATTCCCGGCGGCTCTTGGAGATCTTCGACTCTGGTGTTTCAGAGTGGATGAGCTCCTCGTCGGGTGATGGCCTTGTGTGCCGGCTTCCAGATGCCATAGGTGATCACTGTGGTGGCTGGGGCCGTGTGACTGGCGAAGGCCATGTGATCAGCAAAGGCTGGGGTGCCGGCGACTACTGGTCGGCGCGTGGCCACCGAACCGATTTGGCGGTTCTGGCCCGAAGGCGGTGACTGGGTGATGGTGGCGGAGTTGTTCATGAGTCTTGTTTCGTATCCGCCGGGTTCCGATGGCGGTTGATACACCTCAGCAGGGATCCCGAAATGCGTCAAGTGGTTTTCTCCGACGCGGGCTTCTGTGCGCATTCGGGGGAGAGGGGTACCGGCTTGCCGGGCAGTGAGAGGGTGCACCGGGTAGGCAGGGTGTCCCGGGATAGCAGGGTGTGGGCCTACTGAGCCACGAGTGTGTACTGGGCCTTGCCTTCGCTGTTGACCGATCGGATCATCGTGCCGCCCAGACGCATGTGCTCGAGGTGCGCGTAGGTTTCCGACTCGGCCATGGCTCCCCAGGACCGTTCCTTGAAGAGTTCACGACTGAATTGCCGGACCCCGGCCGTGCCGAGCTGTCGTGCGATCTCAACCATCTTCGCGAGTCGTTCATCGTGGTGGGCAATGATTTCCGCGGTGCGCTTGGGCAGATCCGAGAAAGGAAGGCCGTGGGCAGGAAGAACGGTCTTCACTCCCTCCAGCGCGGCAACCCGGCGCAATCCGGAGAAGAAGTCCGACAGGGAGTCCTCGCTGGGAGTCAGGCCGGAGATGTGTGGCGTGATCGTGGGCAGCACGTGGTCACCGGAGAGGAGTATGCCCGATTCCGGTTCGAACAGACACAGGTGGTCACCTGTGTGGCCGGGAGTATGCATGGCCTGCCAATCGCGGTCGCCGAGGCGAATCCACTCTTCGTCGGTGACACGCGTCGTGGGCGAAAGACTGAACAGTCCTTGTTTGGACACCTGATCCCACGATCGCATCCACTCGAGTTCATCCTCGGTGGGCTTGCCTCCCTCTTCGCCGTAGGGGGTAGGCCGGGGAGTGATTTCGGGGAGACCGCCCGTTCCGAAGAGCACGCGGGCCAGACGTTTGTTCAACTGCTTGGGGTCGCGGTCCGCCTGGAGGTCTTCAAGAGTGAGGTCCCCCAGATCAAGATCCGACAAGTCATCCTCGGGTCCGTCCGCCGGTTCCAACTGGTGGAGATCAGGATCCGCGGGGCTCGCATCAAATGGCGAGTGAAAGTCTGTGTGTGCGACCACGTCGCAGTTGTGTTCGATTCGCAATCGACCTGCACCGCCGAAATGATCGGGATGACTGTGGGTGACCAGGACCGTGTGGATCCGCTCGGCCGAAATGCCGACTGAGCGGAGTCGGCTCATGAGTGCCTCACTGGTTGCGGGATCCGGCAGGCCGGGATCGATGAGGGTCACTCCCTCGGAGTCCTCGAGGATGTAACAGTTCACGTGGCCGAGGCCTGGCATGAATATCGGCAGTTGAGCACGCAACACCCCCGGCGCCACCTCGGTCACCTCTTCCTCGGCGTCCAGTTGTTCTTGTTTGACGGACACTCAGGCCTCATCCGTGGAGCGGAAGACGTTCTCTCGCCAGTACTTCATCTCCGCAACCGATGCCAGGATGTCGTCCATCGCCCGGTGTGCCGAGCTGGTTTTCCGGAAGGCTTTCAATTCCGCCGGGTACCAGCGCCGTGCCAGTTCCTTGACGGTGGAAACGTCGATTGAGCGGTAGTGGAGGAACTCCTCGATGTCGTTCAGGTAGGCAGAGAGGAACCTCCGGTCCATCCCGATGGAGTTGCCGCAGAGGGGAACGGTGCCCGCACTGTCGATGTGCTCCTTGAGGAAATCGAGGGTTGCAGTGCCGGCGTCCTCGAGCGTGACATCGGAGGCCTTGATCGCTTCGAGAAGGCCGCTGGATGTATGCATCTTGATGACCACCTCGTCCATCTCGGCGAGAGCGGAGTCGGGTTGGTGAATCACCAGGTCCGGACCCTCCGCCACCACGTTGAGCTCATCGTCGGTCACCAACGTGGCGATCTCCACGATTACGTGCCGGTTCGGGTCGAGTCCGGTCATCTCCAGATCCATCCATGCGAGCATCGTCAGATCGTATTGCCTCGGTGCGGTCCACCCAGCAGGGAGGTGATCGCGGTAGCGCCGACAGGACCTATTGTCGTCAGCGTGTTGGAGATACCCGTGTTGCAGTTGGACCCTGACCTTCCTCTTCCGGAGTATGCGAAGGAGGGTGATGCCGGTGTTGACCTGCGGGCCGCTGAACCCGCCCGGCTGTCTGCGGGCGGCGGTCGAGCGCTTATTGCAACTGGTGTGGCGGTTGGCATCCCCAGGGGATACGCAGGGTTTGTGCAGCCCAGAAGCGGACTCGCTTCCAAGCACGGGGTGACCGTGCTCAACTCCCCGGGATTGATCGATTCGGATTACCGCGGCGAGCTGAAGGTTTTGCTGATCAACACCGATCCAGCGGAGGATTTCGTGATCGAGCGTGGTGAGCGGATCGCGCAGCTTGTGATCCAGGCTGTTGAGCACGTCGTGTTCACGAAGGTTGACAAATTGACCGATACCGAACGCGGGGCCGGCGGATTCGGTCACACGGGTACCTGAGGT
>JAHRAZ010000017.1 GCA_020027475.1 Microthrixaceae bacterium
ATGAGGCCTGGCCGGCAGCTGCTGCGGCACCGGTCACGCTGAGATCAGCAACCGTGGTCGGATCAACTATCGAATTCGCCAGAATCGCCACGGGGCCACTGGTGCTGGCATCAAACGATGCCTGAACACTGGCTACTGAATTGCCGGTGGCCAACACACCACGCTGCCAGTTCTGGCCGTATCCACCACGAACCTCGAGGCCCCCGACGACGCTGAACTTGGCGTAGTTGCCGCCGGCCACATAGACGTTGCCCAAGGCATCAGAACTTGCCCGCGATTGACCTTGGGTGATTGACGCACACGGTTCAGAGCTCGTTCCGCAGGTTGCGGTGTCGGCACCCGTGGTGGAGTTCACGAAAATCGCATCAGTCTCTTCACCGTCGATCCCGTCACAGTTCTGGTCAATGCCATCACCGGCAGGATCGGGTGCACCCGGATACACAGTGTCGTCGGCGTCGTTGCAATCCGAAAGAGTGTTGAACCCGTCACCGTCAGCGTCTGCCGGAGGTGCTGTGGTCGTGGTGGTGGACGTCGTAGTGGTCGAGGAGGTCGTTGTGGTGCCCCCAGGACTGGTCGTACAGGCCGCCGCCAAAGTCACTACCGCGACCAGAATCACGGGCCAAGCCCGCCGAACGTTACGCATCAATTCCCCCTCAGGATTGCCGCATCGCCCAGCGGCAGCCAAGGTGATCGTTCATCTTGGCTGCCAATGTTCTAGCGAAGCGCCAGACGGGGGTCAAGAACCTTATTCAATGGAGTTCGGCCAGTTCGGCTCCAAGCCGTGACCGTCAGCCTGTGATCTTCTTCACCCGGCTACCGACTCCGATGAGCAGAGTTCCGGAGATCAGGAAGACGAAGGCAAGAACCCTGGTCCAGTCGCTGTTGCCACCAGTGGCGGCGAGTGCAGCCGGCGTGGTGACAACCGTGACGGTCCTGCGGACGACAGTCCCGGGGACGGTGCTGCTCGGAGCAGTTGTTGACACAACGGCTGTCGTGGACGTCGTTTCCTCAGGAGGAGGCTCGTCCTCAGGCTCGGTCGTGGTGGATTCCTCGGGAGGAGGATCGCCCCGGGGAGTAGGAGGCGGCGGCGGATCGTCCCCAGGCTCGGTCGTGGTGGTCTCCTCGGGAGGAGGATCGCCCCGGGGAGTGGGAGGCGGCGGATCGTCCTCAGGCTCGGTGGTCGTGGTCTCCTCAACGGTGGTCGTGGTTTGCGCAACAACGGTCGTGGTCGGTTCCGTTGTGGTCGGAGGAGGCGGCGGTGGCGGCGGATCGTCCCCAGGCTCGGTGGTCGTGGTCTCCTCAACGGTGGTCGTGGTTTGCGCAACAACGGTCGTCGTTGGTTCCGTTGTGGTTGTTGGCACGGGCGCCCAGCAGTAGATGGCGTGGGAAATGCCCTTGCCAGTGCCGTGGTGGTAGTTGGTGTAGCTCGCTGGACTTGCAATCACGGTGTTCTCGTCGGCACCGGAACCGGCCTTGAGGATCAGGGCCGTCCAGGTGTTGCCATCGGGTGGATCACCCAGCTGGTATGGAGTGCTAACCGGCGCCTGCTTCGCGCAGGTCCCGTAAGAGGCTTCCCAGTAGTCAGCATGATTCGAATTGGACCCACCGGCACTCGCGGTGGGCGCCAAGAACAGAAGCGCACTCGACACGAACAAGGCAGCTGCGATGAGGGTTCTGATTGATTTCCCGGTCAGCTTGGCTTTGACGCTCATGAGTCCCCCGACATCGGCGCTTGGCCTCGTCGCCAACCGCAATCACCAACGTTTCCGGTGGTGTGTTCCGTTATCCGAAGCAGGGTATCGAGGCGCGGACAGAATTCCTCACAACGCGGTCAGTATTCTACAAAACGCCGTCAGTGATGTGGCCGCAGACATTCAGGGCAACAGACGTGTTCGAGGCAACAGGCATTCAGGCCACTCGGCCAACCGCAGCGCCGGCGAGTGGATTGGACATCAAGATGCCGCTGACGTGAGCGACCGAGTTACGGATCACCAACTGCCCGGCGCGCACTGTCGCCAGCTCTGCGCGATTCGCTCGGCTGAAGCCAAGCTTCCCAAGCAAGCGTGCAGGCATCATTTCCTTGGTCACCAGACTGAACGGCAACCACGCGATTCCGGGGATCGGCTTGATCCGCGGGTACATGAGCGTGCGGGCAACATCCCGTGAATCCTGAGTCGGCTCCAGCGTGTCGACCTTCTCTGCGAAGTAGTCGCGGAAGGCGTGGAGATCATCGGGAATCTCGTTCTCCGGTATGCCGAATGCCTCATAGATCCGCTTGCTCTCGCGGTAGTACGCGATTCGATCAGGCTCGCGCAACTTGCCGCCGAACCGGCGGTCCACCTCGAGCACCGTGTCGGTGAGGGTGGCGAGCACCCATAGCTGACGATCAGTGTCAAGGGCGCTGTAGCCAGAGCCATCCGGCAACGCGCCACTGACGTGGCTGTGGATGGAATCCAGCTTCCGCAGGGTGTCCTCGCGAATCTGCGGAGAACCGAACGAGATCGAGAGCATTGAATCGAGAGTTCGTTGCAGCCGCCCGAACGGATCCGTCCGGTAGGTGCTGAACGAAGCCACGCCGGCGGCGACTCCCGGATCACATATTTGAAGGATCGCCGCCCGCGATCCACCGAGGAGAACCATCGATTCCCTGTTGAGTCGCCAGGCCAGCGACTCACCGTCGTACAACGCTCCCGGAGCTGGTTCAACCATCAATCAACCTCTTCCTCTCGGACTCCCCTTGCCGGAGACCATGAAGTCACCGGAGATCCTGAAGTTAGCGGCCCGAGCGGTCAGGCAGAGGAGATCTCCACCTCGAACATCACTGACCACAGCTTGCCGGTGAGCAGGAACCGGTTGTCGTCAACATGGGCAATGCCGTTGAGCACGTCGATTCGGTACGACTCATCGCCCAGTGAGGCCGCAATATCTTCGGCCCGTTCCGCTAGATCGCCGACCTCCAGGACCGCATCAACCATCGCTGCGCTGCCACAGTCCATGTTGATGCGAAGGATCTCGTTGCTCTTCCACTGGTTGGCCCACAGGTGGCTGCCGTCGTGCTCCAGCTCGTTGAGCGGGCCCACCGATTCATCGGCGCGCACAACCTGACGCGATTCCTTCAACTCGAAGGAATCGGGAGCGCGAATCTGCAAGTTGTCGGTGCCATCGCTCATGATCAGTTGGCCGACTGGGTCCGTGGCAAGACCCCAGCCCTCCCCCGCGTACTCGAACTGACCCGCTTCGCTGAATCCGGCGGTCCGATCAAAATCCCACCGCAGAGCGATCTCCGAGGTCCACGTAAGTTGAATCAGCTCGGCACCTGAGGCGCTGAGCCCCTCGGCGAACAGCTCCTCGGGCAGTCGATCCGTTTCGAGCACCTCCCCGGTGTCCGGGTTCAGGCGGCGTATCGACGACTCGCCACGCCTTCCCGTGCTCTCGAACAGGTCACCAGAACGGAACGCGAGACCCTGGGTGAATGCATCCGGGTCATGTGGAATCTCGCGGACAATCCGGAACTGGAGTTGTTCTGGTTCGGCAACGTCCCCGCCGAGGGTGCAGTCCGCCGGGTGAGTATTCCGTATGCCGTAGAGCACAGCTCCGAGGACCAACATGGCAATTACCACCGCAATCCTCGGAATGTGCCGGCTCATGCGGGGACCGGGCTCATACGCGGACCACAGTGGTGACCGCCTCTATGTGATGAGTGTGCGGGAACATGTCCACGAGATGAATTCCGCGCGGCTCGTAACCGCGGTCCGCCAAGAGGCCGAGATCCCGACCCATGGCTGCCGGATCGCAGCTGACGAGCGCCACCGAAGCCGCACCGGTGGCGGCAACCGCGTCGGCACCCTCGGCACCCAGACCCGATCTGGGAGGGTCGGCGACCACAGCATCGAATTGTGAAGGACGCCACCGCTCCACTGCCGTCCTCACGATTCTCGTGTTCAGGTCCTTTGTGTTCAGGCGGGCGTCGGCCACAGCCGACCGCGAGCTCTCCACCAGCTCGGACCGCTCCGCACCCAACAGAACCGTGAAGAGACCCACACCGCCATACAGGTCTGCCAGCCGATCAACCTGCGGATCGAAGTCACCCAGGGCGGCGGCAACCACTCCTGCGAGTTCCTCCGCACCTCGGGGACTCGCCTGGAAGAAGGAATCGGCAGAAATCCGGAAATTGTGGCCACCGACCGTCTCGGTCATCCAGAGCCGCTTGCCGGCGCGCAGTTTGTTCAGCCCGATCATCGACACTGCGTCGGGTACACGGCTTTTCGAGGCGTGAGGATCCACCAACACGATCACCTCGCCGGAGGCCACGGACACACGGATCGTGACCTCCTCGGCTTCCGCGAAGCGTCCCTTGTCCATCACCTCATTGACAGCCGGGTGCGACACCATGCAGTTCGCAACCCGCAGCACATCATTTGAATGACGGCGACGGAACCCTGCCCGGGCACCGATCACTCCTGTCCGCACGGTGGTACGCAACTGCTGCGGAGCGAGATCGCCCGACCCATTCCTGAGCGTTGTCCCGGCTGTTATGGGGATCTCGCTGAACCGGCCACGACCAAGGTGAGCCAGCGAATCCCTGATCACTTCCACCTTCAATTGCTGCTGCAGTTCCAGGTCGGCGTGTTGGAGATCACAACCTCCGCAACCCTCGGCGACCAGAGCGCACGGCGGTGTCACCCGGCCCGCAGCAGGCTCGAGAACATCCTGCACAACACCCATCAACAGTCTCTTGCGGTCGCGCGTGATCCGCAGTTTGACCGCTTCTCCCGGCAATCCACCCTCGGCCAGCACCACCTTGCCATCAGCATTGTGGCCGAGCACCTGGCCGTCGGCCACAGGCCTTTCCAGCGCGACATTTTCAAACTGGTCATCGGTGCGGTTCACAGATCCAACGTAGCGCCGTAACATGTTGCCCTCAGAGACTCACAACCCCGGGAGGGATCCATGTCCTCAAGCGATGTCCAGATCGCACCCTCAGTGCTGCCCGCGGACTTCTCGCGACTTGGAGAGGTTTGCCAAACCCTGGAGGAAGCCGGGGTGGATCGCATCCACTGGGATGTGATGGACGGCGTCTTCGTGCCGAATCTGACCTTCGGGCCGGACATCATCCACTCCTGTCGCTCGAAGGTGGAGATTCCATTCGAAGCGCACCTGATGGTAGTGAACGCCGACGACTTGATTCCTCGCTATGTCGAAGCCGGCTGTGACCTGATCATCGTGCACCAGGAAGCCTGCGTGCATCTGCATCGCACACTCTCACTCATCAGGGACCTGGGGGCACGCCCCGCCGTGGCATTGAATCCGTCCACACCCGCAATCACCGTTGAGCACGTGATGGATCTGGTGGAGGAAATCCTCGTGATGACCGTGAACCCGGGATTTGGCGGTCAGTCATACATCTCAACCATGGAAGGCAAGGTTCGGGAAGTCTCCAAGATGATCGCCACATCCGGACGTGACATAGACCTCGAGGTAGACGGCGGAATCAGCGGAAAAACCGTCGGGGGCGCGTCGGCGGCCGGAGCAGATGTGTTCGTGGCCGGCAGCGCGGTGTTCAACGATCCCGAAGGGTTCACCCACGCAGTCAGTGATATTCGCCGCCACGCGAGCAGCGCCCGCGGCTGAGGACCGTTCCGAAGATCACATTGGCTCGATCCCGCACACGCCGACGAGCGCCGAGATCCCCGAGGTTGGCAATGACCGCCCCGCTGGCCGCAGCAGTGGTGGCCGTGACGGTTGCGGCTGGAGGATGTACTCCCCCACGGCCTGCCTACTGCGAGGACCTCGAGGCCTGGAACTCGCTTTCAAGCCTTGATGCTGCAATACGCGCAGGCGACTCGAGTGAAATCGAATCCCAGCTGGAGGAACTGGATTCCCTCGCCAACTCGGCTCCCGACGAAATCAGGGACGACATGTTGGAGATATCCGACACGATGGCCGCAGTTGTGGAACTCAACTCCTCGTCCTCGGACACCTCCGAGGACGAATTGAAACGCGAACAGGTGAACGCTCGTCTGGGACGGGTCATCGAACACACCACCGCCGTTGGTTCCTGGGCAGAAGAAGAGTGCGGCATCCGCCTCGATTGACCACTCTCAGTGGATCGGGTCCCCGCTTTCCATGATGCTGCGCGCTTTCCGTGATATTGCGAAGGTATTGCATTCATATGTCAGTCGCAAGACGGTATGTGTGATACCAATGCGCCGAACGGAAACAGACACCAAGCGCACAAAGAGGACCTCAATGATTTCTTCCCCCCCAAAAGCTTCGCCGCCCGCAAGAACAGCCCGGCGACGCATGCGGATTCTCGTGCCCCTCGCCGCCCTGGCGATCCTTGCCACTGGCTGCCAGAACATCCACTCGCTCAACCTGCTCAACGAAGAACGCCAGCGCCACGGCGTACGCGCGGTCATCGATCACGGCACGTTGAGTGCGAAGGCACAGGCGTGGGCCGAGCACCTGGCAAGACAGGGTTACCTCGCACACTCGAACCTCAGCAGTGGTGTGGGACCGGGCTGGTCCACCCTGGGCGAGAACGTCGCTCAGGTCTTTGACATCGAAGGGGCCCATCGGGCGTTCATGAACAGTTCGTCCCACCGACGAACGATGCTGAATTCCGCCTACTCACATGTGGGTATCGGCGTGGCCGAAGGACATGGATACATGTTCGTGGTTCACGTCTTTGCCGGCTGACCCTGCCGGCGCTCAGGTCATTTCGCCCCGGCGCAGAATCACGTGGTCGATGATCCCGTAGTCCTTCGCCTGCTCAGCGGTGAACCATCGGTCACGGTCTGAGTCGGCTTCGACCTGCTCCTTGGTCTGGCCGGTATGCTCCGCAATCCGCTCTGCCAGTAGGTCCTTGATGTACTTCAGCTGTTCAGCCTGAATGGCGATGTCAGTTGCCTGGCCCTGCACACCAGCAGATGGCTGATGCATCATGACCCGTGCGTGCGGCAGCGCATTCCTCTTGCCGGGAGCACCTGCACCGAGCAGGAACTGGCCCATCGATGCGGCGAGGCCCATGCAGATCGTGCCCACGTCAGGAGTCACGAACTGCATGGTGTCGTAGATCGCCATCCCTGCGGTCACCGAACCACCGGGTGAGTTGATGTAGAGCCAGATGTCCTTCTCGGAATCTTCGCTCTCCAGATACAACATCTGGGCGGTGAGGAAGTTGGCGACCTTGTCATCGACCTCGGAACCGAGGAACACAATTCGATTCTCCAGAAGACGGTTGTAGATGTCAGCTGACGGATCCATTCCAACATTTGCCTGTGAAACGACCTGCTGGACCGTCTGGTTGATTTCGGGGGTTGACATGGCGGCGAGACTACCGCGCCCGAACCGCACAGAAGTACCGTGGGAGGTGTTGCGGACGTGGCGGAATTGGCAGACGCGCTGGGTTTAGGTCCCAGTGCCCTTATTGGGCGTGGGGGTTCAACTCCCCCCGTCCGCACCAACCTAGAGTTCTCCGTGCATGGATATACATGACCTGAAGACCCCCGCGCTGCTCGTCGATGCCGCCGCACTGGACGCCAACATCGACACCATGGCCACCACCCGGCCCGGCGACCGGCTACGACCGCACGTGAAGGCATTCAAATCAACCGAAATGGCCCGCCACATTGCCGAGCGCGGGAATCATCACTCCTTCTGCTGCGCAACGCTGCGGGAGATGGAAGGACTTGCCGCTGCCGGCCTCGGCCGGGATCTCCTGCTTGCCAACGAGACTCTCGATTCGCCAAGGCTCGCCCTACTGGCGGCCCGCCCTGATTCGCGGATCACCGTGGCAGTGGATTCGCCGGAAACCATTGATGTGGCCGTGTCCAGCGGTGCAGAGGTCCTGATAGATGTGGACGTGGGTCTCCCGCGCTGCGGATGCGATCCCGGCGATGCGGAAGCGCTTGGCGCCGAGGCGCGATCCAGGGGTCTCAGCGTGCGGGGGGTGATGGGCTACGAAGGCCATGTCGTGGGCAATCCCGATCGGGATGAACGTGCCGTAGGGGTCGAGGAGTCAATGACGCTTCTTCGCGCTGCACAGCACAGCGTGGGCGGGATCACCTCAGCCGGAGGTACCGGCACCTTCGACATGCATCCCCTGACCGACGAAGTTCAGGCCGGTAGCTACCTGCTGATGGATACCGAATATGACCGGCTGGGCCTTCCGTTTCGACAAGCCCTGACCTTGTTGGCCACGGTGATCTCGGTGAGCAGGAAGGGCTGGGCCATCGCCGACTGTGGACTGAAGAGTCTCGGAATGGATCACGGTGAACCGGCGATCCCCGGCTACGAGGTGTTCTTCTGCTCGGACGAGCACACCACATTGCTGCCATCGCAGGAGTCAGGTCTGGGATTGCCCAGGGTCGGCGACCGGATTCGGGTGATACCCGCCCATGTTGATCCCACAGTTGCCTACCACGAGCGCCTCAACCTCGTGGCGGGCGACGACGTGATCGACTCCTGGGCGGTCGACCTTCGCGGCTGGTGAGTCCAGGCCGCGGATCTATCCCAGTTGCCGCATCAGGTCTGCCAGTGCCCGCCCCCGGTGACTGATCTGGTTCTTCTCATCGCTGGTCATCTCGGCAAACGTCCGACCATCACCTTCGTCGGGAACGAATACCGGGTCATAACCGAAGCCCCCCGTGCCTCGGGGTTCCGGGGCAATCGTGCCTTCCACGGTGCCCGTTGCCACCAACAGGCCGTCGTCACCCGCAATGCCGCCAACGGTGTCAACCAACGCGATGACACACTCGAATCGGGCCGATCGCCCTGCGGCCGGCGTCGTCTGCAGATCCGCCAGGAGCTTGCGAAGGTTCTGTTCGTCGGTCGCGGATACTCCGGCAAAGCGGGCGGAGCGAACTCCCGGAGCGCCACCGAGGGCATCCACCATCAGCCCCGAATCATCCGCGAGCGCCGGGATCGCAGAGAAGTCCCTCACCGCAACCGCCTTCTTCACCGCGTTGCCACGGAGGTCCGGGGCGTCCTCGATCACCTCGGGCATGCCGGAGGGTCGGGGCAACACCGATGTCTCGGGCCAGCGGCTGCTCAGAAGCTCGGCCAGCTCCGACACCTTGTGGGCGTTGGTGGTTGCCAATGCGAGCCGCAACCCCTGCGAGGTCACCGAGCGATGGCTCGGGAGGCCAGAGGCTGAGCCATGTACTCGTGTTGCAGCTCGTTGATCTGCGCGATTCCGACCTCTGCCAGACCCAGAAGTTCATCCAGTTCGGAGCGGGAGAACGGTTCTTCCTCGGCGGTTCCCTGGACCTCCACGAAACGACCGTCGCCGGTCATCACCACATTCATGTCGGTCTGGGCTTTCGAGTCCTCCGCGTACGGCAGATCGAGGCGTGCCTCACCGTCGATCACTCCCACCGAGATGGCGGCGAGGAGATCGGTGAGTGGGTAGTTGTCGATCAGTTCGGCGGACTGGGCCCGGGTCACGGCGTCGTGCAGCGCAAGGAATGCCCCACAGATCGAAGCGGTTCGGGTGCCGCCGTCCGCCTGGAGCACGTCGCAGTCGATCAGTACCTGACGCTCACCGAGTGCGCGCATGTCGCACACCGAGCGCAACGCACGTCCGATGAGGCGCTGGATCTCCTGGGTTCGGCCCTTGGGGCCTTTGGTTTCGCGCCGGATGCGCTCCGGTGAGGACCCCGGCAGCATCGAGTACTCCGCTGTGACCCAGCCCTTGCCGCTGTTGCGCATCCAGCGGGGTGTGTCCTCGTCCACCATGGCCGTGCAGAGCACCTTTGTGTCACCAAACTCCACAAGCACCGAACCGGCGGCATATGCGGTGTAGTCACGCTGAAAACTGAAGGTTCGGAGTTCGTTCGCTGATCGGCCGTCTGGTCGCACTTCTGTGATCACTTTCTTGGATGGATTAATCCTGGATGGACTGGAGGGACCCTAGATCCCCGGATATCCGATGTCATCACCGGGCCAGGTGATCTGTTCCGCGCTGGTGAGCTCGGGACCGAGCAGCGTACGGCCCAGCTCCTCGAAGGAGTTCACGTCTCCGGTGGTTATGAAGGTTGGGGAACCCTGGTTCGAGTCGGCCGCGAGTCCCAGTTCCACGAGGACTTCCTGCAGGGCGAAAGCCGTTTCGTCGGCCGATGAAACAAGGACCACTTCGTGGCCGACCACGTCGGAGATCGTCCGGGCCAGATACGGGTAATGAGTACAGCCGAGCAGGAGGCTGTCGATCTTTGATTCCACGGCCGGGGCCAGAAGTCGCTCGGCCAGCACCCGGACTTGCTCGGTGTCGAACACTCCACGTTCCACGAATTCCACGAAACCCGGACACGACAACGCAGTCAGTTCCACGTGGTGATCGGCATGGGTCCGCGCGGCAGTGGCCGCGACTGCCCGTTGGTATGCACCGGAGCCGATCGTGCCAACGGTTCCGATCACACCCACATGGCCGGTATTGGTCGCCTTCAACAAAGAGGACACGCCCGGCTCGATCACGCCGAGCACAGGTACGTCGAAGTCTGCACGGAGCGATTCAAGTGCAGCAGCCGCGGCCGTGTTGCATGCCACTATCAACACCTTCGCGCCGCGTTTGGTGATCAGTTCCTCAGCGATCTGATGTGCGAACCCGGCCACTTCGGACAGTTTGCGCGGGCCGTACGGATAGCGCGCGGTGTCGCCGAGGTAGATCAGTTCCTCGTGGGGCATCAGGTCCATCACGGCCCGGGCCACGGTCAAACCGCCGAAACCCGAATCGAACATGCCGATCGGAGCATTTCTGGAACTCAGAAGTAGATGACTTTCTCGGCGTTGGCTGCTGCGGAGTCCAGATCAAGCGTCCAGGCTCCGGTTGACAGGTATTTCCAGCCATAATCGGCGATCAGGAATACGATCACCCCTTCGTCGATCCTTGCGGCCGCCTTGGCAGCACCTGCTGCGGCCGCACCGCCTGAGATACCGGAGAAGATGCCCAGATCAGCTAATGCCCGGGTGAATTCGAGGGACTCACGGGGCCGAACGATCGATTTGCCGTCGAGCAGGTCGAAACCACCCCACTTGTCGAACACCGGCGGAATGTACCCGTCATCGAGAGAACGCAGCCCTTCGACCTTCTCCCCCGACGGCGGTTCCACGGCCAGGATCTTGATGTCGGGATTCTGTTCCTTGAGGTAGGTTCCGACACCGAGAAGTGTTCCCGAAGTGCCCAGGCCGGCCACGAAATGGGTGATGTCTGCAACGTCTTTCCAGATCTCGGGGCCGGTCGTGCGGTAGTGGGCCTTGGGATTGGCTTCGTTGCCGTACTGATACAGAAAGACCCACTCAGGGTTTTCATCTGCAAGTGCCTGCGCCCGACGAACCGCACCGTTGGAACCTTCCTCACCGGGTGATGGAATCACTTCGGCGCCGTAGACCTCGAGAAGCTGACGGCGCTCAATGGAGACGTTCTCCGGCAGGACGATCTTGAGGTTGTATCCACGAAGGCGGCTGATCATCGCCATGGCAATCCCTGTGTTGCCGGAGGACGGCTCCAGAATTGTGCAACCGGGTGTGATGGTTCCGTCCTGCTCGGCCTCGGTGATCATCGACAGTGCGATCCGGTCCTTGACCGACCCAGCCGGATTCTGACCTTCCATCTTGGCGAAGATCTTCACATCAGGATTGGGACTGAGACTCGACACATCAATGATTGGAGTGTTTCCGATCATGTCGAGAACGGACTTGTAGACCGTCATTGATTCCACTTTCACTTGCCCGGAATACCGGCTGGTTTCACCGTCCGGAATACCGGCTGATTCCTGACCATTATGGTAGGGATTGCTCGCCGGCCTTAATCCGGGAGTGGCTGGATCCGGGAGTAGCTGAGCCGCAGCCGGTTCAGATGAGTTCGACAGCTTCCTCGGTGATCTCGCCGTCGATGATCCGGAACGAGCGCAGCATCGGCACGTCATCGCGCAGCGACACGATCACGTAGTGCCAACCCGGATCGGGTGCCTGTGCCACATCGGTGGGCGACGGATACGGATCGGTGTGGGTATGAGAATGCATCACACCCACCAGCTCCCAGCCGTTGTCCTGTGCATCACGGTCGGCTTTGAGCATTTCGCGAGGGTCCACTGTGTAGAGCTTCGACGACTCGGCTGTGTTGTGGCACGGATAGAACTTTCTGACCCGACCCGCTGGATCACCAGCGAACAACCCGCAGGCCTCCAGGGGGAATCCTCCCAGCGCATGAGCGACCATCTGATCGTTGTGAGCGCGTTCGAGCATCAGGGCGGAATCTGAGTTCATGGCATCCGGGTCCATGTCATGCGACATGACCGCCAAAGCTACTCTTCGGAGCATATGAAGCCCACAGGCACGGAGATCGTGGCCACCAATCGGCAGGCACGGCGCAACTACGACCTTGGCGACTCGATCGAGTGCGGAATCGTGCTGGTCGGCAGCGAGGTGAAGTCACTACGCGAGTCGAAGGTCCAGTTGTCCGATGCCTGGGGTTCCGTGGAGGGATCAGAGGTCTGGCTCAACGGGCTGCACATCGCTCCGTATTCCCATGCCCAGGATCACAGCGGTCACGATCCGATGCGTCGACGGAAACTCCTGTTGCACCGTCAACAAATCGAGCGACTGCGAATGAAGATGCAGCTCGAACGCCTCACGCTGGTGCCACTCAAGCTCTACTTCTCCGACGGCAAGCTCAAAGTGGAGATGGCTTTGGGAAAGGGTCGCAACGTGATGGACAAACGCCACGAACTGGCTCGCAAGCAGGCCGACCGCGAATCGCAGCGCGACATGGCCCGAGCCAACCGCCGCTGACCCCGACTCCCTCACCCAAGGTCGGCCAACACCTCCTGGGGAATCGAAACCACTCGGGCTCGCAGCCACTCACCGAGGCTCTTGGCCTGAGCGTCTCTTCTTGTCGACGCCGCCACACCCTCTTCCAGCAGCCCGTGGATCACGAAGTTCAGGGATCGCAAGTTCTCGAACCGGAAACGGTCGATTTCCAGATCCGCAACCTCGGGCAGCAACTCGCGCAGTCTGGCCGTTGACAGGAAGTCGTCGAGCCACCGCCAGGCCTCGTCATCAGCCACGAAAACCCCGAGGTTGGCATCACCACCCTTGTCCCCGGATCGTGTCCCGATCACCGATCCGAGGGGAACGTCGACATGTGGCGCCGTCATGTACGGAGGCGGGGATGTGGTCGTGATCGAGTCCCGGGCGTCGATGTCCACCGGGTGACCCGCATGCACCTCCGGCCCGGGGAACGTGGATTCAACCTCAGTAGTCTCACCACCCGCCAAGGTGACGTACTGCGGCACAAGATCGGCGGGGACCAAACCGGGCCTGTAGACACCGTACGGCCGACCGTTGCCTGGCATTCCCGAGGGACTGAACATTCCGGGAATACTCGACAGGGCCGTCTGGATCATTGCGTTGGAGAATGCCCGGCCGACTTTGCGTTCGTCGGAATCCTTGACCACGAGCCTCCAGGTTGCACTGGCCTCGAGATTTGTCCCCGGATCCGCCTTGTCGGTTCGCTCCACCACGGACACCACCGATTCGTAGTCGCCGGGACCGTATGGGCAGGCGTCCCAGAACGCCGCTTCGGCAACCTTGGCCTTGGCTTCGGTGTCGAGACCAACCAGCGCCACGGAGACCTCGTTGCGGTGGCCGCCGATTTCGTTCATGGCAACTTTGAGGGTTTTCGGAGGAGACTCGCCCTGCACGCCTGACACCAGAACTCGATCGGGACCCACCTGCTCCAACTCGATCGTGTCGAAGCGGGCAGTCACGTCAGGGCCGAGGTAACCGGGTCCGCCGATCTCGTAGAGAAGCTGCGACGTGACCGTTCCCACCGACACCAGGCCGCCGGTTCCCTCGTGTTTGCCGATCACGGATGATCCGTCGGCAGCCACTTCAGCCCAGGGGAATCCCACATGATCCAGCCCGGGGACTTCGCTGAAGAACGAGTAGTTGCCTCCTGTGGCTTGGGCGCTGCATTCGATCACGTGTCCGGCCACAACTGCGCCGGCGAGCTGGTCCAGATCATCGCGGGACCATCCGTGATGCCATGCCGCCGGCCCGCAAGCCACCGCCGCGTCGGTGACTCGCCCTGTGATCACGATGTCGGCACCCGAGTTGAGCGCCTCCACGATTCCCCAGCAGCCCAGGTAGGCGTTGGCTGAAATCAGCTTGGCCGGATCAATCTCGACATCGCTCGTGAACGGGCGCAGATCGCCTGATCGGAACAGCTCAGCTGCCCGCGGCATCAGGTTGTCGCCGTGCACGTATGCGATCCTGGGACTCAGCCCGAGTTTGTCGGCCACCTCGGCCACGGCATCGGCGCAGCCGTCCGGATCCAGACCACCGGCGTTGGAAACAACCCTGATTCCCTTGTCCAGGCAGGTGCCCATGACCTGTTCCATCTGGGCCACGAAAGTCGAGGCAAACCCGCCACGAGGTTTCTTCAACCTGATCCTGGCGAGAATCAGCATCGTTAGCTCGGCCAGCCAGTCGCCGGTGAGAACGTCGATCGGACCGCCCTCGACCATCTCGATGGCCCCGGATGGCCTGTCACCGAGGAAACCGGAGCAGTTCGCTATGCGGATCGCTTCGGTGGAGGTCATCGGCTCACTCCTGGCCTGAGTCGTCGATTCGTGCTTCCAGTGAAATCAGCAAGTCTCCGGCCTCCACCTTGTCGCCGGTGGAGAAACGGACTTCTGTGACCGTGGCGGCAGTGGCCGCAAGGATCTGGTGTTCCATCTTCATTGCTTCAACCACCATCAAGGCTTCCCCCTCGATCACCTGGTCTCCGATGCCAACATGCACCGCGATGACCGTCCCCGGCAGTGGAGAAACAGGTCCGGCACCCACCGCAGCGGATTCGTGGTCCTCGAATCGGGTTTTCGCCAACCAGGTTGTCTGACCGAACGGAGACCCGATCACGATTGACGACTCGGTGTCCGACCGCGCGGAAACGATCACGGAATGAACAGTTCGGAGGCCATCAACTTCCAGGGCGATGGTCCGCGGTGTCAAACCTTCGGCTGGGTCGGTGCCGAGCAGTCGCAGCCGCAGCCTGATTCGGCCGTCCGGCGACATGGATCCATCGTCGCTGGGAGTCGGCCATGACCCGACCATCAGATCCAGGGTTCCGTCGCGCTGGGTGATCAGTTCTGCATGCCACTCGGTGCCCGACTGATCCAGCCAGACGCTGCGTTGACCCTGTGTGCGGAGATTCCGCCAACCCGCCGCGACGAATCCCCACTGATGGTCGCTCGCCCGATCCCGGATCTGATCCACCATCACGGCCGCTGCAAACCCACGAAGTCGATCTGGCGCATCCGGGCCGGCCTGGAGCACCTCGGGATGGTCATCGAGATATGAGATGGAGGCGGATCCACTCGCGAAATCGTGCTCCTGGAGGACTGCAATGGTTGCGGCAACGTTGGTCTGGACGCCACCAACAACGGACGACTTGAGACCCTTCGCGAGCGAAGCGATCGCTTGCTCACGACTCTGGCCGTGGGCGATCGCCTTGGCCAGCAGGGAATCGTAATCGCCAGAAATCACACTTCCGGAGCGCACGCCGCTGTCCACGCGAAGCTCCAGCGGAAACTCGAACGCAGTTATCTCCCCTGAGGACGGGATCCAGCCCCGGGCCGGGTCTTCCGCCACAACCCGCACCTCCACGGCATGACCAGTGAGGCGAACATCGGACTGTTCGAGTGGCAACTCCTCGCCGCCGGCGACGCGTAGCTGAAGTTCCACCAGATCGAGACCTGTGACCATTTCCGTGACCGGATGTTCCACCTGAAGACGGGTGTTGACCTCCAGGAAGTTCACGAATCCATCCGCTCCCACAAGGAACTCGACCGTGCCCGCGTTCTGGTATCCAACATGGCGGGCAAGCGAAATCGCCCCATCGAGCAATATCCGGCGCAGCTCGGAATCCAGCTTCGGTGCCGGTGATTCTTCGATCACCTTCTGATTCCGCCGCTGGACCGAGCAGTCACGCTCTCCGAGATGGATTACGTTGCCATGTGAATCGCCCATGATCTGGACTTCGATGTGTCGGCTATGGGTGATGTAAGGCTCCACGAACACCGTGCCGTCACCAAAGGCCGACTCGGCCTCCCTCGATGCGGAATCAATGGCATCGAACAGCTCAGCGGCCGACTCCACAACCCGCATACCTCTGCCCCCACCGCCGGCCGCCGCCTTCACGAGGGCCGGGAACGTGATGTCCGCCGGAATCGATCCTGGCGCGACCGGCCACACGGGTGCCGTTGGCACACCTGCGGCAACCGCTGCCTCCTTGGCCGCGACCTTGTCCCCGAGTAATGAGATCTGCTCAGGGGTGGGTCCAACCCAGGTGATGCCCGCGGCGATCACCGATGCTGCAAAGTCCGCGTTTTCCGCGAGAAACCCGTATCCCGGATGGATGGCGTCGGCACCCGCGCATCTGGCTGCATCCACAATGAGGTCGCCCCGCAAGTACGACTCGGCCGGCGTGGATCCTCCCAGCGCCACGGCTTCGTCCACGGAATCCACGTGCAACGCGTTGGAATCAGGTTCGGCGAACACTCCGACCGTGTCCATTCCCATTCGCCTGGCCGTACGCGCGATTCGAACGACTATCTCGCCGCGGTTGGCGATCAGAAGCTTCTCCATCAATGCCTCCACGTTCCGAACTCGGTGGCACCCTTCACCTCGGCGCCATGGGCCACCGAAATCGCCATGCCAAGAACCACTCGGGTGTCGGCCGGATGAATGATGCCGTCGTCCCACACCCGACCCGTGGCGAACAACGCCGTGGACTGATCCTCCACTGCCGCTTCCAGGAAGGCGCTCTGACCCGCCAACTCCTCTTCGTCGATCTCGCGACCCTTGGCGGCCGCTGATGACCGGGCAATGATCTCCATCACTCCCGCCAACTGCTTCGGACCCATCACCGCTATTCGGTGGTTCGGCCAGGAAAAGATGAATCTGGGGTCGTAGGCGCGACCGGACATGCCGTAGTTCCCTGCTCCGTAGCTGGCTCCCACCATCATCACGAAATGGGGAACCTCGGAGTTCGACACGGCGTTGATCAGCTTGGCGCCGTTCTTGATGATCCCACCCTGTTCGGCGGCCGTTCCCACCATGAACCCGGTGATGTTCTGGAAAAAGACGAGCGGAGTGTTTGTGCGATTGCACAGCTGGATGAACTGCGCACCTTTGTTGGACTCTTCCGAGAAGAGTATTCCGTTGTTCCCCAGGATCCCCACCGGGAATCCGCAGATGGATCCCCAGCCGCAGACGAGCTTGTCGCCGTACAACGGCTTGAACTCCTCGAACCGGCTGCCGTCGAGCGTGCGAGCCAGTATCTCGCGCACATCAAATGGAACCTTCACATCCGCAGATGCACTTCCCATCAGCTCCGCAGGGTCGTACAACGGGTCATCGGGCATTTCACTCGGGCCGGGACCACGTTTGTTCCAGTTCAGATGGCCCACGATGTCGCGCACCATGCGAAGGGCATCCATCTCGTCGGTGGCGAGGTAATCGGACAATCCGCTGACACGCGAGTGCATCTCGGCACCGCCGAGGGTTTCCTCATCGACATCCTCGTCGATCGCCATCTTCACAAGCGGAGGGCCACCCAGGTAAGCCCGCGCCCGCCCCTCCACGAACACTGTGTACTCACTCATTCCGGGGTTGTAGGCGCCACCGGCCGTCGAAGGACCGAACACTGCGCTGATCGTCGGGATTCCCTCCTTGGAGAGTTGGGTGAGCCGCTTGAATCCGCCGCCGCCGCGCACGAAAATGTCGGCCTGGCGGGTGAGGTCGGCCCCGGCGGATTCGGTGAGTCCAATGAGGGGCAGGCGGTTGCGGGTGACTATCTCGTTGAACCGGCTTCCCTTGTCGAGGGTCGCAGGATTGGCCGATCCGCCCTTGTAGGTCATGTCGCTGCCGGTGATGGCAACTTCGGTGCCGTTGACGATTCCGATGCCGTTGGCCACACCGGCACCAACCGGATCGTCGGTTCCCCACGCTGCCAACGGACTCAGCTCGAGAAATGGGGTGTACGGATCGATCAGGGCTTCGATGCGTTCACGAACCAGCATCTTGCCCCGTTTGTGATGGCGGTCGACGTAGCGCTGTCCGCCAATCGCGGGTACCGATTCCAGCGCGGCGGCCACTTCATCCCACATCGTCTGCATGGCCGCGAGGTTCTCCGCATAGGCCTCGGAGCCGGTGTCGAGTTTTGATCGCAGCACAGTCATGGCATGTCCCTCCTTGCGCGGTCACCCTAGTGTTCGACCATGACTCTCAATGTTGAAAGTGTTGCCGCAGATCTGGCCTCCGAGCACGCCGCTCTGGACACGGTGCTGACACCCTTGAGCGATGAACAGTGGTGCAGCGCGACTCCGGCCGAAGGCTGGAGCGTGGCCGACACGGTCGCTCACCTCACCTATTTCGACCGGACCGCTGCAACCGCAGTCACGGATCCCGATGAGTTCCAGCGCAGCTTCGAAGAATTGCTGGCTTGCGCTGAAGGTGGTGTGGATGCACTCGATGACCTCACAATTGGCTGGTCACGCGAAATGAGTTCGGCTGAACTGCTCGCGGAGTGGAGGAAGTGGCGCGCGAATCTACTGTCCGCAGCGGCCACCCTCGGCCCCGACGACAGGGTGCCTTGGTATGGACCTTCGATGGGTGCCAAATCGTTCCTCACCGCACGGTTGATGGAAACGTGGGCACATGGCCAGGACGTGGTGGATGCCGTCGGAGCAACCAGAGTCCACACCGACCGGCTCAAGCACATCGCTCAGCTCGGTTACATCACACGGAAGTGGGCTTACATCAACCGGGGCGAGGAAACTCCCGAAGGTGAGATCCACCTGGAGCTCACTGCCCCGAGCGGGGAAATCTGGTCGTGGGGAGAACAGTCTGCCGAGAATCGAATCAGCGGACGGGCCGCGGATTTCGCCCTGGTGGTGTGTCAACGGCGCAACGTTGCCGACACCGAACTGGAGGTGATCGGCAACGTTGCCGCGGACTGGATGGCCAAGGCGCAGGTGTTCGCCGGCCCGCCAACGCAGGGTCGTGCTCCCGCCGGGGGTTTGCGATGAGTGATCTTGCGATCCGAAACGGATATGTGGTGGACGGAAGCGGAGCTGGCGGTCACCACGCCGACGTGATCATCAACAATGGCCGCATCGCGGATGTTGTGGATGCTGGCACTGCCGGTGTGGCTGATCGCGACATCGATGCGGACGGGCGCCTGGTGACACCCGGGTTTGTCGACATTCACACCCACTACGACGGTCAGGTCACCTGGGATCCGGAAGTGACACCTTCGAGTTGGCATGGCGTCACCAGCATCGTGATGGGCAACTGCGGTGTTGGCTTTGCCCCCGCTCGACCCGAAAAACGCGATTGGCTGATCCAGCTCATGGAGGGTGTCGAGGACATTCCCGGCGCCGCCCTGGTGGAAGGCATGTCGTGGAACTGGGAGACGTTCGAGGATTACCTCGACGAACTGGACCGCCTGCCGCGTGTGATGGACATCGCGGCACAGATTCCCCACGGCGCAGTCCGCGCATACGTGATGGGTGATCGAGGGGCCGCCAACGAAGAGCCGACCAAGGCGGAAATGGCCGAAATGGCCACGATCGTGGAGTCTGCGATGCGAGCGGGAGCGGTGGGATTCAGCACCACCCGAACGATGCTGCACCGAGCCAAAGACGGCGAACTCGCGGCCGGAACCACAGCCTCGGCCGAAGAACTGCTCACCAT
>JAHRAZ010000023.1 GCA_020027475.1 Microthrixaceae bacterium
TCAGGGTTCCATGACCACCGGAACGATCATCGGGCGACGGCGTGTCTTTTCGGACACAAAACCACCGGCGGCGCGTCGCACTGCACGCTCAACCTTCTTCATGTTCCCACCGTCCGCCAGCGACTTCTCGGTGGCTTTGCGCACGCGTTGGGCCAACTCGGCAATCAATTCGTCGGCCTCGGATCCGTCCACCCAGCCCCTGGTGGCAATCTCGGGCCCGGCCACGAGCGTGCGGGTGGAAAAGTCCACGCAGACGATGGCCGAGACGACACCCTCGTCGGCGAGTATCCGTCGGGCGCTCAGAACGTTGGATCCGATGTCACCAACGGTGCCGTGGACGAATATGTAGTCAGCGGGAATCTGACCATCGAAGCGCAGGCCGTCACCATCGAGGGTCAGTCGATCGCCGTCCTCGGCCACCAGAATTCGATCCTTGGGAGTACCCATGATTTCGGCAAGCCGGGCATGGGCGGACATGTGTCGATATTCACCGTGCACCGGAACGAACCAGTCAGGTTGAAGTATCGAATGCAACAACTTCAGTTCTTCGGCCTTGGCGTGGCCGGTCGCATGCACGTCCTGAATTCCCGAGTGCACCACTTCCGCGCCCTGACGGATGAGGTTGCCGATGACTCTGCTCACACTGTGTTCGTTTCCGGGAATCGGATGTGAACTCAGGATCACGGTGTCATGCGGAGTCAGTTTGAGCCAGCGATTCTCCGATGACGCCAGCAGCGTCAGTGCCGACATCGGTTCACCCTGGGAACCGGTGCAGATCACACACACCTCACCGGGGGGATAGTCGTCGACCTGTTCGATGTCGATGATTGAGGTGTCCGGGATTCGCAGGAGACCCATCTCGCGGGCCATCGAAACATTGCGGCGCATCGAGCGGCCCAGCGGTGCCACCTTCCGACCGAAAGAGATTGCCGCATCGGCAATCTGCTGGATCCGGTGAATGTGGCTGGCGAAACAGGCCGTGATAACTCGGCGTCCCTCATGCTGATGCATCAGGTTGTAGAGAACCGCACCAACCGAAGTTTCCGATTGGGAGTGTCCGGCCTCCTCGGCGTTGGTTGAATCGGCCAGCAGAAGGCGGATTCCTTCGTCGTCGGCGATCGAACCCATCCGCTGAAGATCGGTGAGGCGCCCGTCAACGGGAGTGAGGTCGATCTTCAGGTCACCCGAATGAAGAATCGTGCCCTGAGCTGTTCGAATGACTGTGGACACACCCTGTGGAACAGAGTGTGTGACGGGCAGGAACTCCAGCTCGAAGGGACCGACGTTCACCCGCTCGCCGTCGGCCACCACGTTGAACGAAGTCTGCGAAAGGAGACGGGCCTCCTCGATGCGCCCCTTGGCGAGGCCAAGAGTGAGTTCAGTGCCGTAAAGCGGGAAAGCCACTTCTCGCAGAAGGTAGGACAACCCGCCGACGTGATCCTCATGGCCATGAGTCGTGACACAACCCACGATCTGGTCTCGGCGCTCCAACAGCCACGTGAAGTCCGGCAACACCAGATCCACCCCCAACATGTCGGTGTCGGGGAACATGAGGCCACAATCGATCAGGAGTATGGAGCCGTCCTGTTCTATGGCCGCACAGTTTCGGCCGATCTCACCCAAGCCGCCCAGAAATGCAATTGACACCGCACTCCGAGCACCAGATGAACCTTTGCGGGGATTGTTCTTCGGGACCATCAGTCCAGACCTTCCAAAACCAGTCGCGCCCTGTCCTGCAGGCCGTCGGGCGCCGTGCCCATCGGTGCACGACACTGCCCCACCCGCAGGCCGAGGACACGCAGCAGTGCCTTGGTCGGAATGGGGTTGGGAGCGTCGTCACCAGATTCGAATTCGTAGGACTCAATCAGGCGGGAATTGATCCCGCGGGCCAGTTCAACGTCGCCTTTGGCAAAGGATTCCACCATTTCCCCGAACTGGGCGGCTGCCCAATGCGCCGCCACCGAAATGATGCCGACCGCGCCGATCGACAACAGTGGGAGCGTCAACGAGTCGTCGCCGACGTACAGTTCGAAGCCGTCCGGTGTTTGCTGAACGACTTTGGCACTTTCGGCTGGATCACCTGCCGCATCCTTCACACCCACGATGTTTGCAACGCTGTTTGCCAGCTCGATCAGGGTTTCGGTGGCGACCTTCCGGCCCGTTCGAATGGGAATGTCGTAGATGAGCACCGGCAGATCCGTGGCGTCGGCTACGGCCGTGAAGTGCTCCGTCAGGCCGCTCTGTGATGGTCGGTTGTAATACGGGGTAACCGTGAGGATGCCGTCGACCCCGGTCTCGGCTGCAGCCTTGGTGAGTTGCACCGCGTGTTCTGTGGAGTTGGAACCGGCGCCGGCGAGAATCGGAACGTCCACCGCTTCGCGAACGCGGCGGAACAAAGCCAGCATCTCCGATTCGCTCAGAGCGGGACTCTCCCCCGTCGTGCCAGCAAGCAGCAGCCCGTCGCTGCCGGTCTCGGCCAGCCAATAGGCCAATTCAGCAGCCGCATCGAGGTCAAGGTCACCGGAATCGTCGAACGGAGTCACCATCGCGGTGATCACCCGTCCGAAGCGGGGTGTTGTGTCGCCCATCGAGCGCAACCCTATCTGCCCGAAACGCCACTCGGGGCCGGCGTTATCGGGCGATGGTCAGCTCACCGTTGCCCAGGGAGAACTTCTCGTACTCGTCCGCGGTGTCCACCCAGTCCTCGAACTGGATCACTCCAAGTTCCTCGAACCGATGACGGAGCCATTTGTCGTTGCGGTCGAGAAGTCCCAGTTTCTTGCAGTTGGGGACGATCTTGGCGAACAACATCATCTGGAACATCTGTCGGGTCGGTGTGCGCATGACCAGCTCAACCGCCTCCTTCACGGGAACACCCATTCGTTCCCACACCTCCTGCTGGAGGAAGCGGTCGCGCATTCGAACTGCGGCCTCGTAGGCGAACTCCTGGCGTTCGAAGATCTCGGCGTCGCTCAATTCCTTGTAGAAGTCCTGAAGTGACAGAACGCCGAATGCCACGTGACGTGCCTCGTCGCTCATCACGTAACGGAGCATCTTCTTCAGCAGGGGTTCCGTGGTCATCTGGTGCATGAAACCGAACGCAGCGAGCGCCAGTCCCTCCACCATGATCTGCATGCCGAGATAAGTCATGTCCCAACGGGGGTCCGCCACGATGTCGTCGAGGAGCATCTTCAGGTGTGCATTCACCGGGTAATGGCCCGACAGTTTGGTGTCGAGGTATTTGGCGAACACCTCCACGTGGCGCGCCTCATCCATGACCTGGGTGGAGGCGTAGTACTTGGCATCGATCCAGGGCACGGTTTCCACGATCTTGGCAGTACACAGAAGGGCACCCTGCTCCCCGTGCATGAACTGGCTGAGCATCCAGTTCTGGCTCTCGATGCCAAAGCGCATCCAGTCGGCGTCGGTCCACTTCTCGAAGGGCGTTCCCACCACATCGAAGTCCGCGAAGCCTCCGTCGGCATTGTTCTGGGCCATGTTGGCCACGAAGACCTGTTCCTGATCCACTTCGGTTTCCCAGGGCAGATCGGTCTCGCCGTTCCACATCGAGACCTTCGCCTTTTCGTAGAGCTTTTCGAGCGAAGGCTTGGCTCCCTTGTCGTAGTCCCAGGTGAAAATGACCTCGGATGTCTGCTCCACGTGGCTGACCAGGGCGTCACGGTCCTCGTTGCTCACTGCGAGGATGGCCTCCAGGTCATCCACGTCCGCTCTTCCGATCAGATCCTCACTGGATGATGCAGTTTCGGTCATTGTTTGTGCTCCTCATTTGGTTGGTCCCCCACAAGTGCAGGAACGAAATATCTTCTGACAATGCCCCGCGAGTACTCAACGTCAGCCAGGGAGTGGTCCGGATCGGGATTCGTGTAGTTCGACACCACCAGTCTCGATGCCCAGATCACGACTTCGGTGGCGGTCACGGCGTCGAGGTAGCGATGCAGTCCGGGCGACAGGAGATCCGCCGCGGTCTCGAACAGTTGGCTCAGGCGATCGAACGACAGGAACGCGGCGAGTTCGGCCGGCTCATGATCTCTCATGAAGGCCAGCACCGGATGCGCCGAAACACCGACGAAACCATCATGGAGCAGAACTGTGATCGCTTCCTCCAGGGAGGTCGCTTGATCCAGTCGGGTGATCACCTCGGACAGCAGGCCGATCACCTCGACTTGTTTCGCAATGTTGAGCACCGTGGGTTTTCCACCGGGGAACAACCGATAAACCGTTGCCCTGGAGACCCCGGATTCACGGGCAATGTCGTCAACGGTGGTTCTGGACATTCCCCATCTGGCGGCGCACACCACGACCCCGGCCACTATGTCGGCTTCCACCGAGTCGGGTTCAATGCCGAGCAGTTGCAGCGGCGCCACACCACGGCTGGAGGTTGCCAGATCCATACGAGTTACAATAAGACCAAATCTGTCTCATTGCTATCCCTTTGTCCTGTGACAGCAGTCACACACTGCCACTCCTGCAAGGTTCCCCGACCCAATGCCGTCCGGCCCGGTCATGCTGGACGCTGTGTGGTCAAACCTGATCGGGCGCCGAGATTCCACCGAGAAACTGCGTTCGAACCACCCTGCGGGTCTGTTCAGGATCTGTGAAGTCAACGCCGGCCGGGCTGGTCAGAGCGGAGAGCGTCATCCGCGTTAGGTAGTCAGCGGCCTCGGCCACGTCGACTCCGTCGGCAAGCCGTCCGGCATCCGCTTCGAGAACCAGCGTCTCTGCAACGTAGTCGCGCACCAATGTGTGCAGGAGCGGCCGAGCCGGTTCGAGAGCACCGGCCAACTCCGACACGTCCGGTTCCATCAGGTTCGCCAGGATGCGGCTCTGATTCATGCGCTTCGCGCCGACGACCAAGCCTTCGACCAACCGGTCCTCGAGTGATTCAAGATGGGCAACTCCGATTGCCAGTCCGGTCCAGAAGCGGGCCACTTCCCATGTGGCAGTCTCCTCGAGGAGTTGCGACCGTCCATCCGGGAAATGCCGGTAGATGGATGTCCGGGACAATCCGGACTCCGATGCGACGTCTTCCAGGGAGAACCCTGAGACTCCGGAACGCTCAGCGCAGCGCAGGGTGGCGCGCATGATCCGTTCTCGTGTGTCACTCACGGCCGGAAGCAACCTTGCGGAGAATCAATATGTATCCAACGCCGAAGATGGTGGCGAACAAAAACCACTGGACCATGTATGAGAAGTTTTGCGAAGGAGTTGGGACCTCGACGTTCACGGTCTGGACAACTTCGTTGGTCGGCGCCGGATTCATGCCATCCATCGTCAGCCAGACACCCAGCAGATCCTGCTCCAGCTGCTGGTCATACCGGGACAGGTCCACGCGAGCCAATGAATCGATTGTCCCATCGGCGGGATCCTTGGCCCCGAAACCCGGTTCCTCCTGGGTCAGGCCGATCACACCGCTGAGGTGAACTTCGCCGGCTGGAGGTTCGGCGCCCTCGACCGGGCCCCCTTCATTGGCCAACCCGAGGGGAACCCATCCTCGCACGACGCCCACCGCTGTTCCGTCTTCGAGTACCAACGGAGTCATCACCCAACCACCGGGAGCGCCGTTGAGGGACCGGTTGCGGATCACAACTTCATCCTCCGGTGCCCACGTGCCGACAACCGAGGCCCGCTTGAACCGGAGATCCTCGGGGACCTCCGTTGGGTCGCCGGACACGTCCACCAGCAGATCCTCGAGAGGAACCGGATCCTCGTCGAGACCCTGTTCGATTTGCCCCTTGCGCTCGTTTTCGTCTTGCCAGCGACTCATCTGCCAGAACCCGAGACGAATCATCACCAACACGGCGACAATCACGAGAACGTGGCTCAGAATCCACCAGGGTCGCCGAAGGAAGTCGTACACGACCCCAGACGATACGGCTCAGTCACCCGCAGTCGGCAACACGTGATCTCCGAAGCGCTCCCGGAGGTCCTTCTTGGAGAACTTGCCCACGCTCGTCTTCGGCACTTCGGAGATGAAAATGATGTCGTCCGGAAGCCACCACCCGGGTACCCGACCATCCAGGAATTCGAGTATTTCCTCCTTGGTGACCTCGGAGCCTTCAGCGGCCACAACACATGCCAGGGGACGTTCGGACCACTTCGGGTGTGACACGCCGATCACGGCCGCCTCGGCGACCGCGGGATGGGCCATGATCTCATTCTCGAGTTCCACCGAGGAGATCCATTCACCGCCGGACTTCACCACGTCCTTCGTGCGGTCAACGATCTTGACGAAACCTTCGGGAGTGATCACGGCCACGTCACCAGTCTTCAGCCAGCCGTCGGAAGTGAAGCTCTGGGGGGACCGTTCGTCGTTGTAGTACGACGCCGTGACCCACGGTCCGGCCGCCTGCAACTCCCCCGATGTCTCGCCGTCCCACGGAAGTTCCTCGCCGGTGACCTGATCAGCGACTCGAAGCCCCACGCACAACACCGGTGGACCCTGCGAGGCCCGCAGGTCGATCAATTCATCCTCCGGACGATCGGCCAGCGTGCTGGGAATCCGCGCCACGGAAGCCAGAGGAGACGTCTCCGTCATGCCCCATGCTTGCAGGATCGGCAGACCGACTTGTGCGCGGTACGCCTCTGAGAGTGCCTTGGGCACAGCAGATCCGCCGCACGGTATCAAACGCAACGCAGACAGGTCACGGCCTTCCAGTTCGGGCAACACACCCATCCAGATCGTGGGCACACCAGCCGCAATCGTGACCTTTTCGGATTCGATCAAACCGGCGAGCGCCGGCGGTGTCATCTGCGGCCCGGGCATCACCAGCGACGCCCCTGTTGCCACAGCGGCGTGGGCGAGGCCCCAGGCGTTGGCGTGGAACATCGGAACAACCGGCAGAATCGTGTCTGTCTCGGCCACTCCCACGGAGTCGGCGGTCATGGCTCCCATCGTGTGGAGAAATGTGGAGCGGTGTGAGTAGATCACACCCTTTGGATGACCCGTGGTGCCGGACGTGTAACACATGGAAGCCGCGCGGTTTTCGTCGTCGACCGAGAACTCCACCGGTTCCGCGCCGGCCAGAAGTTCTTCGTAATCTGCGAACTCATGGCCCGCCGGAAACTCGGTGGGAGCTCCGTCGTCCATCACTATCAGGTGTTTCACGGTTTCGAAGGTGTCCAGCAGCGGGCCGATCAACCCCAGCAGCGAACGATCGATGAAGATCGCTTCGTCTTCTGCATGGTTCACGATGTAGGTCAGTTGCTCGGGGAACAACCGGATGTTGAGCGTATGCAGCACGCGGCCGCTGCACGGAACTGCGAAGTAGAGCTCCAGGTGATTGGCGGTGTTCCATGCAAAGGTGGCAACCCTGCCGGCTTCGGAGATTCCGAGTTGATCGAGTACACCTCCCAGGCGACGGGTCCTGTCTGCCCACTCCCCGTAGGTACGTCGTTGAACCCCACCCGTGGCGTCACCCGTGATGATCTCCTTCCTGGAACTGTATTTCTCGGCCCGTTCGAAGATGTGCGGCAGCACGAGTGGCCGGTCCTGCATGGTCCCAAGCATTTCGATTCCCCCTAGGAATGGATTGCCGAATGGAATGAATTGCCACCATAGAAGACCCCGCCAGCCACCGCTGACGGTTGGCACTGCCACCCTTGTGCGAACCCATGCTGAGGTTTCCGAATTGATGCTGGTTCCGCCTCATTGATGCTGGTTCCGCTTCCGGAATTCCCCACCTAAGTGACAGACTCACCAAGTGACAGACGAGGGGCCCGCCCGCCAACAGGACTCACCGTCGGAATTCTCCGGCGAACCCGAGTCCGATCCGCACGCGCCGAGGAACGTCAATCACCCGAAGTGGCTGATACCCGCGATCGGTGTCCTCATCGTTGCGCTGGTCGTGGCCAATCAGCTCGGCAACGCGTTCTGGGCTCGCTGGATCATCGAGCGGCCATATCAGCTGCTGGCCCTCAACTCATCAAACAAGTACCTGATCGGCACCACTCCCAACACGGAGCTCTGGGCCGCGTTGGTGGTATCAACATTGAGGCTCATGGCGCCGGATCCCCTTTTCTACGCCATCGGCTACATCTACCGGGGGCGAGCCCTGCACTGGGCCCGTCAGGTGTTTCCCGCCTCAGGGCAACTCTTCGACTCCTTCGACGTGGAACAGGACGGTCCGCGCCCCTTGCTGGACGCGATGGTGATCATCGCACCCAACAATCCTGTCTGTCTCGTGGCAGGTGTGGCCGCCATGAACAAGATCCGGTTCGTGGTGTTGGCAACTGTCGGCACCATCGGGCGCATTCTCGTGATGCGCGGTATCGGAACGGTCTTCAGCGACCAGATCGACGACATTCTGGAGTCCGTTGCCCAGTACCAGAAATGGCTCACCATTGGTTCAATCGCCCTCGTTGTCCTGTACGTCCTGTGGCAGGCCCGCAGCCGCAAGGGCCTCATCGGCGGGGTGGAAGAACTCGAAGAGGAGTTCGGGGATCCCGAACCCGACCCGGACGGAACGCATCCGCCGGGCACCTGAGTCAGTCAGCCCCCTCCAGCAGGTCATCGAGGCCGACAGTCACGCCCGGGAGTCCGCCAACCTTCTTCACGGCCAGCAAAACGCCGGGCATGAAACTTGTGCGGTCGATTGAATCGTGTCTGATGCTGAGTGTCTGACCCGTGGTGCCGAGCAGCACTTCCTGATGAGCGACCAGCCCTCGCAACCGCACGGAATGCACCCGGATGTCTCCCGGCCCCAAGGCACCGCGGGCACCTTCGATCACCTCGGAGGTGGTGGGATCGGGGGTCCAGTCGGAGGATGCCGCTGCCATGCGGTCAACCGTGAGCATCGCGGTGCCCGAAGGTGCGTCGACCTTGTTTTCATGGTGCAGCTCGATGATTTCGGCCGAATCGAAGTACGGGGCGGCCATCTCGGCAAACTTCATCATCAGAACCGCGCCGATCGCGAAATTCGGCGCTATCACCGCGTTGGATTTCTTGAAGCCTTCGCGGAACGAGTCCAGTTCCGACTCGGAAAACCCCGTGGTTCCGACCACAGCGTGAATTCCCTTGTCGGCCAGGAACCTGAGTGTGTCCACCGAGACGTCGTGGGTGGTGAAGTCCACAGCCACCGCTGCGCCGGCATCCACCACCGCAGACAGATCCGCTGAGATGTCCAGGTCAGTGTCGATGCCGGTGAGGGCCGCAACCGACTCGCCGACGTGACCGGGATCCACGGCGGCCACAAGCTCGGTATCTGGATCCGCCAACACCGCAGAACAGACCGCTTGTCCCATTCGGCCGCCTGCACCCAGAACTGCCACTTTGATCACAACGACCTCCTGCTGTGGCCTCGGGCTGATCCGAGCACCATCGGCCGCAATCATCAGATTCCGGCTGGACCCCAGATTCTAGGTTGCCTGCAAGTGAGGTCGAATCGCGAGTGCCCGCAGCATCATGACCCGGTAGCACAGCGACTCCGAGCGGAGAATCCTGCCGGGAGAAGCCACCGGGGCAACGGAGCTATCGGATCGGGCCGACAGAATCAACGCGCGCCCAGAGCGTCGGCGATCGCTTCCAGCCCCGCCACCCTGGAACCCTTTATGAGGACCGCGGTGTCGGCATCGCTTTCACCCAGTCGCTGCAACAACAATTCCGCGGCCTCGTCTGCGTCGGCCGCATCAGCTGGTCTGGCGTACAGGTCGGTCCCGACGGCGATCACCTCGATGCCGTGGGCTTTCGCGAGGTCTGCCACCTGGCGGTGCTCCTCGGCCGCTCGATCTCCGAGCTCCGCCATTGTTCCCAACACTGCGATTCGGCGAGGCGGTGCAAGCTCTGCCAACGAGAGCATCGCTGCCTTCATCGAAGCCGGGCCGGCGTTGTAGGAATCGTTGAGCACCACGACACCGTCGGGAGTGCGCAGGAGTTCCATGCGCCACTTGGAGCCGATCGGACTGGACAGTCCCGCAGCCACAGCCTCCACCGACACCCCGGAGGCCAGAGCGACCGCCGCTGCGGCCAGGGCATTCGACACGTTGTGGGCTCCCCTTGCGCCCATCTCCACCTCTGCACTCCCCCATTCGGACTCGAGGCGGAATCGGCCACGCAAATCAGCATCGAACTCGATCCCGGTGGCACGGACATTGGCTCGCGAGGATCCACCGAAGAACACCGTCGCTGCCCTTGTGTGCTCCGCCATCGCGGCCACCAGTGGATTGTCGGCGTTGAGAACCGCCAGACCATCGGGCGGGAGGCACTCGGGCAGTTCCCGCTTTGCCAACGCCACCTGCTCCATCGAGCCCAGGTACTCGGTGTGTACGGCCTCCACAGTTGTCACCACCCCGATTGTGGGCAGGGCCATGGAGCACAGATGGGAGATATGGCCGTGCCCGCGCGCTCCCATTTCCACCACCACGGCTTCGGTGTCATCGGGGGCGTTGGCCAAGGTCAGCGGCACACCCAACTCGTTGTTGAACGACTCGGGGGAAGCTGCGGTCCTGAAGCGCTCGGTCAACACTGCAGCGAGCAAGTCCTTGGTAGTCGTCTTGCCGACCGATCCCGTGACCCCGACCACGAACTCCGGCAATCTCCGACGAGCGAGACCGGCCATGCGGGTGAGTGCCATTGAGACATCCGGAACCACAATGGAGGGGCCGTCGTCGAGCACCCTGTTCACCAGAACCGCACCTGCTTCGGCTTGTCTGGCTGCCGATACGAAGTCGTGACCATCGCGGTCGCCCTCGACTGCGGCAAAGAGTTGACCCGGCTGAAGGATCCGCGAATCGATGGCGAGACCGCTGATTCCGGCGTCGTCGCCCCATAGGGTTCCTCCCAGGTTCGCTGCCAGACGCGATGCGGTGAAATCCATTCCAGAATCATCACATGCCGAACTACTCCACTCGGGCATCACTGACTCATCTCACTGGCGAGGTTGATCCGCCAAGAGGTGTGGTCCCATAGGTCAGCAGGCCGCCATCGCCAAGGTTCGGAACTGGATGGAACAGATTCACAACCGCAAGGAATACTCGGTTGAATGGAGTACTATCGGCTCCATGGAACGAAGTCCTTTCCCGTACCAAGGCCCATTGAAGCCGGGCGAAGTGACAGGCCGCGATGAACTGCGAGCCGATCTTGCCGAGCGACTGATGCAACGGCGGGTCACGGCGCTCCTCGGCCCCAGACGATACGGCAAGACCAGCCTTCTGCGCCGGGTTACCGCAGATCTGGAACAAGTCGGTCCCGCACCCATCTGGATCGACTTCTACGGGCTCACCTCGATGGCCGATGTTGCCGCCGCGATGGATCGTGGTCTGGCCGGCACCAGAGGACCACTCCGCAGGGTTCTGGAGGGCGTGGCCGGAGGAATCTCGCTTCGCCTGGGAGTGGTGGGTGTGGAGTTGTCCAAGTCGAAACGGGACAGGCCGGACCCGGTTGCGTTGCTTTGGTCGTTGCTGGATGTGCTCGTCAAAACCGCAGAACGCAAGGATGTAATTGTGGTGTTCGACGAGTTCTCGGGGCTGGCGAACGCCGAGGGAGCGACGTCGATCCTGCGCACGGCGCTGCAACATCACTATCGGGACATGGGGATAGTTTTTGCAGGATCCGATCCCTCCACCATGCGCCTGCTCTTTTCGGACAGTGCCCAGCCCTTCTTCGCACAGGCGGATCTGGTTGAGATCGGTGCCCTCACCGACCTGGAAGTACTCGACATCATCCGGGACGGTTTCGAAGAAACAGGTCGCGATCCGGGCGGATCAGCCACCAAGATCGTTGCTATGGCCGACGGACATCCGCAGAGGGCGATGCAGTTGGCAGACGCCGTGTGGCAACAAACCGATCCAGGAGGGGTTGCCACCGATCAGATCTGGGAGACAGCTCTCGGCGAGGTCCGCGCGACAGTGGACGCCGGCTCCGAGCGTTTGCATGCGTTGTTGCCCACCGGCCATCAGAAGACGTTGCGGGTGCTCGCCGCCGGGGGAAGCATCTATGGCACCGCTGCGGACGCTGTGAACCTGGCTCCGGGTACCGCAAGGGGGGCGATCGAGGCACTCACGGGCAATGGCTTTCTGCAGAACACGCCAGAGGGAACGGTGATCGTGGATCCACTCCTGGCCGACTGGTTGCGCCGTCGATTCCCGTTTTGAGAACGGACGGCACCCGGATCCATCAGGCCTGTTCGGGCGATCGCTGCACCGCCATCCGTGGGCCCGGGGAGGAAGTCATCGCCTCCACTCCACGGCGACGATGCACAGCAGCAGCAGTGCCTGTGCTCCTCGGGGCGCAATAGACTGCCCGCTCATGGCTGAATCCGGAAATGAGCACCAAAGAACACGGCTGATCGTGCTTTTTGGTGGACAATCCGCAGAACACGAGATCAGCTGCATTTCTGCCAGCCACATTCTGCGCGCGGCAGACCCAGCCAAGTACGAATTGATCCCGATCGGCATCACCAGAAGCGGAAGCTGGGTCGCTGCTGACAAAGCGGCGGCGCTACTGGCTGCAGGTCGAGCACAGGAACTGCCGGAGTCGGTGCCGGCGGAGGGAACTTCACTCGAGCCGGGCGCCGCGCTCAACTCCGGCGCCGCTGCAACGGTGGTACTGCCCATCCTGCACGGACCCAATGGGGAAGACGGCACCGTTCAGGGAATGCTGGAGCTCGCGGGCATTCCCTACGTGGGATCCGGAGTCCTGGGATCCGCAATGGCCATGGACAAGGTGATGGCCAAGACAGTCCTCGAGGCCCATGGAATTCAACAGGCCCGGTGGCTCGCCTTGAGCAGAACCGATCTGCCCGACCTCTCGGCGAAACAAGTACTCGCCGAGTTGGGTCCGGTCGTGTTCGTGAAACCGGCGAACATGGGATCATCCATCGGGATCAGCAAGGTCACCACCGCGCAACAGCTCGAAGCAGCGGTAACCGAAGCGTTCCTCTACGACGACTTGATTGTCTTCGAGGAGGGTGTCGAGGCTCGCGAGATCGAGTGCGGTGTGCTCGGAAACGATCACCCTTCGGCTTCGCGAGTGGGCGAGATAGTCACCACCGCGGACTTCTACGACTTCGAGGACAAGTACTTCGCTGGAACGTCCGAGACGGTCGTGCCGGCGGATCTTCCGGCCGAAACGTCGGACCGAATGAGATCCACGGCGATCGCTGCATTCAAGATCTTGCGTTGCAGCGGTATGGCACGGGTCGACATGTTCCTTCGCGGCGATGACATTCTGCTCAATGAGGTGAACACCATCCCCGGGTTCACACCGATATCCATGTATCCGAAGATGTGGAAGGCGACAGGGCTGACCTACCCCGACCTGATCGACGAGTTGGTGAATTTGGCATTGGAACGCCATCAGCAACGCTCAATCCACAAGGTCAGCCCATCATGAACCCGAAGGACCAAGCGGCCCAGATCCCGGGATCACTGGCCGGACACACGATCTTCCTCACCGGTTCGACGGGATTCGTGGGAACCGCAGTACTCGAACGGCTGCTGCGGCTCGATGTTGCCAAAGTCGTTCTGTTGATTCGTGACGGACGGCGACGATCAGCCGAGGAGCGCATGAGGCGCGAAATCCTGCGCAACAACGCATTCGACCCTATGCGCGCGGCCCTCGGCGACGAAACGTTTCAGGACCTCACCAGCCGGATACACGTGGTCAGCGGAGACGTCGGAGCCGAGGGCCTCGGGCTTGACCCTGACGAACTGGAGTTGCTCGCAGAATGCGACACTGTGATTCATTCTGCCGCAACCGTGGCATTCGATGCCCCGCTCGATCGCGCGATCGAAATCAACCTGCTGGGTCCGGTCCGATTGGCAGAAACTATCCGGGCGGCCGGCAGCCGTCCGCATCTGGTTGTGGTCAGCACATGTTATGTGGCGGGCAACAAACGCGGTGATGCAGCCGAGGAACCGGTTACCTCCAATCCGTTCTTCGGTGACATCGACTGGAGAGCCGAAGTGGCGGCGTCTCGACGCACCCGAGGTGATCTGGACGCACGGAGCCGCACTCCGGAGCGGCTCGACGGTTTCCACGCCGACGCCCGCAGCGAAATCGGTCCGGCCGGAGGACCACTGCTGGCAGACAAAACCGAGGAGATGCGGCGCGACTGGGTTGCCGACGAGATGGTCGAGGCCGGGCGGGCCCGAGCCCGTTCGCTCGGTTGGGCCGACGCTTACGCCCTCAGCAAGGCACTCGGCGAAGTGGCGCTCACCGAGACTCTGGCCGGCTTCGGAGAAAGTGGCCCGGCCACACTCAGCATCGTTCGGCCGTCCATCATCGAGTCCGCCCTGGAACTGCCCAGGCCAGGCTGGATCCGCGGGTTCCGCATGGCGGAACCGATCATCTTGTCCTACGCCCGTGGCTTGCTGAAGGAGTTTCCGGGTGTTCCCGAAGGGATCATCGACGTGATTCCGGTGGATCTCGTCGTGTCAGCCATCGTGGCTGCCGCCGAGAACCCGCAGCCGGGTTCCACCCATGATCCCGACATCATTCAGGTGGCCTCCGGATCACGAAACCCGCTTCACTACCAAGTGCTGGTGGATGAGGTTCGCGACTGGTTCACAGCCACACCGATCCATGACGATCACGGCCAGCCAATCATCGTTCCCGACTGGTCATTCCCCGGTCGTGGGCGGGTTCAACGACAGCTGACCGCAGCCACCACCGCACTGAAGAAGATCGAGAAAGTTGTCTCATCGCTGCCGGTGCGTGGCAAAGCCGCGCAGTGGGGTGCCGACCTCGAGTCAAAGCGCAGTGAGGCGGAACGTGCCCTGGATTTCGTCAAGCTGTATGGCGCCTACACCGAGTGTGAAGCGATCTACGGCGTCGACCGGCTACTGGAACTGGGTGTGGATCCCGCAGTCATCGACTGGCCCACCTACATCTCGGAGACACACATCCCTTCGGTGGTCAAACACGGTCGGGCGTCACTGAAGCCGTCCCGCAAGGATCCCGACCAACGGTCGCGGCGTCTGCGTTCCCAGGTTCTCTCGGAGAAACGCCATCTGGCCGCCTTCGACCTGGAGAACACACTCATTGCCTCCAACGTGGTTGCCTCCTACGCATGGTTGGCAAGCCGCCGACTCGACAAGATCGACCGAATCCGTCTGGTAGGTCGGCTCCTGGCAGAGGCGCCTTCACTGATCGCTGCGGATCGTCGGGACCGATCCGACTTCCTTCGCGAGTTCTACCGGCGATACGAAGGGGCTCCCCTCGATGAGGTCACCGAGGACAGTGCTGAAGCCTTCAGCCGATTGCTCCTGGACCGCGCTTTTCCCGATGCGATTCGCCGCGTCAGGCAGCACCGGCGTCTCGGGCATCGAACTGTGCTCATCACCGGTGCGCTGGACATCGTGGTGGAACCGATCCGTCCCCTCTTCGATGACGTGATCTGTGCTGTGTCCACCAAGGAACAGCGCAACGGAACAACCGTGTTGACCGGTCACCTCAGGAACGCTCCACCAACTGCTGAAGCACGGGCAACGGCTATCCAGGAAATCTGCGACCTTCATGGCCTGGATCCCGCGGAATCAGTTGCCTATGCCGATTCCTCGTCGGATCTCTCGATGCTGAACGCAGTCGGTTACCCGGTTGCAGTGAATCCCGAACCCCGCCTGGCCACCATTGCCCGCAAGCGCGGATGGCTGATCGAGGAATTCACCACTGCCAAGGGTCATAGGCCCACCCTGTTGCCGCTGGCTCCTCGTTGGACGGGAGTGACCCCATGAGCCGTGGGCGCGAATCCCTCGTCTTCGAGCGCAACATCGCGCGCTTTGGCGCCGCCCGGGTGGCTTCGCAGTGGAAACCCGGCTCGGGCGGATCCGTGGGTCCGCTGAAGCTGAAAACCCGGCTGCCGGAACTCGATCTGCCGGCCGACGGCTGGGTGCGGATCAAGCCGCACCTGTCCGGTATCTGCGCCTCTGATCTGGCGGCCGTGGATGGTCGTTCCTCACGCTGGTTCGACCCGATCGTGTCCATGCCGTTCGTGCCCGGCCACGAGGTCGTTGCGGACCACGATGGTGTGTGAGTGGTCGTGGAGCCGGTTCTGGGATGTGTTGCCCGCGGCGTCGAGCCGGTCTGCGCCCCCTGCGCACGCGGCGATCTGGGCAACTGCGGCAACCTCGCCCACGGTGACGTGTCCAAAGGTCTGCAGAGCGGATTCTGCTGCGACACCGGCGGTGGCTGGTCGACATCGATGGTTGCGCACCGGAGCCAACTGCATCCGGTGCCGGACGATCTCAGCGACGAAGCCGCCGTGCTGATCGAGCCGATGGCATGCGCCACCCACGCCGCCCTTGCCGCCCAGGTCCAACCCGACGAACTTGTTGCCGTCATTGGCGCCGGAACCATGGGTCTCGGGGTGACCGCGGCGCTGCAGAGATGGACTCCACCCGCAACGCTCCTGGTGGCGGCAAAACACCCGCAGCAAACCCAACTGGCCCATTCTCTGGCCGACTGCAGCACCGTTGCACCCGCGGAGATCCTCAGAGCCGCACGCCGCATCACCGGGTCACAGGTTCTCGGAAGAGGATCCAGCGCCCGTCTGGCCACAGGAGTGGACGTGACCATCGACTGCGTTGGTTCGCCTGCGAGCATCGAATCAGCCATCAGCATCACCAAACCCACCGGTCGGGTCATCCTCATGGGCATGCCCGGAAAGTCCACCATCGACCTGACCGCGCTCTGGCAACGCGAGATCAACCTGCGCGGCGCCTACACCTACGGCCGGGAGGTGATCAGCGGGCGGAATTACCGTACTTTCGATCTCGCTGCGGAGCTGATCGCAGCAGCGGACCTTCAAAGGATGCTGAGCGCTGTGTACCCGATGAACAGATACACCGAAGCAATTTCGCATGCCGCCTCCGCAGGTTCGCGAGGTGCGGTGAAGATTGCAATCGACCCGAGAAAGGGATCCCGTTGAGCCGACAGTACCGATCGAGGCCCGGCCTGGTTCTGGACGTCGATAGATCAACTGCTCCGGTGCTGATGCACCACGGAGAGCAGCTCAGACTCGAGAAGCTGCCGGCAGGTCGCTCGCGCGTGATCTATCCACCCGAACCCTTGAAACCCATCGAGGATCCGGACGCAGCTATTCGCGACGCGCTCGAGAACCCGATCGACTCGGAGCCCCTGCGCGAACTCCTGCATGCCGACATGGTGCTCACGATTGCCTTCGACGACATATCACTGCCCCTGCCACAAATGAGGCGACCGGATGTCCGCCAGCGGGTGATGGAGGCCGTGCTGGACATCGCGGCCGAAGTGGGTGTGGACGACATTCATCTGATTGCTGCGCTGGCCCTGCACAGGCGGATGACCGAGGAGGAGTTGCGACACGCCGTGGGCGATCGAGTGTACGACGCCTTTGCTCCCCGCGGCCGGCTCTACAACCATGACGCCGAAGATCCCGACGGACTGGTCCTGATCGGCGAAACGGATCAGGGCGAGGAAGTTCAGATTTCCAGGCGGGCTGCCGAGAGCGACCTCGTGATCTACGTGAATCTGAACCTCGTTTCCATGGATGGAGGCTGGAAATCGACGGCCACCGGGCTGTCGGGCTACCAAGCGCTGCGCCATCACCACAATGTCCACACGATGCTCCACAGCAAGTCCTTCATGGACCGTGAGAACTCGGAACTCCACAAGAGCAACTGGCGTCAGGGTGAGGTGCTCGCCAAGGCCGGAGTGAAGGTCTTTCAGATCGAAACCACGGTGAACAATGACCTCTACGGTGATGGCGCCCTCGAGGTGCTCGGGAAACGGGAATGGGAATGGTCGGCCAGGGATCGGGCCACGTTCATCGGCCTGAGAGCAAGTCTTGACCGGATGAGTCCGTCGCTGCGCCGCCGGTCGATGCAGGGATGGAGGGCACCGTACGGACTCACCTCTGTACAGGCCGGCGAGGTTTCCGCCGTCCACGAGATCACCACCCGCCACGTGTTCGACCAGCAGATCGTGCCCGTGACCGGCCAGACCGACATCTTGATGTTCGGGCTTCCCTATGTCGGTCCCTACAACGTGAACTCGATCATGAATCCGATCCTCGTGCATTGTCTGGGCCTCGGATACATGTTCAACATGTATCGGGGCAAACCCCTTGTGCGCGAGGGCGGAGTGCTCATACTCAGCCATCCGACAGAACCCGAGTTCAGCCCCGTGAACCATCCGAGCTACATCGACTTCTACGAAGAAGTGCTGACCACAACAACTGATCCCGAAGTGATGGAGCGGGACTTCGAGAAGCGATATGCCGAAGATGAGTGGTACCGCCATCTGTACCGCACCGGGTACGCCTACCACGGGGTTCATCCGTTCTACATGTGGTACTGGGGTGCCCACGCACTGTCCCACCTGGGTGACGTCGTGATAGTCGGAGGCAATCCCGAAGCTGTTCGCAGGCTCGGCTATCGCCCGGCGTCCACCTTGGCCGACGCCCTGGAGATCGCCTCCGACACGGTTGGTCACCAGCCAAGCATCACTTACTTCAAGAATCCCCCGTTGGCCATGGCGGATGTGAGCTGATCCACATGCGCCCAACACTCCCCCGGCCCCGGTTCCCCTTGAGTTCCGCACCCACACCGACTCAGGTGGAACCCCTCCCCGGCCCGGACCTGCAGGACCGATATGACACCGCGTGGGCCCGCAAACCGGTTGCCCGCTGGACACGGATCGCCGCCACCGAGACGCTCGGCCGGGCGGTCGTGACCAGCCTTTGTGCTCCGGTGATCCACAACCGTGACCGCATCGCCGATCTGGATGGACCCCTCATCTTTGTGGCCAATCACCACAGCCACCTCGACACGTCACTGGTCCAGATGGCCATACCGCGGCGCTTCCGTCACCGCCTGGTGGTGGCCGGGGCAGCCGACTACTTCTTCGACACACGGCCCAAGGCCGTCATCAACGCGTGGGCATGGGGTGCCATCCCGATGGAGCGACACCGTGTCTCGCGCCGTTCGGCCATCGGAGCAGCCGACCTCCTCGACGACGGATGGTCCCTGGCCATCTTCCCCGAGGGCGGACGCAGTCCCGACGGATGGGGTCAGGCCCACAAGGGTGGAGCGGCCTACCTCGCGTGCCGTTGCGGGGTCTCAGTGGTTCCGATCTTCATCGACGGGACGGACCGGGTGCTGCCGAAAGGCTCCAAGCGGCCCGAACCGCGCCGGGTGCATCTCAGTTTCGGCGAACCACTCTCCGCTGAGGAATCAGAGGATCCGCGGAAGTTCGCCGAGCGAATCGAAGCTGCGATGGAAATGATCGCCGACGAGCGCCAAACGGACTGGTACACGGCCAGACTGCGAGCCCACGCCGGGCACTCACCGTCGATGCGTGGACCCGATCTCGATTCGTGGCGACGCAGTTGGTCCAAACCAGCCACCGAAATCGACGAAAGCGCCAAAGGCCTCCTTGGGAGACTTCATCGAACGAGAAAGCGCCAGAAGCGCCAGTGGTGATTCACGCCACCGCGTGATCCGTTGCACCTGCTCGTGATTGTGCGCGCGGTATCCGCTGAATGTTGTCCTGAGGTCAGGCCTCTGAAGGGTCCTCGGCAACAACTTCTTCCGCGTCTTCTTCGGCAACTGTTTCCTCAACTACGGCTTCTTCGGCTACTGCTTCTTCGGCTACAGCTTCTTCGGCAACTGCTTCTTCGGTAACGCCTTCCTCAGCAGCAATTGCCTCCGTCGCCGCAACGTCCTCCGTGGTATCCGCAGGGGGTGCCTCACCATCATCGGCGTAGAACTCCTGCCAAGCTTCCTGACCTTCGGAAGTCTCCTCGTCCTCGGGCTCGCCGATGAACTTGCCCTCGGAGTCATACGCGTGTTCACCGAAGTGCTCCTGATACTCCGGAGCGACGATTCCACCTTCGGCAGCCTGCTTGATCGAAAGGCTGATACGACGGCGCTCGAGGTCCAGATCGATGATCTTGACCCACAGTTCCTCACCCGGAGTGACGACCTGCTCGGGGAGATCAACGTGGTGTGCGGACATCTCGGAAATGTGCACGAGGCCTTCGATGCCGTCGCCCACCTGGATGAACGCACCGAAGGGCACCAGCTTGGTGACACGGCCATAGACCAGTTCGCCGACCTGGTGAGCAGAAGCGAACTCCTGCCAAGGATCTTGCTGAGTGGCCTTGAGGGACAAGGAGATGCGCTCGCGCTCGAAATCTACCTCGAGAACCTCAACATCGACCTCGTCGCCGACTGTGACCACGGAACCGGGGTGATCAACATGCTTCCAGGAGAGTTCCGAAACATGGATGAGCCCATCCATTCCGCCGAGATCCACGAAGGCACCGAAGTTGACCACGCTGGAGATGACACCCTGGCGGCGTTCTCCGGGCTTCAGGTTGTTGAGGAAGTCCTCACGCTGTTCCTTCTGGGTTTCCTCGAGGAATGCCCGGCGGGAAAGGACCACGTTGTTGCGATTCTTGTCGAGTTCGATGATCTTGGCATGCAGCTCCCGACCGACATACGGCTGGAGGTCGCGCACACGACGAAGTTCAACCAGTGACGCCGGAAGGAATCCACGAAGACCGATGTCAACGATCAGTCCACCCTTGACCACCTCGATGACCGGTCCTGAAACTACGCCTTCTTCTTCCTTGACCTTCTCGATGGTTCCCCAGGCCCGCTCGTACTGAGCACGCTTCTTGGAGAGGACCAGACGGCCTTCCTTGTCTTCCTTCTGCAGGACGAGTGCTTCCACCTCGTCACCGACCGAGACAACCTTGCCCGGGTCGACCTCGTTGCGGATCGAGAGCTCGCGGTTAGGGATCACTCCCTCGGACTTGTAACCGATGTCCAGCAAGACCTCGTCGCGGTCGACCTTCACGATTCTGCCGGTCACCATCTGGCCATCTGCGACGTCGACCATCGATTGTGCGTAGGCGTCATCGAGCGACAGGTCACCCAGGTCATTCTCGATGATCTGTCGGGGAACGTATTCCTCGACCTTTGGTTCGGTCTCGGCTTCGGTGCTGGGTTCGGGCTCGCCCATGGGTGCGACCGCAGGTTGCGGCTGGGCCTCGGCATTGGTTTCGGACACTTGGTAGCTCAGTATTGGTAGACGGTAAGGGACTTGCGAAGTTTACTCGGCGAAACCGTGCCACGGAAAGTGGCAGAGGCAACTCCCGGGACCCTCATCGGTGCAGCGAAGCCATTTCGGGTTCTCAGGCGGGCCTGCTCCCCAGCACCAGGAACTCCGGGCTGTCCAGGCTGGGATCGTTGGCCGCGTACTCTCCGGGTGTCACCGAGTGAATCGATTCGCAGGTCAGTCCGCAACTGTTCACCAGAAGCCTCAGTTCCCTCGGCGTGTAACAAGTGGTCCAGAGTTCGGCATCTGTGGTCCTGCCTTCGGCATTCCTGAGTTCTGTCTGCTCATGGGTGACCGCCGTGGCAGCGAAGAATGAGTCCTGGTCTTCCAGCCATCGCAGCTGGAAGTAGGAGGAGAAGGCAGAAACCGCGAAGCGTCCGCCGGGCGCAAGCGATTCACGGATGCCGGTCAGAACTGCTGAATCTGGGGCCAGATTCTGCGGATCGCCGCTGTCGGGCGGCCCTCCCAGGCCGAATGCTCCTTGGCACAAGGAAATCGCCGCTGAGAATCCCCTGCCGGCGAAGCGATCGTCATCGGCCATTTCCCGAGCGTCGGCACGGTGGAACTCCGTCAGGTCTGACAGACCGGCCTGTTCGGCAGATTCGCCGGCCAGTCCGATGAACGTTGCCGAGATGTCCACCCCGACGACCCGGATTCCCATCCGAGCCAGCGCCAGGGAGTGCCTGCCCGGCCCACAGCCCACATCGAGCACCGTGTCTGCGGGCGACAGTCCGAGAGCGTCGACGAGAAACCCCACTTCGGAATCGGTTCCCTTGGTGAAGGAGTAACGCAGGTACGCCGGGCCGAGGTAATCGGCCACGTCCTCGAACCAATGCCTTGGTGGATCTTTCACGTGAGTGTCTACCCTTTCGCCTCGGCCCAACTCATACCGCGGGACAGGTTGATCTCAAGGGGAACCCGTAGATCGAAAGCTCCACCGAGGGCCTCCAGAACCATTGCTTCAGTGGCGTCCCAATCATCGGGCGGCACTTCGAGCACAACCTCGTCATGGACCTGCAGGATCAATCGACTGGCCGAATCCGATGAAGACATGGCAGCGTCGAGCCGAACCAGTGCGATCTTGAAAATATCGGCGGCAAGGCCTTGTATCGGAGCGTTCATTGCCTGTCGCTCACCGGCTGCACGTATCTGCCGCTGATTCGAGGACAGTTCGGGAATCTGACGACGTCGACCGAACGCGGTTTCGGTGTAGCCCCGCTCCCGAGCCTCCGCCACGGTGGATTCCATGAAGTCCGCAACGCTCGGGAACGCCTCGAAGTAGGCGTCGAGGATCTCCTGGGCTTCGTCGCGCCCGATGTTGAGGCGCTGGGCCAACCCGTAGGCCTCCATGCCGTAGGCGAGACCGTAGGACACCATCTTGGCCTTGGACCGCTGTTCGGTACTCACCTCCGCCGGATCAACTCCGAACACCCGCGATGCGGTGCGATTGTGGATGTCGTCACCAGATGTGAATGCCTCGACCAGTCCGGGATCCTCCGCCAGATGCGCGATGCAGCGAAGCTCGATCTGGTTGTAGTCGGCAACGAGAAACTCGTACCCGTCTGCCGGCACGAACGCCTCGCGGAACCGACGGCCTTCTTCGCTTCGAACGGGGATGTTGTGCAGGTTGGGCTGGTCCGAGGACAACCGCCCGGTGCGGGCAACAGTCTGATTGAAGGTGGCATGTATTCGGCCATCCCCCGCTATCTCGGCGAGCAGTCCGGTTCCATAGGTGGACCGCAGCTTCTCCACTTCGCGGTAGGCGAGAATGTGATCGATTATCGGGTGCTCGCCCTTGAGCCTCTCCAAGGTCTGCTGATCGGTGGACGGCCCGGTCTTGGTTTTCTTGTGGATCGGCAATCCAAGTCGCTCGTAGAGAACCTCGCGCATCTGCGGAGTGGAGTTGACGTTGAGATCTCCGCCGGCTTCGGAGATGATCGCCGCTCGTTCTGCATCACTTCGAGCAGTGAGTTCCTCGAGAAGATTCTCCAGAATCGAGCGGTCCACACCCACGCCCAGGTGCTCCATCTTGGCCAGGACGTGGACCAGCGGAACCTCGATCCGGGTATTCAGATCAGCGAGCCCCTGCACCTCCAGAGCCTCCGCAATGGGTGCCGCCAGCACGGAAACGCCGAGAGCCTCGCGAGCGATTGCCTGGTGCGGCGGCAGCGCGTCAGGATCGAAGTTGAATTCCCCCGCCGGAGCATCTCCCTCCGTGGCCAACTCGGCAGCGGCGTAGCGGGCAAGCAGGTCATTGAGGAGGTACTTGCCCTCTGCCGGGTCAAGGAGATAGGCGGCGAGTTTGGTGTCGGCGCCCAGCGATGCCAGGTCGAGGTCAATCGACAACAAGGAGCGAATCAGGGGTTTGGCATCGTGGGCAACAACCGGGTTCTCGTCCAGCAGCGCCCCCACGGCCTGCCGGGATTCAGGGGCACGAAGCAGATCGCCGGGGAGCCAGGCAACCTCACCGGCTTCGGCGTCGGTGACCACGGCCAGACCCATCAGATCACTGCGTCCGGGCTCCCCGGTCCATCCAGCGGCAACGACCGTGTTCGTGTTTGCCGACAGCTCCTTGCGCAGCAATCCCAGCCCCTCGGCGGATTCGACAACCGTGACCTCCGCCTCCAGAACCCGAAAGTCTTCAACGCCAGGTGAGCCTTCACCAAACAAATCCGGGAACGCCTCGGTCAGCCTCGGAACGAGGCTCGGGAACTCGAGGAACTTGAACAACTCGAGTACTGCAGCGGTGTCGACCTCTCCTTGTTCCATCTCATCGGCGGACACATCCAGAGGGACATCGCGCACGAGATCCATCATCTCGACGTTGATCCTCACCAACTCCTCGGCCGCTTCCAGGTTCTCGCGGAGTTTGGGGGTTTGATCCGCAACATTGGCGAAGATGCCATCGATGCCGCCGTACTTGTTGATCAACTTTGCGGCAGTCTTTTCACCCACACCGGGAACGCCGGGCAGATTGTCGGACTTGTCTCCGCGCAGGGCCGCGTAGTTCAGATAGTCGGCAGGTCGGACCCCGGTACGGTCGAGGATCCCCGCTTCGTCATACAGCGCGTAGTCGGAAACGCCCCGCTTGTTGTAGAGCACCTTGATGTGGGGATCATTGACCAACTGGTAACTATCGCGGTCACCCGTGACCACCAGGACATCCTCACGGCGCAGTTCGGCGGCTGTGGCCAGCGTGGCGATCAAGTCGTCGGCCTCGAAGCCGACCATCTCCACCACCGGGATGGCGAACGTGTCCACCACTTGGCGAACCAGTCCCATCTGCTGACGGAGGATGTCGGGTGCTGAATCCCGATTGGCCTTGTACGAATCGAGTCGTTCGTGGCGGAAGGTCGGTTCCGGGCGATCGAAGGCGACGATCACCTTCTCGGGCTGATGATCACGAATCAGGTTCAAAAGCATGGAAGTGAATCCGAACACGGCGTTGGTTATCTGACCGCTCGCTGTGGACAAGTCCGTCGGCAGCGCGAAGAACGCTCGATAGGTCAAGGAGTTGCCGTCAACGAGCATCAGGTCGGTCATGGCCTACTCCGCAGCGGTCTGCGACGGAGTGATCGAACCGGTGAGAATGCCGTCGGCCACTGCGCGCATCTGCTGCCGGGAACTCATGGCCGTCTTCTGAATGAACCCGAAGGCATCCTGTTCGTTGAGGCCGTGAACATCCATCAGTTGCCCCTTGGCGCGATCCAGGACCTTGCGGGCCTCCAGACGTTCCTGGGTGTTGGCAACCTCGGCGATCAACCGCGTTTCCGCGCTCTGTCGGGCGAGTGCCACCTCAATCGCAGGCACGAGGTCGTGGCGCTCGAAGGGTTTGACCACGTAGCCATGAACGCCGGCATCAATGGCCTCATCGATCAGTTCGCGCTGGGAGAAGGCCGTGACGAGGACCACCGCACAGCGATGGTCCTGATTGATCTTGCGCGCAACGGCGATGCCGTCCATGCCTGGCATCTTGATGTCCAGCAAGGCCAGATCCGGCTTCAGGTCCTGGACCTTCTGCCAAGCGTCATCGCCGCGGCCACAATCGGCCACGACCTCGTAACCTTCTTCCTGGAGCAGCTCCTTGAGGTCCATCCTGATGATGGCCTCGTCTTCAGCAACCACCACACGAGTTGGCTCCGTTGCCATCTCAGTTCTCCGCTTCCGTCTGTCGTCCGACAATCTCGACTGGGTTTGGTCAGTTTAGGCGCTGACCGGATCGGCCAGTCTCGGGGCTGACCGAATCCGTCAGTTTAGACGACGGAGATCACCCGCTGGCCCCTGGGCGCCGCGCACTCAGCTGATCCAGCAGATCATCCTGTTCCCGCTCAAGGGCGTTCAACTGGGTTACCAGATCACTGCGGTGGCGCTGCATTGCAGCTTCGGCCTTTTCGGCCTCACGGTGCTCGTGGTCAGCCAGAGGTGTCTCGGACACCAGAGACCGCAGCCGTGTGTCGTCCGCCTCTTCCGTGAAGTGCAGTAATTGTTCATCCGCGATTCGAAGTTCTTCGCGCAGCTTGACCAAACGCGTCGATACCCGCCTGAGCCGACGTTCTGTCAGCACTTGCCGACTCCGCAAAGCCCCTTCAACTCCATCGAGCCCTCACTTCGTCGTCCATTTCCCGACTCGCTTGCCTTGTTGCATGTCCTTCATCGCATCTCGGCACTTTGTGGCCACCGCCGCGGTTCCCGGCATTCACGAGTTCAATGAAGCCAACCGGACCGGGCGGGCTGGTGCCCGGGGTGGGATTTGAACCCACACGCCCTTTCGGACAGCGGATTTTGAATCCGCCGCGTCTGCCATTCCGCCACCCGGGCAAGGCTGATCAGGCTAGCCTAAGGGGACCAGGTTGGAGGCCATCGTGAGCGAAGCATCATCGGAGATCATTGAGCAGGTTGATCCGATCAACACTCGCTGCCGAAGGCGGCCCCCACGCCTGCTGACCATGTTGATATTGGCTGTTCTGGCCGCAGCGATCGCCCGGAAGCTGGCCCTCGCGAACGCCGACAGGCAATTCGAGGAACGCCTGGCTGCGCTCGACGACAGTTTGTCCTGACCACAAGGTGTATTGATCCCAGTGGGGACTCGACTCAGTCTGATTCGACAGCAGCGAGCAAGTTGGCTGGGGTGTCCTTGGGGCTGACCTTGTACCAAGCCTCGGCCACCGTGCCTTTTTCGTCGATCAGAAATGCCGACCTGACGATTCCCATGTGCGACTTGCCGTACATTTTCTTCTCGGCCCACACTCCGTACTTCTCGGCAACCTTGTGCTCCGGATCAGACAGCAGGGGGAACCCGAGTGAGTGCTTCTCGTCGAAGTTGGCCTGCTTGTCCGGCAGGTCAGGACTGATGCCGATGATTGCCACATCGCCTATGTCCGCAGCGATGTCCCGCAAGCCACAAGCCTGGGTGGTGCACCCAGAGGTGTTGGCCTTCGGATAGAAAAACACCATCACCTTGCGACCCTTGTATTGCGAAAGCCGTTGCTTCGTGTCGGTCTGATCAGCCAGGTGGAAAGCGGGTGCACGGTCGCCTGATTCGAGTTTCGCCATCCCCGGAACCTATCAGCCGCCGATTCGACTTCGAGGTGTGTCCCGGTCCGCAAAGGGCCCCGGTCCCGCAAGGACGGGGGCGGGAAGGCGCCCGAAAGCACCTACCCGCTCCGTTTCACAGACATTGGTCCCGGATGCAGCCCGGACCTGACCTGTCGCCCTTGGGTTATCGCCCTTGGGTTATCGCCCTTGGGCTATTGCCCGGACTTGGCCCGCTTCTTCAACTTGTTGCCGGCGCTGACCTTTGCAGCGTTGGCTGCGGGCACCTGGATCTCTTCCCCCGTCTGAGGGTTGCGACCCTTCCGGGCTGCCCGGAAGGTCTGCTCGAACTTCAGGAATCCGGGAATGGTCAGGGTTTCGTTGCCCTTGGCAACGACGTCCCCGGCGATTTGCTCGAACTCGTTGAGCACGCTGGTGACGTCGGTTTTCGACACCCCGGTGCGCTGAGCGATGGTCTCCACCAATTCGGTCTTGTTCATTGGTCCTCTGATCCTTCGGCCGGCACCGATGCCGACGGCTTGTAATGACAACCATGTAACTATCACGAAACTTGGCATTTGTGGCGGCAATCCGCCCACAAATCCTGACCCGACCACGCACCGCGCGAATGAGATTTTGGCCCAATCGGCAGGGTTGCGGCCGATCTGGTTCAGTTTCTGCCATCCGCTCTGTCCCGGATTCTCAAGGTCAGGACATCGCCTGGCGGAACTCACCGACTAGTTCACCGACGGCCTCCGGTGAGTTGGTCTCAAGTGCCCTGCGGACCACGGCCGAGCCGATCACCACACCGTCGGCAACCTCGCACACCTCGGCGGCCTGATCAGGACTGCCGATTCCCACGCCGACAAGAACCGGCTTGTCGGTCATTGCCTTGAGTCGCCTCGCAATCTCTGAGGAGGTTTCAGCGAGGCTCTCCCGCTCCCCTGTCACGCCCAGCAGGCCGACGGCGTAGACAAATCCCCTGGCGCGCACCACTACCCTTCGGAGGCGGGCATCAGAGCCTGTCGGAGCGCCCAGCATGATCGTCTCCACGCCTCGGGCATCGGCAGCAGCGCACCAGGGCTCCGATTCCTCCAAGGGAATGTCCGCCACGATGGCACCGGAAACGCCGCTGACCACGAGGGCGTCTGCAAATCTGTCCCAGCCGAAGCGATACACAAGATTGGCGTATGTCATCACGGCGAGCGGTACCCCAACGTCAGCGGTTGACAATTCGTCGAGGACACTTCCGGGAGTGGTGCCGGCCTCGAGGGCACGCCGGCTCGCCTCCTGAATCACCGGACCATCCATCACCGGATCCGAGAAGGGAATACCCACCTCGATCGCGTCCGCGCCAGCCGATGCAATCGCTCCAACCGTGGTGACCCAATCACCCAGACCCCCTGTCATATATGGGACAAGCGCCTTTTCGCCCGAATCAATTCGCGACCGCAATGCGCTCTCGAGAGGGCCCGGCCCCGGATCGGTCGGTTGCGATGCCGGCGCTGGTGAGTTCACAGTCGATCCGCCAACACATCCATCATCTGGGCAACGTCCTTGTCTCCCCTGCCAGAGAGGTTGAGCAGCACGCTCTTGCCGTGCAGCCTTTCGGAATTGGCGACTATCCACGCCAACCCGTGTGCAGATTCAAGGGCGGGGATTATCCCTTCGGTCCGACTCAGCAGAACAAATGCCTCGATCACCTGGGCATCAGTTACCGATTCGTAGGTCACCCGGCCGGATTGGCTGAGGAAGGAATGCTCAGGACCCACACCCGGATAATCCAGCCCGGCTGAGATCGATTCGGCCTCCAGAACCTGTCCGACGTCGTCCTGCAGCAGGAAGCTGTTCATGCCGTGCACGATTCCGGGAACACCGTGTCCAACTGCGGCTCCACCGGCCGGCTCAACGCCGACAAGGGAAACCTCGGGGTTGTCCACGAAGCCGGAGAAGATACCGGCGGCGTTGGAGCCGCCCCCCACACATGCCACCACCACGTCGGGCAACTGCTGATCCAGGGCCAGCAACGACTGTTCCCGGGCCTCGGATCCGAGCACTCGCTGGAGCTCCCGAACCATCCATGGATACGGGTGGGGTCCCATGACCGACCCCAACAGGTAATAGGAATCCTCCACCGTGGACACCCAGTGGCGCATCGCCTCGTTGACGGCGTCCTTGAGGGTTCGGCTACCACTGTGAGCGGCTGTCACTTCTGCGCCGAGCAGGCGCATTCTGAACACGTTTAGTTCCTGGCGGCCCATGTCCACCTCACCCATGTAGATCACACACTCCATGCCCATCAGTGCAGCGGCAGTGGCGGCGGCCACACCGTGCTGGCCTGCACCGGTCTCCGCAACCAGGCGCGTCTTGCCCATGCGACGCGCCAGGAGGGCCTGACCCAGCACATTGTTGATCTTGTGTGAACCCGTGTGATTCAAGTCCTCACGTTTGAGGAGGATCCGGCACCCCAACTCCGCGGACAACCGGTGGCATTCGGTCAGCGGGCTGGGTCTTCCCGCGTATTCGGTGAGCAGGTGATCCAGTTCGGAGCGGAACTCAGGGTCACCCCAAGCAGCCCGGAACTCCTCTTCCAGCTCAATCAGGGCGGGCATCAGGGTCTCGGGCACGTAGCGGCCACCGAAATCACCGAAACGCCCACCGGCGTCAGGCTCTCCCATGACTGGTTTCTGGTGAGCATCATCGGACACGCTGCCAAGGTAGTTCCTTCGTCTGTGCGCGCCTGCAACAGTTTTCCGCTCACCGACTCGGCGGTCGGTCTGCGGCTGTGGGCGGCAGTCACACCTCTGGCAGCGGCCGGATCAATCTCCGTCGAGTGACCAATCGAACGGGTCCGGACCGAGGTCGGCCAGATCCCCGACAGGCGCAGCGGCATCGCGGGCTGCCTTTATGAAGGCGTGGACACGCAACGGGTGCTTCCGCTGCGGATCTCCGGGCACCTCCACACCCGTTGACACGTCCACACCCCAGGGCTGCACTCGCTGGACCGCTTCAGCGACGTTCTCGGGTGTGAGTCCTCCGGCGAGGATCACCCTCTGAGTCACTGGTAGATCAGCCACCAGATTCCAGTCGAACACACTGCCCGAGCCCGGCGCCGGTGAATCCAGCAGCACGGCATCGGCACCGTATTCACCGATGTGTTCCAGTCCGGGATCACCTGCTGGGAACGCGACGAAGAGGATCTTCGCGGTGTTGCGCACGAGCTGGGCATCGCCGGGGGTTTCGTGGCCGTGCAGTTGGGCACCGGTGAGTCCGGCCGCGAGAACCGTTTCGTTGACTTCCTCGGGTGACTGATCGCGAAACACACCGATGGTGTGAACATCCGGGGGAAGTCGCTTGACGATGTCGCGCACCGTGCCCACACTCACCTGGCGATCACTCGGCGCAAAGAGGAATCCGAGCATGTCCGCGCCAAGACCGACCGCCATGAGCGCATCTTCCTCATTCGTGATCCCGCAGATCTTGATCTTCATCACTACTCCGTGTTTCCCCAAGACGTTAGTGGCGTGGCACGAGCAGATCGTTGAGGGCATCGGATGGGTCCTCTGCGGTCACCAGGTGCTCTCCGACGAGCACAGCGTGGTACCCCGCGGCGGCAAGTGCACTCGCATCGGCAGGGCCACGGACACCGGATTCTGCAACCTTGACCGCGGTGTCGGGTATCTCTCTTGCCACCCTCACGGCGCGCTCCTGATCCACCTGGAATGTGAGCAGGTCCCGTTGGTTCACACCAATCAACGAGCCTGATGTCTGGTTCAGGGCACGCTGCAGCTCAGCTTCGTCGTGAACTTCGATCAGGGCATCCATGCCCAGCTCACCGGCCAAGGCCGCGAAGTCCGCCAGTTCGGCGTCATCGAGTGCTGCCACGATCAACAACACGCAGTCAGCGCCCATGATGCGGGCATCAACAACATCGTTGGCCGACACCGTGAAGTCCTTCCGGATAATCGGCAAGGCCACGGCCTCCCGAGCAGAACGCAGATCGCGCACCGAACCACCGAAGAAGTCCTCATCGGTGAGGACGGACACACAACTCGCCCCGGCGTGTTCGTAGGTTCGTGCAAGCCCCGCCGGATCAAGGTCCACGAACAGATCGCCTCTGGAGGGAGAGCGACGCTTCACCTCTGCAATCACGCGCAGGTTGTTCCCGGGCGCCAGGCTTGCCGCAAACCCACGCGGGGAGCCTGATTCGGCGGACTTGGTGATCAGGGAATCCAGGGATCGACCGTCGCGTGATGACACTTCCCGGTGCGACAGAAGAATCTTGTCCAGGTAGGTGCCCATCAGGGGGATCCGGCCTCCTCGCCTCCGGACAGCTTCACCTCTTCGCCTCCGGGGGACCCGAGGTCCGGGATTTCGGGGAACAGTTCGCCTTCGTCGGAAACGGCTCGGGCCACGAACGCCAGAGCCACTCGTTCCCCCGAGCGGGGATCAGTGGCGGCACTTGTGACCACCGCATCGGGACGAACTCCCTTGGCAGACCCCTGAACGAACAGTTTCGCTCCGGGGACGATTCGTTGCGCCGCCGTGCTCTGGGATTCAAACGAGAGGAAGCTGAGGCGGCGCGGGGCATTGCCTCCGCGGCTGTGCACGCGAGCTGTCAGTTCCTGACCCACGTAACAACCCTTGTCGAAACTCACTGCCGCGGTGATCAACCACGATCCGATCTCGGCCGGAATTGTCGACTCCGTGATCTCCGCGCCCTGGACCGGCCACCCGGCCCGAATTCGCAATACTTCAAGCAGTTCGACATCGGCGGGTTCTGCGGAATCGGGCAACCTGACATCGGGGCCGAGCAGATCAAGGCCCTCCACTGCGGGCCACAGACCGAGTCCCATGAGTTCCGCGCCGCTGTCATCGACATCGACCGCTGTTGCTCCGTCACCCCGCAGCGCAACAGCGCCCCAATCGAGTTGGCTGATGGTGGCGTCGGTGCGGAGCAGGAATCGCGCCAACCTGGTTGCCACCGCCGGACCGTGACCGGCATCGGTGTCGAGCACGAATTGGGTCTCGTCGGTTCGCCAAACCCGCAGCAGGGCTTCCATCTTGCCACTCGGTGCCAGAAGCAATGCCAGTGCGGATTGTCCGATCTCGAGGGCCTCAACATCAGCAGACAGTTGACCCTGAAGGTATGCCGCCGCGTCCGGTCCCTTCACCAACAACACGTCTCGCGGCCATCGGGCACCTACCACCGGGATTGCCAACTCGCTCATTCCTGAACCTTGCCTTCTGGGCCTTGTGTGCCTTCTGTGTTCTCTGGGCTACCGCCGCAAGACACCACCTTTGATTCCTGGTGCAGCGCTGAATCTTGGCGCGCCGCGAGGGCCATCGCCCTTCTCTGGGCAGTCATCACCTCGGCCGCGGGTATTGCCGACAGCAATGCCCTGGCCTTGTTGCGGGTTTCCAGTTCTTCGTCCTGGGGAACCGAATCGGCCACAACTCCTGCACCCGCCTGCACCGATGCCCTCCGCACACCGTTGCGGGCGTCGGTGTCCACGACCATCGTCCGGATCGCAATCGCGGTGTCGATGTTGCCGGAGAAGTCCAGGTAACCCACCACTCCGGCGTACGGGCCCCGGCGGATTGGCTCGAGATCATCGATGATCTCCATCGCACGCACCTTCGGTGCACCCGATACGGTTCCGGCCGGCAACGTGGCCCGCAGCACATCGATTGCACTCTGGCCCTCGGCCTTGACCCCGGACACCTGTGACGTCAGGTGCATCACATGGCTGAATCGCTCCAGGGTCATGAGTTCATCCACCTTGGCGGTCCCGAACTCCACGACACGCCCGACATCATTTCGAGCCAAGTCCACCAACATGATGTGCTCGGCCCGCTCCTTCGGGTGTTCCCTGAGCTCAGCAGCCAACCTGCGGTCATGCTCGTCGGTCAGGCCCCGGAATCTGGTTCCCGCGATCGGACGTGAGATCACCCGGCCATCGAGCAGTTGCACCATGGGTTCAGGGGAACAACCAACCAGCGTCAACTCGGGTTCCCTCACGTAATACATATACGGCGAGGGATTGATCTGGCGCAGCACGCGGTACACATCAAGCGGATCACAGGTGAGGTCGACGTCGAATCGCTGCGACAGCACACTCTGGAAGATGTCACCGGAGCGGATGAATTCCTTGGCAACCTCCACGGCTGTCTCGTATTGGCCACCCGCCATGGACGACTTCACCCGCGCAGGCATTTCCTGTGAATCGGGAGGGGTTACCAGCGGCTCATCGAGAGGCCGCGCTCCATCCACTGCCATTCGGTCCAGTCGGCCAACTGCGTCGTCATAGGCGGCGTCCACGGCCTCCAGCGGAGCATCGGCCGCCACGAACGCGTTGGCCACGAGAGTCACTTGCTGATTCCAGTGATCGTACGCAGCCAACTCGCCGATCACCGACAACACGGCATCGGGCCAACCTCGATCACCCGAAGGTGCATTCGGAAGGTCTTCGATTTCCCTGACCACGTCATAGCCGAGAAAACCCACCACGCCGCTGTGCAGGGGCGGCAGATCGTCGGCCTGCGGAATTTCGAAATACTCAAGAAGGACTTCCAGGGTTGCGAGAATCCCCTCCGACAATGGCAATCCGGCCGGCAAATCGCCCTCGGTTGTGACAGTTCCGAGCCTCGAAACGATTCGAGCCCGCGGATTGCGCCCCACAAACGACCAGCGGCTCCACCGCCCGCCCTGATCCACGGATTCGAGGAGGAATCCCGGAATACCTCCTCCGTCATTGCCACACAGGCGCATGAACGCCGCCACCGGCGAGGTCAGGTCGGCCAACAGCGTTCGGTGAACGGGAACCACGCGCTGCGTGGCCACCAATTCGTGGAAGGTTGCCCTGTCAGGGGTGGCCGCCGACTCGTGGCCGATCCCGGTCATGTGAACCGTCAGGTGGGCCCGGGCGAATCCGCACTGGACTCGTCGGTGCCAAATTGGGAGAAGAAGCAACTGTATGAACCCGTGTGGCACGCGCCCTTGCCCTCTTGTTCCACCATGAACAACAAGGTGTCACCATCGCAGTCATAGTGGGCTGAGCGGATGAACTGCCGGTCACCGGAAGTATCACCCTTGCGCCAAACCTCCTGGCGGCTACGCGACCAGAAGACCGTGCGGCCCTGATCGAGGCTCATGCGCAGCGTTTCAGCGTTCATCCACGCCATCATCAGCACGGCGCGCGTACTGCGATCCTGAACGATTGCCGCAACCAATCCGTCGCCGTTGTACTTGACCTTGGAGAGGTCGGACTCACGCACTCCGATTGGTGTGGCAACTGATGATTCTGATGAGGGCATGCCCGGACATCCTACGGCTCCGCCCATCGGCATCCCCAACCAGTTACGCCATGTTCGGCGACTAGAGGTACAAGCCGGTGTGACCCTCTTCAAGGCGCTCCGAAGCCACGGCATGCAGGTCTCGTTCGCGCAACGTGATGAACGTCTCGCCGCCAACCTCCACTTCGTAGACGTCTTCATGGTTGAAGAGGACCTGATCCCCCTCCTGTACCGATCGGACATTCGGACCCGCGGCGCGGACCGCCGCCCATGTCAGTCGTTTGCCGAGCTGAGCGGTGGCCGGAATCACGATTCCGCCGCTGGACCGCCGCTCCATCTCGGAGTCATCAACCTGGACCAGAATGCGGTCGCTCAGCATCTCCACCGGAATCTTGTCAGCGCGTCCCATGCGCTGGACCGAATCTGACTCTGGCTTGGGTTCCGCAGACGTGCTCACTGCCACCGATTCTGGCATGGACTACCGTCGATCGGCCAAGAACGGGTATTTGGACCGAACCTCGGAAACGGTTCCGGCGTCGAGCACTGCATGCAGAATCGTCTCCTGTGCGCCGGCTCCGTCCGACACCACCTCGCCCAACGGATCAACGATGAGGGAGTCTCCCGAATACTCCACGTTTCCCCCGAGGCCCACCCTGTTTGCGCCGACCACCCAAGCCTGATTCTCGATCGCCCGGGCAATCAGCAGGGAACGCCAGTGTGCAATGCGCACCGCGGGCCAATTGGCGATCACCACGTAGGCATCGGTGTCAGGGGCAAGCGCCCAGAAGTCGTCGGCGAAACGAAGGTCGTAACAGATGAAAAAGCTGATCCGGACTCCCCAGATCTCCACGTTGAGGAATCCATTCCCCGCCGAGATCCGTTGGTCTTCTCCCGAATATGAGAAGAGGTGTCGTTTGGCGTAACGCTGAACCGAGCCGTCGGATTGGGCAACAACGGCCACATTCGAAGGCAGGCCGCCCCCGGTGGAGCGTTCGCATATTGATCCCACGAGTGTGATTCCATGCTCGTGAGCCAACTCCGCGAGAAATGTGGAGGTCTCTCCGCCCTCGGGCTCCGCGATCAATTCGGTGTTGGCCGTGAATCCGGTGGCGAACATCTCGGTGAGCACTATCAATTCGGCACCCGAGCGCGCCGCAGCGACGATCTCGGGGCGGAGGCGGGCGCGGGTGGCCTTGGCGTCCTCGAAGGTGATGTCGTGTTGAAGAACAGCGACCGGAAGTCGTCCTATTGTGATGACTGTGACGGTAGTTCCCCTGAACACCTCCGACGGGATCACCTTGGCGGCCGAGACCGTCTTGCCCGAAGGTGAGGTGCTGGCAGCAGCGGTGCTGCTGCATCCCCATCCACTGATGGGTGGCAACATGGCCGCTCCGGTCCCGGATCATCTGTTCAGGCTCCTTCCGGCCGAGGGGATCGCAGTCATGCGGTTCGATTTCCGGGGCGCCGGATCATCCGGTGGCGAATTCGGTGGCGGAATTGCAGAGGCGACCGACACAGAAGCGGCCATCGACCATCTGGCCACATCCACGGGCCTACCCGTGTGGCTCGTTGGCTGGTCCTTCGGCGCTGACGTGTCCCTTCAGGTGGTGGATCCTCGCGTGGCGGGCTGGGTCTGCATCGCTGCCCCGCTGAGAACGGTTTCCACCGACTTGATGTTGGCTGCCGATGATCCCCGACCGATTCACCTGATGGTCGCCGAGCACGATCAGTTCACCACACCTGAGCAGATCGCCGAGTCGAGTGCCGGCTGGGTGAACACCCGGACACAGGTGATCCCGGGAACCGATCACTTCCTCGCGGGCAGACTCGGAGCGGTGGCACTCGCGACAACAGCAATTCTCGAATCAGGCTGAACGAGTCCGAACACGCTCCCGGACCGACCCCGGTGGACGCCGGACCGGCATGTCCATGCTCGCACCCAGATCAGATCGGGTGTCGGTCACCTCGGACGTCGATCAGGCCGTGCGGATCAGAGCCTGTCGGGACTCGGACGGACACGAACCCCGGCCGCAGCCAGAGCCTCCTTCGCATCGCCGACCGAATGCTCGCGGAAATGGAATATCGATGCTGCCAGGACAGCCTCGGCCCCGGCCTCGGTGATGCCTTCCACAAGATGGCGGAGGGTTCCGACTCCTCCGGACGCGATCACCGGAACCGTGACGGAACCGGCAACTGCCGCGGTGACCGGCACATCGAAACCGTCGCGGGTGCCGTCGCGGTCCATCGAGGTGAGCAGAATCTCTCCGGCTCCGAGCTCAACAGCCTTTTCAGCCCATTCGAGAGTGTCGAGTCCTGTGGGAGTCCGACCGCCGTGGGTATACACCTCGAACTCGGGAGCATCGGGCCGATCCGGCTTACGGCCACGTGAATCAATGGCCACGACCACACACTGCGCACCGAATTCTTCGGCGATCTCGCTGATCAGTTCAGGCCGTTCCACGGCTGCGGTGTTCACGCCCACCTTGTCCGCGCCTGCCCGCAGGATCGCCCTCGCGTCCTCAACGGAGCGGATTCCGCCTCCAACGGTGAAGGGTATGAACACCTGCTCGGCTGTGTGGCGAACCATCTCCAGTGTGGTGTCCCGGGCATCACTGGAAGCCGTGATGTCGAGGAATACCAACTCGTCGGCACCTTCGGCGTCGTAACGCTCAGCCAGTTCCACCGGATCACCGGCGTCGACCAGGTCGACGAAGTTCACACCCTTGACCACCCGGCCGGCATCCACATCGAGACAAGGTATGACCCTTGCGACATTCATTCCCTGCCCCCCGGTCATTCCCCGGCCTTCGGCGCAGAGCCCCAGGTGCCACCAAGACTCGCCACGGCCTCGGCAACCGTGAACGCACCCTCGTAGATGGCTCGACCAACTATCACTGCGGCCAGGGAACGGCCGCGGCGTTCCATGCGATCCAGAACCTCAAGATCCGCCAAAGTGCCGACACCTCCGGATGCAACAACCGGTATCTCCGTGGATTCCAGTACCGAGGCCAGGCCAGTGGTGTCCGGTCCTTCCAGTGTCCCGTCCCGACCGATCTCGGTCACGATCAAGGCTTCCACCCCGTCAGACGCGAAGGAGGCCGCCACCTCGATCAGGTCCCGACCGGAGCCTTCCTTCCAACCCCGAACCGCAACATCGCGTCCCCGGGCGTCCAGTCCGACCGCCACGCGATGTCCGGCTGCCAGCCGCCTGACAAATTCCGGATCCTCCAGCGCCGCCGTTCCGACCACAACGCGGGTCACCCCGAGGTCGAACAGCGCATTTGCCGACGCAAGGTTCCTCACACCGCCGCCGGTCTGCACGGGAACCGACACCGCTTCGGCAATTGCGCCGATGGCAGCCCGATTGGTGGGTTCACCCGTGCGGGCCGCGTCGAGATCGACCACATGGATCCACGACGCACCCTCGGATTCAAACGCGAGGGCCTGAGCCACGGGATCTTCCCCATATACCTTCGACTGCTCGTAGTCGCCCTGGTAGAGGCGCACACAGTTGCCGCCGAGAAGATCGATTGCGGGGAAGAGTTCCATCAGTTTCGGACCGCCTGAACAGATCCGACAAAGTTCCGCAGGAGTGCCAAGCCGGACTCACTGGACTTTTCCGGATGGAATTGGCAGGCACTGACATTTCCTCTCGCCGAGGCTGCGGTGATTTCCGTGCCGTAGGTGCACGTCGCAATCGTGTCAGCAGTTACCACGGGAGCGAATGAGTGCACGAAGTACATCCAGGGTGACTCTCCCAGATCGGCGAATAGCGGAGAGGAGCGAATCACTTTGAGTTGATTCCACTGCATCTGCGGCTTCTTCACGGTGTCCGGCAGTTCGATCACCCGGCCGCCGAACACACCCAGTCCGCGAACTCCTGGGGATTCATCCGAGTCCTCGTAGAGCATCTGCATTCCGACGCAGATTCCGAGGAATGGTCGCCCGGTCTCGATGAAGTCCAGCGCCACGGTGGCCAATCCGCTGTCTCGCAGGGCCGCCATGGCGGGACCGAACGCGCCGACCCCCGGCAGTACCATGGCATCGGCTTCGGCCACGTTCTGTGGATCGGAACTCAGGAAAGCGTCGGCTCCCACGTGCTGCAATGCCTTCTCCGCGGAGCGCAGATTGCCGATTCCGTAGTCCAGAACAGCTATCTGTGGAGCGTCGAAGTCGGCCCTCACAACACCCCTTTGGTGGAGGGAACTCCCCCGCCTTCGATGCGGACCGCGTCACGAAGAGCGCGGGCAGCAGCTTTGACGGAGGCTTCGATGATGTGGTGAGTGTTACGGCCATGGATCATTTCGAGGTACAACGTGATCGCTGCGCCGCCGGCGAACGCTCGCCAGAACTCCTCCATCAACTGCGGATCGAATGGCGGATCTCCCAGGATCTTCTGGCCCGGCGGATCGACCTCATAGTGCAGGAAGGGGCGGCCTGACAGGTCCACCACAGCGGAGACCAGTGCCTCATCCAGAGGTACCCGGATCGACGCGAAACGCCTCACGCCGGACCGGTCACCGAGGGCCTCTCCGAGCGTCTCACCGAGCAGGATTCCTGTGTCCTCAACGGTGTGGTGCGCGTCGATCTCTGTGTCGCCAGTGGCCGAAACGGTCAGGTCCATCCCCCCATGGCGTCCAAGTTGGTCCAGCATGTGATCGAAGAAGGCGATGCCCGTGTTGACGTTGGTCTTTCCGCTGCCGTCGACGTCGACGGTGATCTCGATCCTTGTTTCCCTGGTTGATCGCGATCCACGCGCTGTCCGTCCGGTCGTCATGTCAGTCACCCTTCCAGCGTCGCGCACTCTCGCGGCATCGCGGGAACACGGTGGTGTGACCCGACAAGCAAGTCCGCCCGAGTTGTCATCCCAACACTTCCTGCAGCGCCACCAGAAATCGGTCATTTTCGGCGCGGGTTCCCAGCGTGACCCTCAGGCAGTCGGTCAATCCCGGCCAACTCGCACAATTTCGCACCAGAACTCCGGATTCCACAAGCCGATTCCACAGCTCGTCGCCGGGCACCGCTCGAGGCCGGAACAGTATGAAGTTTGCCCCGGAGGGCCACTGGTCCAGGGGTAGTTCATCCAGGGCCGTGGCCACGCGGCCACGTTCCTCCACAAGGAAAGCCACCCGGGCTTCCATCTCATGGTGAAAGTCGAGTGCAACCCTTCCGGCAATCTGCTTGAAGGCATCCAGGTGGTACGGCAGAACCACCCTGAAGAGATCAGAGACTGCCCAGCTGGGTCCGATCAGGTAACCCAGTCTCAGCGCCGCCGCCGACCAAGTCTTCGAGAACGTCCTGGAAACCAACAGTGACCGGTCCTCCGAAACGAGTTCCAGGGCGGAATGCGCAGCGAACTGACCGTATGCCTCGTCGACCACGAGGATTCCGTCAACCGACTCAACGAGCTTCAACACGGTTTCAATCGTCTGTGTGGTCTCCACTGCACCGGTCGGATTGTTGGGAGAACACAGAAACGTGATCGAAGGTTTCCAGGAGGTGATGAGTTCTTCCGCTGCGCCGAGGTCCAGATTGAAGTTCTCGTCCCTGGACGCCGATATCACCTCGGCGCCGGCGATTTTCGCGATGTGGCTGTGCAGTGCATATGTGGGCTCGAAGGTGGCGACCGATCGACCCGCGCCGCCGTACGCCAGGCAAACCGACTGGAGAGCTTCGTTGGATCCGTTGGCGACGAACACCTGATCGGCATCCAGCGCTCGGCCTGCCGCCCCGGATTCGACTTCGGCAATCGACTCCCGCAATTGCAGTGCTGTGCGGTCCGGGTAGCGGTGCCAGTTGATGGAGTCGAGTCGATCCCTCAATGCGATGTCGAATTCTGCCGGCGGTGGCTCCGGTGACTCGTTGGTGTTGAGTCGCACATCCACATCCATCTGGGGAGAGTGATATCCCTCCATGGGGGCGAGGTCGTCGCGAACCCTTGGTCGACTCATCTGGAACTTTCCTCAGCCAGGGGCAGACGATCCAGCCTCATGCGAACGGAGCGTGCATGTGCATCAAGGCCTTCCGCCCGCGCGAGTGTTTCCGCGGCCGGACCCACGGCTCGAATGCCCTCCTCGGACACGCTCACGATGTGATGTTGTTTCAGGAAATCATCCACGGTCAGAGCGGACGAAAAACGCGCGGATCCGTGCGTGGGCAGGACGTGACTCGGACCGGCCACATAATCGCCGATCGCCGTAGGCGACAGCGGGCCGCAAAACACCGCGCCGGCATTCTCGACCGTGCGCGCCAAGTCCTGTGCAGAGACACAGAGCAGTTCCAGGTGTTCAGGTGCCACCAGGTCACTCACGGCGATCGCCTGTTGGGGATCATCCACCAGAACGCAATGGCCACTCCTCGCCAGCGTCGCAGCAATATCTTCGCGCCTCGGTGCCGCGGCAGTGAGTCGCTCGACGGACTTGATCACCGCATCGGCAACGTCGGGATCCCAGGTGATCACCCAGGCAAGACCGTCAGGTCCGTGCTCGGCCTGGAGCATCACGTCGATTGCGGCCAGATCCGGGTCAACCGAGTCGTCAACCACCACCACGACTTCCGACGGTCCGGCGAATGCGGCTGCAATCCCGACCTCGGACGCAACAGCCCGCTTTGCGAGAGCTACATAGACGTTGCCGGGACCGCAGATCACATCTACCGCGGCAATCGTCTCGGTGCCATAGGTGAGTGCAGCGATGGCTTGCGCCCCTCCGACCGCGTAGACCTCGTCCACCCCTGCAATCGCAGCAGCCGCCAATGTGACGTCGGCAACCGCAGCGGTATCGCGATCGGGCGGCACACACACGGCCACTCTCGGCACTCCGGCAACCTTGGCGGGGATGGCTGTCATCAGAAGGGTGGATGGATAGGCAGCGCGGCCGCCGGGGACATAACAGCCGGCCGAAGCCACCGCACGGAAATATGAGGTGACGTGGACACCGCTGCCCTCATGAGTCACTTCCGGCCGGAGCTGCTCCATGTGGTGAATCCGGATCCGTTCTGCCGCGAATGCCATGGCCTCGAGCACTTCGGGGTCGACCCGTTCGGCGGCCGCAGCTATCTCTGCTGGACTCACCCTCGGGCTGACCAGACGTACACCATCAAGGCTTTCGGTGAGATCCAGAACTGCGGAATCCCCACGGGTCCTGACGTCGCGCAGGATCTCGGCAACCGTGTCGATTGCTGCGTCAGCGATCGCCGGGGGCCGCGGAAGAAGGGATTCAATATCGGTTTCCCCTCGGAGATCCAAGCGTGTGAGCACCGTGCCAAGCTACCGATCCGGATGAGGGCACGGCCAACACATTCCTGTCAGGACCTTGCCGGCCGATTTTCGCGCGTACCGGATCACGATTTGCCACGGGCAACTTCCGGTAGCTTCCGGCCACCTTGGCAGGGGTCCTCTGGCTTGAGCACCGACCCCGACGGACCAGAACTGCCCCGACGCACTAGAACTGCAGAGTGAGCCTGCACGCCGACCTCGCCTCCCTCGTTTCGTCGCTTGATCAGATGCTGGAGAGAATCGAGTCTGCGGCTGAGGCCGTGAAAGGCACGTCGGAGGAGGTACTGCTGGTGGACCTCTACGAAGTCGAACGCAATCTCAAGATGGCGAACCGCCGACTCAATCGGGTGCTCGCAGCGCACGAACCCTGATCACAGAAGCCCTCGTCACGCGAACACTGCCCATGACAACGCTGCCGGAAAAAGCGAATCGACGCCCCGAGGGGCGCCGATTCGGTGACCCGGGCGGCGGGAGCCTCAGATCACCAAGCCAGGTGGCGGGAACCTGGTGAGCAGGAGTCCAGCACATCAGCCCACCACTGTCGAGGGTTTCTCGCACACTTTTCGTGAGATCCTGCCGAACTAGCGAGTTCGAGTTGGCTGTCGGTGACTTTCGTCATACCACGCGCCATCTCCTGTACAAGACATGAATGCTCCATCGCCCCGAGTCTGCATCCACAACAGGATTCCCTCGCGCGGCCTTGTTCACTTCCACGGAAGCCTCAGAGTTCCACCGAAGGGCAGTACCAGGCGAGCGAGCACTCTCCGCAGCGAGGTTTGCGGGCACCGCAGACGCGTCTGCCGTGGAGAATGAGTCGCAAACTGAAATCACCACGTTCCACAGCCGGCACCATCGGGTTCAACTCGTGTTCCACCTTCACCGGATCTGTTTCGGAGGTGAGTTCCAGGCGTTTCGACAACCTCAGGACGTGGGTATCCACCGGGAGACCCGGCAAGTCCATGACCACGCTGCGGACTACATTGGCCGTCTTGCGACCCACACCGGGTAGCTTCACGAGGTCGGCCATTGCTGAGGGCACTTCTCCGCCATGTCTTTCGGTAACGGCGTCAGCCATGCCGATCAGGCTCCTGGTCTTTGATCGGAAGAACCCTGTTGATCGCACGATCTCCTCGACATCTTCCGGATTCGCCACCGCCAGATCGCCGGCCTGCGGATACTTGGCGAACAGAGCCGGGGTAACCATGTTGACCCGCACATCGGTGCATTGCGCCGACAGAATCGTGGCGGCCAGCAACTCGTAGGCATTGTCGTGATCAAGTTCGCAGACTGCGCCGGGATACTCCTCCTTCAGCAGCTCGTTCGCCCAACGGGCACGCCCTTTGGGTGTTCGAGGTCGCCGCACACCCAGCGGCGGTGCCGGTGGAGATATCCCTCTGGACGCTGATGATGACCGCGATGTTGCCACGACTGCGCACGGTAGCCTCCGGGCGGTGACAGATCCCACGGCCGGCGGTCCGACCCTGCCTCCAGCCGACGAACTCGAGTGGGTTGTGCCGCTGGAACCCTCCAGCGATCAAGCTATGTCGGAGCGCGGCTTGGCGCGGGTCAGAACAATTCTGCAGATGCGCAGCGGGCTACCGCTCGCCGACGGGGCGACTGCGTCGGTTCGCAGGATCACGACGCAGGCGTTTGATCCGATGATCGACTCAGCAGGCTTTCTGGACGTGAACAATCGGGCGTTCTGGTGGCATCCGGATCAGGGTGGCTGGGATCAGCAACGGTTGATGAGCGAATTGCACGCCGACTGGGTGGATCTGGATGGCTTCCTCGTGCACCGCGACGACACCTCGCGAATCGACGGATACTGCTGGACGAGGATTCATCCACCCTCTGCAGATGACGATGAACCGGCGCTGGGCGAGATCTACGCCATTGCCACGGATCCACGCTGTCATGGACGTGGTCTGGGAAAGGCACTGGTGGCGGCAGGACTGAGCCACCTTGGTTCAGAAGGTCTCGGTCACGGGATTCTGTATGTGGAGCAAGACAACGAGGCTGCGGTGCAGATGTACCTCAAGCTCGGTTTCCATGTTCACGAGCGACGCGGAGGCTACCGATGAGTGGGGGCCACCGATGAACGCTGCGCAGCCACCGCCGCTCCTGTATGACCTCGAGCGCGAAGAACTCGCTGAGTTCCTCAGCGATGAGCCGAAGTACAGGGTGGATCAACTCTGGGAAGGTCTCTACCGCGACGCCCTCTTGCCGGCAGAGATATCGAATCTTCCGAAACGCCTTCGCGAGGAACTCACCGATGCCCTTCCCACCGGATGCGAATTGGCGAGGGAATCCGTCGCCGATGACGGAGACACGGTGAAGTTCCTGTGGTCCCTCGCGGATCAGGCGACCGTTGAGACCGTACTGATGCATTACCCGGGATCGTCCGCGAGCGCGGCGAGATCCACGGTCTGTGTGTCGAGCCAGGCGGGTTGCGCCATGGCGTGCAGTTTCTGCGCCACCGGCCAAGCCGGATTCGAAAGGCATCTGAGTGTCGGAGAAATCGTGGAACAGGTCCTGAGAGCTCAAAGACGCTCCGGTGATCGCCGCGTCTCCAACGTGGTGTTCATGGGAATGGGTGAACCCATGGCCAACTTCGACGCCACTTGGATGGCAACGAAACGACTGCACGAAGCTGTCGGGATCGGCGCCCGTCACATCACGATCTCAACGGTCGGTCTGATCCCGGGGATCAGGAAACTCACGGAGGCAGAGTTGCCGGTGAGCCTTGCGGTGTCTCTGCACGCGGCCGACGACGACCTCCGAAACGAGCTCGTGCCACTGAATCGCAAATACCCGCTCGATCAGCTCATGGATGCGTGCGGGGAGTACTTCGGCCGGACCGGGCGCAGACTCACGTTCGAGTGGGCACTGATATCAGGCGTGAATGACCGCTATGAGGATGCCGACCGTCTGGCCGATCGGTGCAGACCCACGTCGGCGCACGTGAACCTGATACCGCTCAATCCGACGCCCTCCTACGGGGTTCCGGGCTCGAGCAGAAACCGCGTCCACGCCTTTGCGAACCGTCTTCGCCACCGTGGAGTGAACGTGACAATCCGGGACACCCGCGGATCGGACATCGATGCGGCCTGTGGCCAACTGTCCACGGCTCACTCCCTCGGGCGGGCCGGTGGGAAATCGCCGAGCGGCGACACGACAAGCGACCGAACCCGATCAGTGCAGATCACCGAACGCAGACAGTGAGTGGGCCCGCCCGTATCGAGTCCCGGAGCACCTCGGCTTCACCCACAACGCTGTCGGGCCACACGACACAGCGGTCGATCAAGCCGGTGATCCGGGTCCCGCCGCCAATCACGGAGAGCCCGCCGGAGAAGGTGAGATTCGCCCGGAGATAGTCCGCCGGTGTGCCGCAGTCGATGGCAACGGCGCTCGTGTGCACCGTCTGCAAGCGAGCCTCGGCCACCTCCCGGCTCCACAGGGTTTCCCAGAGTCCAGATGGTTCCACCGGCAATCGAGCCACAGCGGCGGCCGGGGTCAGTGACGCCACCACCGTGCTCCGTGCGCCGAACGGTCCGGAACTGGTTGTCAACACCGCCACGCGTTGATGATCCCACTCGGCAACGAACTCCCCCAGATCTGCCTGATGCCACATGTCGGAATTCACCGTGAGTAGCGCGCGGTCTCCCACCCAGCCGGACAGATTGGCCAAGGCCCCGGAGGTGCCCAGCGCAAAACGCTCTTCCACAGAGGGATGGATCTGTTGATCAAGTCGGTCGAGATGTTCAACCAACTCCTGCCATCGGTGGTGTGCATTCACCGCCACCGAAGAGGTCACGACCCCAACCGCTTCAATGGCGTGGTCCACCAGAGCGCTGTTCCCCACTGGACACAATGCCTTGGGTCGCAGATTCGTCAGAGGTCGAAGGCGCGTTCCGGAGCCCGCGGCGAGAACCAAGGCAGCAATTGAATCGAAATGGTCGGGTTCCGGGGTTGCACCCAGCGGTGCCAGACTGTCAGCCATGGCATCCCGCTGGTTCAACAATCGGCTTCCACAAACGCTCGTGATCGCCCAGATGCTGTTGTACATCGACGGGTTCTTTGCACTGCTTGCGGTGATATCCACCAGCGTCAACGTGCCGCTCACCATCTTCGCTCGGGTGCTGTTGGTGGCCTCCGTGGTGGGATATGTCTACGGAGCCTGGGGAATCGCCAACCAAAAGAAGCTGGGTTACCAGATCGCAGTGGCCGCGTCGTTCATCCCGCTCCTGGCGAGGACCGTGGCAACGTTCTCCGCAGGTGGGCCACTCCAGAACCTGGGGTTCATCTTTCTCGGGTCCGGACTGATCGGCGCGCTGTTCGAATATGGCCTGATCGCACTGCTGCTGCACAATCAATCCCGCGAGCACGTGCGCATCTGGTTCGACTGAGTCCGGCTCGTCAGGCATGATCCTCCCATGACCATGAACGTTGAAGGAATTGCTGGGCTCAAGGCACTCGTCGGAGAACACCTCGGGTACTCCGACTACATGGAGATCACCCAAGAACGTGTGAACACCTTTGCTGACGCCACAGGGGATCACCAGTGGATCCACGTGGATCCGGAGCGGGCCAAGGCTGAGTCTCCATTCGGTGGGCCGATTGCGCACGGCTACCTCACACTCTCGTTGGGTCCGGTCCTGATGCCCACCATCATGACCGTATCGGGAGTTCGCATGGGCGTGAACTATGGCTGCGAAAAAGTTCGCTTCCCCTCCCCTGTTCCAGTCGGTGCCAACCTCCGCCTCGGCGCGCAGCTCGACAAGGTCGATGATCTCCCCAATGACGGCGCTCAGGTCTACATGACCTTCACCTTCGAGAGCCAAGGCGCCCCGAAGCCGTCTTGTGTGGCGCAGATCATCTTCCGCTACTACGAGTGACCAGCCACCACTCGTGATCCGTGGCCAAAAATGATCCTGTCGCGCCTCGATTCGCAGAGCCGGGAGCATGCGATCAGCGGAACTCCGGCATCACCTTGGTCGCAAACAACTCGAGGGTCTCGGTGGAGGGATAGTCGGCGCACCAGGGCACCACGCCACCACACCCCAGATCCGCATACACGGCCAACTTCTCGCAGACCTGTTCGGGAGTCCCCACGAGGTTGCCTGCCCTCCACGATTCCTCAGGTTCTCCCCACAGGCTCTGCGAACCAGCAGCGGCTATCTCCTGCTCCGATTCCCTGACAAACACGTCGGGAGACCAAGTCATCACGATGTCGGAGGGATCTCTGGCGACGTCGGCACAATGGCGACGCAAGACAGAAACCTTGTGAGCGAACTCCTGCGGATTGCCCCCGAAGTTCGATCGGTCGGCGTGTTCCGCCACAACCCTCAACGTGAGTTGCTCCCCACCACCGCCGATCCAGACCGGCGGATGGGGACTCTGAATCGGTTTGGGATCACACTCCGCTCCTTTCACCGAAAAGTGTCTGCCCTCGAATGTCGATTGGGGCTCGGACCACATCATTTTCACGATTTCCACGGTTTCGGCCATCTGGCCGATTCGGTCGGCATTCGAGTCGAAGTCGTATCCGTAGGCGGCGTATTCCTGTTGATACCAACCAGCACCTATTCCCCAGTCGAGCCGACCACCACTGATGACATCGATGTTCGAGGTGATCTTGGCCACCATTGCAGGATTGCGGTATCCGGCGCAGCTCACCATCTGTCCCAGGCGAATCCGACTGGTCAACTGCGAAAGCGCGGCCATGGTGCTCCAGCATTCGAAGATGGACTCGTTCGCCGGAACAGGCACGTTGTGCATGTGGTCGTACACCCAGATCGAGTCGTATCCCAACTCCTCGGCGAGTTGGGTCACCTCCACCACAACTTTCCATTGCTCCGAAGGACTCCACCGCTGCGCGGAGTCGGCGGGACCCGACAGTTCGGTCTTCCATCCCTGCGGTGCGAACGTTCCAAAGATCATCGACTCAGACTACGTCGATCGTCAGGCGTCCCCACGGGACATCGCCGGGACGGATCGCTTCGGAACAGGCGCTGAATATCGCCTGGGATCCAACGGCGGCGGCCGACCCACTCCCGATACCGGGGAGAGATCGACTGCTCCTAGGATTCCCGGGTGACCAAGGCGTGGAATCCAGCACGGAGTGCACCGTTTCCGGTGCTTCTGTCGGTGCTTCTGTCGGTGCTTCTGGCGATTGTGCTGATCGCATCCGCTTGTTCAGGTGCGGAGACCGGCACCGCGCCGGCACCCACAGACCCTCTCTCCACCCTCGATTGGCACCCCTGCGATGGAATCGACGGGCACGAGGTGGAATGCGCCGACATGGAAGTTCCCCGGAACTGGGATGATCCAGAGGGTCACCAGATCATCCTCGCGCTGGCCCGCAGGCCGGCCACCGGTGAACGGATCGGCTCGGTGATCATGAATCCGGGCGGACCGGGCGCATCCGGAGTCGACAGCATCAAACGGGGACCGTTCACTCCCACTGTGCACCAGAGTTACGACGTTGTGTCATGGGATCCCCGAGGGGTTGGAGACTCCACTGCATTGAGCTGCAATGACGTGGACGCCTTCCTGGCGCTGGATCCCTCGCCGAACACAGAGCAGGACCGTCGGATCCTCTCCGATGCCGCCGCCGCCGTGGCTGAGAACTGCGAACGCACCGACGGGCCACTTCTCCCCTACTTGGGAACCGATGCCGCGGTCCAGGACCTGGAAGCTATTCGCGTGGCCCTCGGCAACAAACCACTCAACTACGTGGGATTCAGTTTCGGAACTGCCATCGGTCAGAGGTACGCGCAACGCCACGGCGCCAACGTGTCGAAGATGGTTCTGGACGGTGTCGTGGACACGTCACTTGATTTTGAGGAACTCCTCCTCGGTCAGGTCGCCGGATTCGAGAGCTCATTCCGGCGTTTTGACACCGAGTGCATCAGAGCCGGGCAATCACGCTGTGGTGTCGACAGCTTGACCGGGGCCTTCGACACTGTTGCGGAAGCGGTCGAAGTCACTCCGCTGCCTTCCGAAGGCACCCCGATCGGTCCAGCCCAACTCGCGACCGCCGCGATCTATTCGTCCTACCTCTCCAATGGGTGGCTCAGGCTCGGCCCGGCCCTCGGCGATGCCCTGGATGGCGACGGGCAGGCCCTGTGGGATCTCGCCGAGGGCTACTACCGCTTCGCCGAATTCGGAACGTACGCCGCAGTGTTCTGCACCGACAATCCCCGCCCTCGCGACCAGGAGGAATACCAGGCATTCGAGCGCAAAGCCACGGAGGTATCACCACGATTCGGACCGTCCGTTGCCAACGAGTTGCTTCCCTGTGCCACTTGGCCGGTGCCCGCATCCCCCGACACCCGCGAGATCACTGCGCCCAACGCGCCAACCATCCTCGTGGTCGGCAACACCGGCGATCCTGCAACGCCGCTCGAGAACGCCGAGGCGGTCTCTGAGCGGCTCAGCTCCTCCAGGCTTCTCGTGGTTGACTCCGCCGGCCACACCGCCTATTCCACCAACGATTGCGCTCGATCGACCATCGATGAATACCTGCTCGGTGGGACTCTTCCTGCAGATGGTTCCCGCTGCTGAGGTTCATCCGGCTTTGCAACGCCTCGGAGGCCTCATATGGTCTTTCCGATCAGCTATCAAGGGGAAATTCAGTGCAGTTCAACCTCGCGGAGATACACGAGACAATCGAGTCCGCTTGTCCCGACCGTGAATGTGTGATCTTTCGTGACAAACGACTGACCTACCGACAGTTCGGCGACCGCACCCGCCAGCTCGCCAACCTCCTTCGATCCAGGGGACTCGGAGAGGTGACTCCACGCTCCGATCTGGATGGCCACGAAAGCGGACAGGATCACCTCGCGGTATACCTGCACAATGGCAACGAGTACCTCGAGGCCATGGTCGGTTCCTACAAAGCCCGCGTTGCGCCGTTCAACGTCAACTACCGCTATGTGGCGGAAGAGTTGCTGTACCTGCTCAAGGATTCCCGGGCGCGGGCGATCGTGTTCCACTCCGCCTTTGCTCCCACACTTGCCGAGATCGTGGATGACCTGCCGGAGCTCACAGTGTTGCTCCAGGTAGCGGATGGCTCCGGGAACGATCTCCTCGAGCGCGCGCAATGGTACGAAGAGAGCCTTGCCCAACAGCCCACCGAGATCCCGGATGAACTGCGGGATTCCTGGAGCCCGGACGACCTCTACATCCTCTACACCGGGGGCACCACCGGAATGCCGAAGGGTGTCCTCTGGCGCCAGGACGACATCTTCATGGCGGCCCTTGGTGGCCGACGGCTCGACACCGGCGAAGACTTCGCATCTCTAAAGGAGTTGGCGGAAAACACCGCTCAGGGCGGAACCAAGGTGATGCCGGGACCGCCGTTCATGCACGGTGCGGCCCACTGGATGGCATTCAACGCATTCAGCAACGGCAACACGGTGGTGATCGCGAATGTGGTCGAACACCTCGATGTGGACGATCTTCTCGGCCTGGTGGAATCTGAAGGAATCATGGTCCTGTTAATCGTCGGGGATTCCTTCGGCCGTCCCCTGATCGACCGAATCGAATCAGGTGCGGATGCCGGCAAGAGCTACGACCTGTCCAGCCTGTTCATCCTCGTGTCGGGCGGTGCTGCCCTCAGTTCGGGCATCAAGTCACGTTTCCTCGAAGCGCTTCCGTCCATGATGATCATGGACGGCCTCGGTTCCTCCGAGGCCGGCCAGCAGGCCAGCCAGATGTCATCCGCAGGTGAGGACACATCCACCGGTGATTTCGTGCCCGGACCAGATCTGCGCATCCTCTCCGAGGACATGACCCGTGTGCTCGCCGCCGGCGACGATGAGACCGGCTGGCTCGCGCAGCAGGGTCGGGCGCCCCTCGGTTATCTCGGCGATGCGTCAAAAACTGCTCGCACGTTCCCGGTGGTGGACGGGATCCGTTACTCCGTTCCCGGTGACCGCGCTCGCATCTCAGCGGACGGCAACCTCGAGCTGTTGGGCCGGGATTCGGTCACGATCAACTCTGGTGGTGAGAAGGTCTTCGCCGAAGAAGTCGAATCGGCGATCCTGCAGCATCCCGGAGTTGACGATTGCGTCGTGGCCGGCCGACCATCCGAACGCTGGGGCAGCGAGGTGATCGCCATTGTGCAGTTGAATGCCGATACTTCCGACGAGGATCTTCTCGCCGCGGCGGCCGAGCACATCGCCCGGTACAAACTGCCCAAGGGGATCGTGCGCCGGGAGCAGATTCTGCGCAGCCCGGCCGGCAAGACAGACTACCGCTGGGCGAAGGCACAGGCGATCGAAGGTTGAGCTCGGGCACCAAACAACCATCCCGTGATCGATGTAACCGATTCCACACCCGCCGAGATCTAGTCTGAAACAGTGCCCGCCGCCATGATCGATGGGGTCGAAGTCGACCTCAGCCCCTCTGACCGGGTTCGCTCAGCAGGTGACGTCCTCCGGTTGATGACCGGAGCGGCGGTCATCGCGGTCGGCCTCCTTCTGGCTCTGGTGTTCCAGAACACCTTGGGCGGGGCCGAAGCAGACATCGCCGAGAGCCTCTCCCGCATCCCCAGCAAGTGGGAGCAGGCCACGATGAGCCTGGCCGAGCTGCTCGTTGCAACCACGACGGTTGCAACAGCGATTTACCTGCTGACTACGGGTCGGGCGCGACTCCTGGGTTGGATCGCGCTAACCGTGGTGGCGGCCACCGGGTTCACCGTTGTTGCCGGATGGGCCATCACAAGCCAGGACTCGGCCGACTACTCGGCGCAATCCCTCGAGCACTGGGTGGTGGCCGACCCCGACTTCCCGAGTTCATGGCTCCTTGCAGCCTTCACAGCCGCCCTTGTGTTCGGATCGCCCTGGATGACCCGTCGGTGGCGCCTGACCGGGTGGATCAGCCTTGCTTTGCTGCTTGCGATGCGTGTGGGATTCGCAGCGGATCCCTCAGTGGACGTCGTGGTGGCCGTTGGGATTGGCATCGCCACGGGTTCCGGGGTACTCCTGCTTCGAGGGGCACCCAGTCTCGAGCCCACTGGAGACACCCTTGTCCTGGCGCTTCGATCTGCCGGCCTCAGGCCGACGAGGATCGTGCAGGCACCTCCTTGGCGAACCCGTCTGTCCTATGACATCGAAACCGAGGACGGGGGACATCTGGTTCTCCCACTACGCACCCAACATGACCGCTCCGCAGATGTTCTGACCCACATGTGGCAGAGCATTCGATTCAAGCCGGATGCTCTCGATGAACCCTTCAACAGCATTCAGCACAAGGTTGAGCACGAGGCTCTGTGCCTGACACTGGCCGAGCGGGCAGGCACGCTGGTTGCCCATTTCGATGCCATGGTTGGCACCCCCGACGGTTCGATCGGCATCGCCGAGGTGAAGATAGATGGGCGGCAGGCCTCCGACGTGACCGAACTGCCGAAAGACACACTTGACTCTGCCTGGAAGCAGGTCGAACGACTTCATTCCGCAGAGATGGCTCACCGGGCCTTGAGTCTGCGGAATCTCATCGTGGACAGCGAAGGCAGGATCTGGATCACCGACTTCCAGCGGGCGCAGATTGTCGCAACACCCCGCGAACGGTCAATGGACGTTGCCCAACTGCTGACGGACACCGCCGCGAACACTGACCCGCAAGACGCTGTGGATTCAGCGATCGAAGTCCTCGGGAAGGATCGGACGGCCGAAGCCTTGCGTTTCCTGCAGCCCCTGGCCCTGCCCCGATCCACACGGCAGTCCCTCAAGGGCAAGGGCGACTTCCTCGCGAAGCTCCGGGGTGTGGTGGAGGAGCGAACCGGAACCACGGGTGCACCCCTCGAAAAGATCGAGCGGGTGACACCGCGGACGCTCGTCACGATCATTGCCCTGACACTCGCCTTCTACCTCGTTCTCCCCCAACTGGCCGACATTCGCGGCACCGCCGACGCGTTCACCCATGCGAACCTTGCTTGGGCACCGTGGATCATCATCGGATCCGTCCTGAGCTACCTGTTCGCAGCCATCTCGTTCATGGGAGCCGTCCCGCAGTCTGTGCCTTTCATGCCATCCCTACGCGCCCAGCTGGCTTCCAGCTTCGCCGGATTGATTGCCCCCGGGAACTCCGGTGCACTGGCAGTGGGTGTTCGATTCCTCCAGCGCAGCGGTTTGGACCCGACGCCGGCAGCCGCTTCAGTCGGGCTAAATGCAGCCGCCGGACTCATCGTGCACCTCGCCCTCACGGTGGTGTTCGTCGCATGGAACGGGTCGGCGGGTGGATTGGGTAGCTTCGAACTCCCGAGCACCCTGCTCATCCTGATCATCATCGGAATTGCCGCCGCTTTGATCGGGCTGTCTCTGCTCAACCGCAAGATTCGTGAGCGGGTTCTGGGTCCGATGCGATCGGTCATGCGCTCAGCAGGCACCTCGATGGGGACCGTGCTCACCAATCCAATTCGTGTGGCCCAGCTCTTTGGCGGGTCGATCGGCATCACGCTGTCGTACATTCTGGCGATGGTGGCGGCGGTTGAAGCATTCGGTGGTGGACCCAGCCTCACCCAGATCGGGGTTGGTTTCCTGGTGGCTTCTGCTCTTGCAAGTGTTGCTCCCACCCCTGGCGGCCTGGGGGCTTTCGAAGCAGCGATGATCGCCGCTCTCAGCGGTTTCGGGATGGACGGCGCCGCAGCAGTGTCCGCCACCCTCTCCTTCCGACTTGCCACCTACTGGCTGCCCGTGATCCCGGGGTGGATCGCTTTCACGTACATGCAGCACCACGACGAGGTGTGACACGATCCCTCCACTTCTGAGTTGGGTCATCGCGCCCTACGATTGTCCCGTGCCCGAGGACCCGCGAGATCTGATTCCCGACGCGAAAGCGCCATTGCCGACAGGTGAGGACAAGACCCGTTCCGTGGAGGCGATGTTCGACGTGATTGCTCCCCGTTATGACTTGGTGAATCGCCTCATGACGTTCGGCATGGATGTGGCTTGGCGCCGCCGCACCGTCACCGGGCTCGGTTTGCCGCCGGGATCGGTCGTCGTGGATCTCGCCTGCGGTACCGGAGACCTCGCCATTGAGTTGGCCGAACGGGGCCTGAGGCCGGTCGGCGCGGACTTGAGCCTGGGTATGCTGCAAGCCGCTCCGGTGCCATTCGATCGGGTTCAGGCCGACGGTTCCGCCCTGCCGATCGCAACGTCGGCAGTCCACGGGGTGACATGTGGTTTTGCGTTGCGAAACTTCACCGACCTGGACGCAACGCTTGCGGAGGTCGCACGGATTCTCGAACCCGGCGGCCGCATCTCGTTTCTGGAGGTGGCTGAGCCTCCCAACCCAACAATGCGATTCGGCCATGGCATCTACTTCAAACGAATAGTCCCACTCATCGGCGGACTGTTGAGCGACCGGGGGGCCTACGCCTATCTACCCAGATCCGTCGCGTATCTTCCGGGTCCGGAGGAACTCCTCGACCGGATCCGCAACGCCGGATTCAATCATGTGTCCCGAACCCTGCTCAGTGGCGGAGTATCCCAACTGATCACGGCGACGCGCAGTCAATGAACCAACTCTTCGCCACATCCGCCCCTGATGACGCCGCCAGGCCAGACACCGCAGAGTTCGCGGATTCCGATTTCCGGGCATTCGCCTCTCCCCGACGGGGGATAACAGGAACGGGGACGGCTCGGGCAATCGAGGTTCCCGCGCCGTGGCCGGAGAATCTCGGGTTGGTCACCCACGCCCTGGAGTCGGTGCAGACCGATGACCCAACGAACGCAATCGCGTTGGGTGCCATGCCGTTCAACACCTCAGAATCCGCCATGTTCGTGATCCCGGGCGATATCCGATTACACACCTCCGACGGCGAACGACGACGAATCCGGATCCACTCCTCCCATTCGCCACCTCCGACCGCGACATCGCCACAGTCGCTGGTCTCGGCCACTCCGTCGTATCCCACAGAGATCACAACGAAGGCACTTCAGCCACCTGAGGACTGGATGGAGTTGGTTCACCTCGCAACCGAGCGGATCCGCGCCGGTGCCCTGACCAAGGTTGTGCTGGCCCGGGCCATCGACCTCGTATCCGACGTGTCCTTCGACCCGGAAGTGATCTTCCGCAGACTCAGCGCCCAACACCCCACCTCCATCCGTTTCGCCATGAACGGTTTCGTGGGTGCCAGCCCTGAGCTGCTTGTGTCACGAACAGGTTCCACGGTGAAGGCCCACCCAATGGCCGGAACCACGCCGAGAACCGGTGACCCCGAACTGGATCAACGGCGCGCGGGGGAACTGCTCGCGTCACTCAAGAACCAGAAAGAGCACTTGATCACGATTGATGCGGTGGTGGATGCGCTACTGGACAGCTGTTCCTATCTGGACTCCGAGCCCACACCAACGATCGTGGCCGCCGGTCCCGTGCAGCACCTCGCCACGATGGTGCAGGGCCGTCTGAGTGCGCCTGAGCCAAGTGTGCTCGACCTGGTCGCCGCGCTCCATCCCACCCCGGCGGTCGGGGGACATCCGACAGCCGAGGCACTGGCGCTGATGGCGGAGCTGGAGACGGTGCCACGCGATCTGTACGCGGGGCCGGTCGGATGGGTGGATGCAACGGGCAACGGCGCCTTCGCCGTCGGAATCCGCTCAGTTCAGTTGACAGGCCTCACGGCGCGCCTTTTCTCCGGAGTTGGTGTGGTTTCCGACTCCGATCCGCTGGCGGAACTGGCAGAGACAAGAGCAAAGGCTCAGACGCTGCTCGGCGCCCTCGTAAGGCTCTGAGCGATACGACCGGCGAGAGTTGACCGGCCGGACCGGGGATTTTGATTCAGGCGAGGGGTTCAGCGGTCTCGTCTGCCCAGGTTTCGCGCAATGAGTCCAGCACCGTGGTCACGTCGGAGAACCCGGCGAAATGACCTTCACCCTCCCGGACTCGAAGGGTCGCGTTGCCAAGACGGGCAGCTTGATGATGGCCGTGGGATTCGGGAACGATGATGTCCGCAAGTCCCTGCCAAACCACAACGGGTGTGCTCACGTCGGCCAACATGAATCCCCAATGCCGCGAAAACAGAACGACGTCATGGGCCATCGCTCGCAGGTCGCCGGCACTGACCAGGTCAGCCAGGAACATGGCCTTGAAATCGGGATCGGACAGAACCTCCTGATCCGATCCGCCCACAAGCTTGGCGAACAAGTCGAGGGCCCCGTCGCCGACACCTTCCAGTGCAACCACCAATGGACCAAAGACCGCTCCCAAAGGGGTGCGTACCGCTCGAAATGCTGGCCCCAAGACCTTGAGAACTCGGGTGAACGAGTACACGGCGTCTGGCCCCCGGGTTGGCCCGATGCCGCCAAGGAGGCTGGCCGCGACCACTCGATCGGGCAACTCGTGACATACCGCCAACGTGAAAGGTCCTCCACCTGACAGACCAATCACACCAAACCGATCAAGTTCGAGATCGTCGGCAAGAACTTCGATGTCGGCGGCAAAGTCCACAATGCGGTCATACTCGTGATTTGTGGAGATCCCTGTTCCCGGTCGTTCCACCGCGATGATCCGGAACCCGCGCTGAAGCGCCGCTTCCTGAACCTTCGGTGGAACCTGCTTGCGCGCACCAGGAGTTCCGTGGAACCACAGAACCGGATCTCCATCCGGGTGACCGTACTCAGCCCAGCCCAGCACACGCCCGGGAGCCACCGTGGATTCCCCAACCCTGCGAGGTTCCGGTGCCGTGCCGACCAACTCCTTCGTGGTGTCGCCCGGCGCCTTCACGGTCTTTGGTTCTTCCGCCTTTGCCATGCACCCAAGCTACACGGCACGGGGTTCAACCGCCGCAGCCACGAACTCGTTCAACCGCCGATGGACTCCAACGTTTGCCGCCCGATCAGAGCGGGCAATGATCACCCGGGGACCGCGGCGGTGCAGCGCTCCGGCCAGCGCCGCCTGCAAACCTGCCCTCGTGCGCACCTGTTCGGGGGCCAGACCATGCGCGGCGCAAAGGAAACGCAGATCGGTTCCGTGGGGTGTTCCGAAGAGGAGTTCGAACTCCCCTTCTGTCATCTCCTGTGCCTGGGGCAGGAAGCTGAAGATGCCACCCCCGTCATTGTCGATCACCACGATCACCAGGTTGACGTCGCGATTGCGAAGCCCCGTGAGGGCAGCCGAGTCATGCAGGAAGGCGACATCGCCCACGAGCAGCACTGTGGGTGCTCCGGAGCCAAGCGCCACGCCGATTGCCGTGGATGTGACTCCATCGATGCCGTTGGCTCCCCGGTTGGAGTGAACCACCACCTGATCCCTGGGGGCTGCGAAGGATTCCAGGTCCCTGATCGGCATCGAGGAAGACACAACCAGGCGTCCGCCAGTCGGTACCGCTGCAAGCACATCCATGACCGCAGCGGGTTCAGTGACCTCACCCAGCCCAACAAGTCCGCTCTGCAGCGCAGCACGTGCGCGTTGATCGGCATCGCTCCAATCGGCAAGCCAGCCGGCTGGAGCCGGCGAAATGTCATGGTGGATCAGAGCTTCGGCGAGTACCGCAGGGGAGACCGGATGGGATCGGCTCAGTACACGGTCCGGATCAGGGCATCGACCATGACGGTCGAACGCCACCTGAACTGCTCCACTGCTGATCAGCCAGGCATTGACAACCTTGGACGTGAGAAGGCCGCCGAATCGAAAGACCACTTCCGGTTGCAGATCGGAGGCGAAGCGCTCGTTTCGCAGGAGCAGGTCGAACGTGGACACAACCGCGGGGTCGCCAACGCGCACCCCAGATGCAGCGTCGGCGAACACGGGCCAACCGAGGCCGGCAGCAAGTCTCAATACGAGTTGTCGTTCCGTTTCCTGATCACCACCGGACGGCATCGTTGTACGCACACCGGCGAGGATGATCCCGCGCCGACCGCCGACCAGGCCGATCAGTCGTGCCAGATCCTCGTCGGGAAGTCCGACGGTCGCCGGCCGGCGATCATCGGGCCCTTCATCCCGCCCGGGCAACTCACCAGCGGTACCCGTCAGTGGTTCGCGAAATGCAAGATTCAGCTGCACCGGCCCGGGTATTCCATCCTGCGCACGCGTCAAGGAATCGCGAGCCAGATCACGCCACCAGGGGGAACCTCCGGAATCGGGGACTCCGGGCTCGCAGTACCAGCGCACCGAGTCGCCGTACAGGTTCCGCTGATTGATCGTCTGGGGAGCAAACACACCGTGGAGTTCCGGGGGCCGGTCTGCTGTGACCGCAATCAGAGGCACCGCCGACAAATCTGCCTCCACCACTGCAGCATGGAAGTGCACTGCAGCCGTTCCACTGGTGCTGAGCAAGATGGCCGGTTTGGCTGATTCCAGCCCCAAGCCCAGGGCCATGAAACCAGCTGATCGTTCGTCGTGGACCACGTGAACCAGAATCCCAGGGTGGCGGGCCAACGCAGTCGCCATCGGTGTGGAACGCGATCCGGGACACACAACGGCGTGGTCGACCCCGCCCAGGGACCATTCGTCGACCAGGGTTGCGCAGTAGGTGGCGGCAACAGCACCCGAATCTGGGGAATCGGTGGAACCGGGATCTCCGGAAGCAGCAGGTCGGTCCATGGAAGATCCAGCCTATGTTTGTGCGCACATGAGTCCGAACACGTATCCGAAACCGTCAGTCACGGGCACCGGTTCTCGCGTCGTCCTGCTCCACGGTTTTGCCCAGAATCGCAACTGCTGGGGACCGATGCTGGAAGAACTGTCGACGGCACGTCAATGTTGGCGATTTGATGCACCTGGCCACGGATCGGCCGAACAATTCGCTGATTTGACCTGCTCCCAAGCTGGGGCAAAGGTGCTGGCCTCCTCCGGCGAAGCGGCCTATCTGGGTTACTCGATGGGCGGACGCATGCTGCTCGCCGCGGCGCTCGATCGCCCCGAGTCCGTGAGGGCGCTCGTTCTGCTGAGCGCAACCGCGGGGATTTCGGATCACGCCGAGCGCGCCGACCGGCGGGCACAGGATGAGCAACGGGCCCTGCGGATCTCCGAAATCGGGGTGGAGTCCTTCGTCGAGGAGTGGCTGGCGATGCCGATGTTCCAGTCCCTGCCCGCCGGGGCCGGATTCCGCGAGCAACGGCTGGAGAACACCGCTCAGGGCCTGGCCGCCTCGCTTCGCAATGCCGGCACGGGCTCGATGGAGCCGCTGTGGGATCGACTGGGCGAACTGACCATGCCCGTTCTCTGCGTCGCCGGTGGTTCGGACACCTCCTACGTGGAGCGTGCACATGAAATGGGCGAGAGCATCGGATCGAACTGCTCCGTGCAGATTGTCGCCGGTGTTGGTCACGCCCCTCACCTCGAGGCCCCGGAAGCAACCAGCTCGGTCGTGAGGCGATTTCTGGCGCGGAACACTCTCGACTGATCAGAACTGCAACAACAGACCCAACGTCACGAATCCCGCATAGACCATCTGGGTCCTGGCCGTGCGTCCGAGAACCGGCAGCAGGACCGGGCCTCCGGCGCCGCCCAGAACGTCCACCACGGCCTGGCGACCAACAACCACGGAGATGAATCCCAACGCAACGGTCGGCGGCGCCCCGAGAACCACATATGCCGGTATCAGCAGTACCGGCACAACGAGCAGCACCACGTACAGGATGCGGGTCCGGTGCTCGCCGATCCTCACCGCGAGGGTCACCTTCCGAGAAGCCATGTCACCACGGATGTCTCGCAGGTTGTTGATCACCAGCAAGGCGGTGGCGAGGCAACCCATTGCCACTCCTGCGGTGATCGCGATCCCGTTGGCCGACTCGGTCTGTATCCAGGCGGAGCCAATCGTTGCCACCAGGCCGAAAAAGACAAACACGAACAACTCACCGAACCCGGCGTACCCGTACGGTTTGGGACCGCCGGTGTAGAACCAGCCCGCTGCCACAGCGGCGACACCGACCAGCCCGAGTCGCCAGTCCACGAAGATGACCAGTGGCACTCCAGCTGCCACGGTCAGGCCGAAGCTCACGATCATCGCCTTCTTCACCGCAGACGCCGATGCCAGACCGTTTCCGACCAGGCGTGGCGGCCCCAGCCGGTCCTTCGGGTCATCGGTGCCGCGAATGCCATCGCTGTAGTCGTTGGCATAGTTGGTGGCCACCTGAACGAAGACGGCCACCGCAAGTGCGCAGGCGAAGCGCCACCAGATGACGGCGTCGAGCGAATCACCCGAGTCAACCGTGGCCGCAGCCGTCCCTACCAGGACCGGCGCCACGGCGGCCGGAAGTGTTCTCGGCCGTGCCCCCATCCACCACAGTCTCCAACCGGTGGGCGGGTCATGCGGTGGTGGCGGGCTCATCGCTGAGAATCGTAGGCCCACCAGCGACCCCGCGATGAGGCAGAGTACAGGTGTGAACGAGTTGGTGGCCATCGACCTGCCGGGAGCGGAGCTTGTCTCGGCTGTTCTCGCGGCGTGGGATGCGGGCGACGCCGTCATTCCCCTCGGCACCCGGCACCCGAGCGAACACAAGCAGCAGATCATCGATGCCGCCATGCCCACCAGCCTGATCGATCGAGCGGGTCGACACACCTTGGGTTCCGGACAGGAAGTCGAACCCGGTGATGCAGTTGTGATTGCCACTTCGGGAACCACCGGCACACCGAAAGCTGCCGTTCATACCTGGGAGGCGATCGAGACCGCCGCGTTCATGACCTCTGCCGGGGCGGCGAGCACTCCTGAGTCGAAGTGGTTGGCATGTCTGCCCCTCAATCACGTCGGGGGATTCTCGGTAATCACCCGGGCATTGACCACCGGGGCTGAACTCGAGGTCCACGATCAATTCGTTGCGGCGGCGGTCGAGGAAGCGCCAGACCGTGGCGCAACACATGTCTCACTGGTTCCCGCGGCGATGCACAGAATCGATGCTTCCCGGTGGGAACGAATCCTGCTGGGTGGTTCGGCGATACCCGCGGATCGCCCGGCCAACTCAATCGCCACCTACGGAATGACCGAGACCTTCGGCGGCGTTGTCTACGATGGCCTGCCCCTCAACGGAGTGAGCATCCGAATCATCGCTCCCTCCGGCTTCGCTGATCGAGAAACCACGGGAGGCGACGCCGGAACCATAGAAATCAGCAGTCCAACACTCATGCGGGGATACCGGCATCCCGGCGGAACCGTGAGCACACCACAGTGGTTTCCCACCGCTGACCTGGGCAGCCTGGATGCTGAAACCGGTATGCTGACGGTCTTCGGGCGGTCGGATGACCTGATCAACTCCGGCGCAGAGAAAGTCTGGCCCGCCGATGTGGAGCGGTGTCTGAAGGCCCTGACATCGGTGGCAGACGCAGCTGTGCTCGGAGTGCCCGACCCCCAGTGGGGTCAGGCAGTGGCTGCTGTGGTGGTCCCCGGCGACAAACGAAACCCGCCATCTCTCGAGATGCTCCGCTCCGCTGTGCGCGAGACCATGCCGGCCCATGCGGCACCGAAGTTCCTTGCTCTGACCGACGAGATACCTCGTACTTCCCTCGGCAAGCCCGCGAGACATAACCTTCGGGAATTGATCATCAGCGGCCACACCACCAAGAGTGACGGGAATGACTGAGGGCGACAGGAATGACTGAGGGTGATGCAGACCAAGCTGCGTTCAGCGTGCAGCTCGACCATGTTGCGGTGGCCCTTGAACGAATGACGGATGGCTGGCCGATTCTGGCCGATGCCCTCGGCGGCCGATACCGCAATCAAGGTCTGGCCCCCGGATACAGCTGGCTGGAAATGTGCTTCGCCAACGATTTCGCGATCGAAACCATCCATCCCGAGAACCACGTTGAAGCACCCGTTGGATCCCGCGGCGACTTCGTGCACCGTTTCCTGCGGGATCGCGGGCCAGGGGCACACCACCTGACATTCCTCGTCGATGACCTCGACACCGCAATGAGTTCACTCTCGGCCGCCGGACTGCGGGCCGGCACCGTGGACCGCTCCGATCCTCAGTGGCAGGAAGCACTCTACGGCGCTGCTCAGGCGCACGGAATAGTGCTGCAACTTGCTCAACCTGGTGATTCCCTTCCGGAAGCGCCGGCACCGCCCGAAGGAATGCCTGAACCCCAATTTGATCATCCCATGGCCAGCCTCTCGAGGGTTGTCCACGCGGTGTCGGATCTCGAGGACGCCTTGTCGCTCTACCGGGATGCCCTTGGCGCAACCGTGCACTGCTCTGGCGCCGCAGTGGACGGAAACCACTGGGTAGAACTGGGATGGAACGGACCGGGCCGACTCCGCCTTCTGGAAGCAACACATGGCGATCTGGCGGAATGGCTGGGTGACCGCAACGGCAGGCTTCGCCACCTTTTCTTCACTTTCGACGATCCGGGTTCGGTCCCCGGAGCCCGCGAAGAGGCTGAATCCCGCTGGGCGATCGGCCCGGACAACCCGCTTGGGGTTCGAATCGTGCTGGGCTCTGCCGTCGTCTAGGTGTACTCAGCAGAGACGTTGGTGACAGGTCCCTGAATAGGTGAAGACCTCCGGGCGGTGTGGAGTTTGCCGCTTCACACGACCCAGGAGGTCTTCGTGTCTCACCGGAATTCCCGCCTCACTTTCCGGGGACGACGTCTGCTCGTAGAGCGTGTCTGCGACCAAGGAATGCCGGTCGCTCATGTCGCGAAAGCCATGGGGTGTCGCGTCAGTGTGTCCACAAGTGGGTCCGTCGCTTCAGACTTGAGGGACAAGATGGCCTGTTCGATCGGAGCTCACGCCCGCACACCTGTTCCCGCCAAACGCCGCCCGGTATCGAAGACACCGTGATCGCTGCGCGCCGTAACCATCAGCGTGGCCCGCAATGGTTGTCGTGGGAGACCGGAGTTCCCGCCCGGCGGGGGCTGGCGGGCACATGGCAGAGCAATGGGCTGGACCGCAGCGAAGAATAAAGCCCGGATCGGCTACGACTACATCCACTCAGCAGTCAATGACCACTCCCGCCTCGCCTATTCAGAAATCCATGCCGATGAACACGGCGACACCGCTGCCGGGTTCATTCAACGCGCCGCGGAGTTCTTCGTCGGCCACGGGATCAAATCGATCAAACGGCTCATGACCTACAACCACCACCGACCGCACCACGCCCTCGGAGGACACCCACCCATCACCCGCTGTCACCAACCTGAATGCTGAGTACAACCCAGGTCCAGCGACCAGCGCCCGACCACACGGCCAATTCGGCTCCTACAGGAGCATTCCCCCGTCCACGACCATCGTGGTACCCGTGATCCATGAACCGGCGTCAGAGGCAAGGAACAGTGCTGCAGAAGCGATGTCCTCGGGTTCTCCGAGGCGTTTCAGGGGGATGATCTCCGACACGGCTTCCTCGTTGCTTTCCCACAGGGCGCGGGCAAAGTCGGTCTTCACCAATCCGGGGGCGATCGCGTTCACCCGCACCTTCGGCGCCAATTCCTTCGCCAGCGACTTGGTGAGGTGGATCAGTGCGGCTTTGGTCACGTTGTAGTGGCCCAGGGATGTCTCTATCGACAATCCGCCGATGGAGGACAAGTTCAGCACGCTTCCACCGTGTTCGGACATGTACGCGTTCCACACCTCCTGGACCCACACGAAGGGTCCGCGCAGATTCACGTCGTGCGTCTTGTCCAGGCGGGGAAGATCTATGTCGATCATCTGGCCCATGTACGGATTGGTGGCGGCGTTGTTGACCAGTACGTCAATGGCGCCGAAGCGATCCATCGTGGCCCGTACACATGCCTCGATGTCATCGGGGTTGCCGGCGTTGGCGGCAAACACGTCGAGTTGTGCATCACCCGATGGATTCATGTCCGAGGCGGCCTGCTCCAACGCGTCGTGCTTGCGCGAGCTGAGCATCACTGATGCACCGGCCGCCGCGTACGACGCCGCTATCGCTCTGCCAATTCCGCGCGAGGCACCCGTGACCAGGGCGACCTTGCCGTCAAGACGCATTGAATGTTGATCACTCACACAGACCTCCGGGGGTTCGACAATCGCTCACCCTAGCGATGAACACGGGGCTGGTTCCGCCGATGTTCTCCCCAGTGGACTCTCCTGTGGGATCCTCGCCGCATGAGCAATCGACTGGCCGGGCAGACGAGCCCCTACCTCCGCCAACACTCCGACAATCCTGTGGACTGGCACCCGTGGGGAGCGGAGGCGTTCGCGGAGGCCACGAAACGTGATGTCCCGATACTGCTGAGCGTGGGCTATTCGGCTTGTCACTGGTGCCACGTGATGGCCCACGAATCATTCGAGAACCCCGACGTTGCCGCGCTCATGAACCAGTGGTTCGTTCCGGTGAAGGTGGACCGCGAGGAGCGCCCCGACGTGGACTCGATCTACATGGAGGCAACTCAGGCCATGACCGGCCGTGGTGGCTGGCCGATGACGGTCTTCATGGATGACCAGGGAAGACCTTTCTTCGCCGGCACGTACTTCCCCCCGACCGCAAGGGGTGGAATGCCCGGATTCTCCGACCTCATGGAGGCGGTCCACGAAGCCTGGACCAACCGCCGAGGTGAACTCCTGGAGCAGGCTGACCAGCTGACCGAGGCCATCAGCGCAGCTTTGCCCACTGGATCCGGCGATGGATCCCCGAACCCCGACATCCCCGAGGCATACCTCGCTGCTGCCACTCAGACACTGCTCGAACAGCATGACCCGCAGTGGGGTGGATTCGGAGCCGCCCCGAAGTTCCCGCAGACCCATTCCCTCGGACTCCTGATGCGGCAGTACCAACTGGATGGCGATTCCGAATCTCTGAAGGCGGTGACCACAACCCTGGATGCGATGGCCGCCGGCGGGATGATGGATCACATCGGAGGCGGCTTCAGTCGGTACTCCGTGGACAGGCAATGGCTGGTTCCACACTTCGAGAAGATGCTCTATGACAATGCGCTGCTCACCCGGGTTTATCTCGACGCCCACCTGCTCACGGGTGAACCGGGATACGCCGACGTCACCACCAGGACAATCGAGTACGTGCTGAGGGACCTCTCTCATCCGGATGGGGGACGCTACAGCGCCGAAGATGCCGACAGCCTTGCCGATATCTCCTCCGATCACGCCGAGGAGGGACTCTTCTACACCTTCACACCCGCAGAGATCGAGGTGGCCCTTGGCGACGCGGGCATTGCGGAGCAGATCGACGAAGTGCTTCAACACTGGGGGGTCGTGGGTGAGCCCAACTTCGAAGGCCGATGGATTCTGAACCGGGCGAGGCACCGATCAGAATACACATGCCCGCAACATCTCGAGCCGGCACGAGCCGCGCTCGGGGACTATCGCAACAGGCGACCTCGCCCCGGACTCGATGACAAGGTGCTAACGGAGTGGAATGCCCTGTGGATTTCCGCCACCGCAGCGGCCGGAGCGGCACTGGATCGTGCTGACTGGATCGCAGAATCCGAGCGGACAGCCGACTTCTTGCTCGCAAACCTCCGCACCGGTGACGGCCGATGGCTGAGATCGTGGCAAGACCGCAATCCCGACCCGCATACAACCGACGGCCGCGCCCAGCACCTTGCGTACTCCGCTGACTACGCATCCCTGGTCGAAGCGTTCACCGAGCTGTATTTCGCCACTGGCAAACAACACTGGCTCAGCGAAGCGTTGCGAACGGCCAGGGACATCATCGATCTGTTCTGGGACCCTGAAGGAGGAATGTTCACCACCGGCTCGGACGCCGAGGAGCTGCTGGTGAGACCCAGGGAGTTCACGGACAACGCCACCGCTGCCGCCACCAGCACTGCAGCATTGTCATTTCTTCAGCTCGAAGCCCTCACCGCAGACTCCACGCTCGGTGATCCGGCTCGTTCGATCATTGCGCGCCTGGGGCATCTCGCGGCAAAGGCCCCACTTGGATTCGGACGGCTCCTGGCCGCCATGCACCTGAGCGCCGTGGGCGCCACCGAAGTTGTCACCACGGGTGGTCAGCCAATGGCAGCCGTCATCCAGCAACGGTTCACTCCCAGCACCGTCCTGGCGTGGAATGAACGTGGGACAGGATCCCTGTGGCAGGGTCGCGACGCGCCGGGGCTGGCATGGGTGTGCCGCAACCTCACTTGTGAGGCCCCGGTCGGGGACCCTGCAAGTCTCGCCGCAGCGATGGACAGGGTGTGACGAACGCCTGTCGGAGAAGGGGCCTCAGCTCTCCTGTTGCGGAGGCCCGACGTAATCCGGGGTTTTGATGTAGGGCACTTCCTTGCGCTCCATCATTCCCTTCGACACCCAATTTCGCTTGTCGGCCCATATCACTATGGGAGGAAGAATGATCAAGGCCGACAACAGTGCCACGGTGACGTTCAAGGCAACCGTTATGCCGAAGTCACGCAGGAGCGGCAGCGACGACAGTGCGATCACGGCAACACCGGCCAAGGTGGTCAAGGCCGAAACCACGAAGGCTCGGCCGGTTCGCGCGCCTGCCATGTCCATCGCAGCGCGCGGTTCCAGACCTCTTCTGCGTTCTTCCAGATATCTGTAGAGGATCAGCGTGGTGAACTCCGTACAGACCGCCACCACCAGTGGTCCGCCCACAGCGGTCATCGGGCTGAGCTTGAATCCACCGAAGTAGGCCACCAGCGATGCCACCCCCACCGCGATCATCACAGGCACCATCGCGAGCCCCGATCGAACAACTGAACGGAATGCAATCGTCAGCCAGACGAACACCAGGGCAAGGGCAAGGTAGGTCAGGAACACCCGACCGTCGGTGAGGTTCTCGAGCAGTCCGACCCCTACCACTGCCAACCCCGAAGGGGTGATGCGGACATCCTCGGGCTGATCAGTGCGACCGTTGATGTCATCAACGATCGGGGCCCTGTCCTCGAGGGAACCCTTGGCTGCGAGAAAGATCACATTCATCGCGTCAGCATCCGCTGACATGGTTGAGACCTGAATGTCCTCGGGAGCCACGTTCCAGGCTTGATCGATGTGGTCCCCGAGCGGTGCGACGTGTTCAGCACCTTCCACATCGGTGAGATCGGAAACGGCAGCGATGATCGACGAACCGACGAGCAGTCGCTGGTCGTATTCGGCCAGCGTTTCATTGGTCACGCGGTCGACGTATTCCACGGATTCGTCCGTGAAGAGCGAGTCACCCTCCGTGTCGACCACATAGACGCCCATCTCGTTCGCTCCACCGATCTCCTCATCAAGGGTGTGGAGGTCCTCGATGATCTGGGTGTCCTGATTCACCCAGCGGACAGGGTCGGTCTGGATCTCGAGTTCACTGTCGTAAAAGGCCCCGAGAGCGAACACCGCCAGCGCACCCACAAGCAGGAACGCTCCGAGGGCCGAAGGCAGGCTGCCGAGTTTGTTGACGAACGTCGCCATCGGGCCGTCCACCCATGACTTGCCCTTTGTGGGTGAGCGGTACTCGCGCATGCCCAGAATCGCGAGTGGATTCACGATCGACGAAATGCAGATGGCCACGATTCCGATGGCCAGAAGCAGTCCGAACTGACGGATCATCGGGGTCTTCGCTGCGAGAATCGCCAGAAACGCGAGGACCGAGTTAGCGGTGACCACCAGCAGCGGGTTACCCAACTGCCTTGCGGCCTCCTGAATCGGGTGAGGGGTTCGATCGATGATCACCTCCTCCTCAATTCGGGATTGCATCTGGACCGCGTAGTCAATGCCGACGCCCAACATCACCGGCAGCGCGGCGATGGTCACCAGAGTGAGCGGGACACCGATGTAACCGACCATGCCGAACGCCCAGATCACACCGACTGTCACCACAGCCAACGGCAGAAGCCTCCAGCGGAACCTGAAGAAGAGAATCAGGATGACCGCCATCGCCAGCAATGCCGCACCGCCCAAAGTGAGCATCCCACCGCGGAGATAGTCGTTGATGTCCTGCAGGAGCACTGGAGCACCGGTGGTGGTCGTTGTGGAGTTCGGAAAGGTCAGCTTCTCGGACTGGGCCACCACGAGGTCGGCCGTTGAACCTTCTTCTTCGATCGACTGGTTGCCTTGCAGGCGAACCAGCGACAGTGCATGTGAGTCATCCGAGAAGAACGGCCTCAACGATTTGCGAATAACTCCGCCACCCTCGGGAAACTGCTCTTCATAGAGCAGGAAACGCACCCATTCGGGATTCGTCAACTCCTGCCCGTCGGCGCCGGCGGACAAGAGCTCATCGGCGGCCTTGGCGAGGTTGGCTTCACGTGCAGCAGCACTTGCTTCATCGCCTTCCTCGACTGCCACCTCAGCGGCATGCTGCAGCGCCTGTGTGGCGACCGCATTGAATGGATTTCCGTCTTCGGAAGTGACGAGATTGTGTGCGAGCTGGACCGCCGCCACAGGGTCGATCACATTCAGCACACCGTCGTCGGCACGCAGAGTGTCGCCAACTTCGTCGAACGTGGCAATACCTTCGGAGGTGAAGAGTTCATCGACGAAGTGATCGTCGTCCATCGAGATCACCGACAGCATCGCCTGACCACCGAAGAGGTCCTGGTAGGTCACATTGTCCTTGAAGACCTGGTCGCCGGAATTCAGATAGCTGTCTTGTCCAGTGGCGAAATCAAGGTTGGTGATGCCATAACCGAGTGCGACCGTCAGCAACAGGCCGATCGTGGTGACAAGCCCCGCCTTCCTTCCCAGATTTACGGCCAACCAGGACCACATGTTCTGCATGGTGCTCAGCCCATCCCATGATCGGAGTTCATCGGCTTCAACCTATCCGACCGGCGCTGGCGTCGGAGTCGAATTGGTCGTGAATCCGGACAGCTCGGAACCGGGAACCCACTGGATTCCCGCGGAGTCACCAGCGGCCGCGGTGGAGGCGATCAGCCAATGTCGGCCGACCACGCTCACCCGAGTACGAGACACTTCGATCGCCAGGAGCCGGGTGCCCCAGCGCAACCGTGCCCAGGGTCCGGTGGCCTCGGGGCACCCCGAATCGGCGTGCGAGAGCAGGCTCGTGTTCGAACTGCCCGAAAAGCAGCGCACCAAGCTCGGCGTTCTCGGCGGCAACAAGCATCGACATCAGGGCTGCGCCTCCGTCCACCCACCAGTAGGGCACAGGCCACTGCGCCTCGTCGCCGCCCAATCGGGTGTGCGCCTTGTCGCTCTCGGCATATCGGCGCCGGTAGGCATCAGGCTCCACGTACCCCAACACGAGAACCTGAGCATTGAGCAGACCCGGCCACGGGAACGTTGATCGTTTCGGCTCAGGCAGTGAAACGTCCCAGTACTGCGAGGTTTCCGACTCCCCTTGAAGCACCACCAAGTCCAACGCCCGGGTGTTTCCGGCAGCGGGAGCGCCCATGGCGGCTGTGAGCACGTCGGAGAGAGCCGACTCCGACACAGCAGTATCGGTGAAGTCCCGGCACATCGCGCGATTGGCCAGAAGTTGGCGAAGGTCCCGTCGCTGCGGGGTCATCCGGACGGATCCCGGGTGTTCAGAGCAATCATGACGACCATTCGCGGCCGGTCACGCCGACTGGGCCGGTCAGCCGTACTTGACGAGATTCTCGGCCATGATCCAGCCGAACGCCACAAGACAATCCCCATCGCGGCCCGTCATGCCTTCGAACAGGACTCCGAGGTCTTCGAACTGTCCTTCCTTGGCCGGCAGGTGATCGAACACCAGCGGCAGTCCGCCATCGCCCTTGACCGCAAACGCCCTGTCGTCATAGGAGGACGCAGAAACACCGAAACGTTTGGCGAGCCGTCTCCCCCAAGCCCTTTCCTCGCCGCTCGCCTTGAAACCCGGGCGGGGGACAACGTCTACAAGCGCCTTGTAGGCCTCGAACCCGCCGGGAGAGCAAACACGTGTGCCGAGGAGGACATCCTCGTCGGGGAACGCCATCAGTGCACGGCGGAAATTGTCGGCCACGATCGCCCGCATCACGGTGGATCGCTTGGAGTTCCGTTTCACAGAAGCCATGCCGATGAGCACACACGGTGTGCCACCGATGCGTTCCAATGTGGCAAATGAGAATCCGCGCAGGTGATTGCCCTCGCGGACCCGGGTGACGAGCACCCATGCCTCTGCCTGTTTGGACAACTCACCGATCTCATGCGGAATCCCGCCATCGGTGCACAGATCGGCCATTTCGGCCAGCTCGGCATCGCCGAGAGAAGTGCAGTCACTGGTGTTGATCTGCAGCGCCATGTTGATCCCCTGAAACGGTGAATGAGACAGTAAAACGGTCCTTCCAGTCCAGTCCAAAAGGGGCTTCCTGCGCAAACTGAGCAGAATTACCCTCTGCGAGCGATATCAGGGGAACGTCGGCGGAGGTGCTGGGTCAGCGCACGACAGCCGATGCCCCCAGCAGTACCTTGAGTTCGCCGACCAGACCTCCCGAGACGTTGACCCGCGTATCGTCGTTGAGTCGCAGTATCTGTCCCTCGTCGAGAAGAATGTGCACCTCCGACTGGCCCGGAAACTCCGAGAACAGCGACTTCATCTGACCGATCGTGTTGTCATCGAGGCGATGAGTGGGGAATTTCAGCCGAAGCGGCGGATCATCCTCCACTTCCAGGTCAACGAGTTCGAGGTCCACGGCGATGAGCTTCGGTGTGTCGTCCCGGGTGTCTATGCGGCCATTGAGTATTACCACGGTCTGGTCCTCGAGCATGTGTCCGACCAAGCTCATCGTTTTGGGGAACACCATCACCTCGATGGACTGATCCAGATCCTCCAAGGTCAGAACCGCCATCAGGTCACCCTTGCGGGTCCACTTCTTCTGCAGCCCGGTGATGACTCCACCCACAGCAACGCGGGATCCGTTCTCCCGGTCGAAGACCTCCGATACCGTGCAATCCGCCTTGCGGCCGATGACGGATTCCAACCCCATCATGGGATGATCCGACACGTACAGGCCGAGCATCTCGCGCTCGTTGTGCAAACGTTGCGTCTTGGCGAACTCGACGTCGGGTATCTCCACTCGATCATCAAAGGTCGGGCCCTCATCTCCCTGTCCGAACAGTGACATCACTCCCATGTCATGCTCCTTGCGGCGTGCCACATAGGAGTCGATGATCTGCTCGAAGACCTGAAGGAGACCCTTGCGAGGATGACCAACCGAGTCGAACGCGCCGGCCTTGATCAGGGACTCCACAGTTCGCTTGTGGAGCACCTGGGTGTCCACCCTGCCGCAGAAGTCATAGAAGTCCGTGAACGGGCCCGCCGCCTCGCGTTCTTCCAGGATCAGACTCACCAGCCCTTCACCCACGTTTCGCACCGCAGAGAGTCCGAACAGGATTCGTGGGTGATCCGTGTCGGTTGAATCGGGGAAGAAGTCCGATCGCGAGTAATTCACGTCGGGGACCACAACCTCGATCCCCATCGAGCGGCACTCGGCAAGGTAGACCGCCGCCTTTTCGAGTTTCGTCTTCACCGACGTCAGCAGTGCCGAAAGGTACTCCGCCGGGTAGTTCGCCTTCAGATATGCGGTTTGGTACGACACCAAGCCGTAGCCATAGGAGTGGGACTTGTTGAACGCATAGTCGGCGAACGGTTCGATGATGGCGAACCACTCCTCACCGAGATCCGTTCCGTAACCCCGGGTGTCGCAACCCTCGATGAACTTGACCCGTTCCTTTGCGATCAGTTCCTTGTCCTTCTTGCCACAAGCCTTGCGCAGGTTGTCGGCCTCGGCCAATGAGTATCCCGCGAACTTCTGCGCGATACGCATGATCCCTTCCTGGTAAATGCAGAGGCCGTAGGTGTCGGCAAGTATCTCCTTGGCGTCAGGATGAAGGTATTCGATTTCCTGACGACCGTTCTTGCGGTCGGCGTAGTCGGTGTGCATGTTGGCCGCCATCGGCCCCGGCCGATAGAGGGCCACCAATGCGGCCACATCGTCGAAGTCCGTCGGTGCCAACGATTTCATCAGAGCCCGCATCTGGGTCCCCTCCAACTGGAACACTCCGATCGTGTCCGCCCGTTGGAGGAGTTCGTAGGTGAGAACATCGCGGAGGTCCACCCGGTCGATGTCCACGGAGATCCCACGGATGTCCTTGATCAATTCCAGGGCGTCGGTGATGACATCCAGGTTCCGCAGACCGAGGAAGTCCATCTTGAGGAGCCCGAGTTCCTCGACTCCGTTCATCTCGTACTGGGTCACCACCGGAGCATCCGCCGGATCCATGCCCGCCGACGGTTTCCGCTGGATCGGGAGGTATTCGGTGAGAGGTTCCTTGGTGATCACAACCGCCGCGGCGTGAATCCCGTCCTGTCGACGCAGACCCTCGAGACCCCGGGCAAGGTCGATCACTTCTTGGGCATCACTGTCGGCGGCGTACATGTCCCTCAGGTCACCGGCCATCTTGTACCCATCGGCATACTTCTCTTCTTCGGCCAGGCAGGCCCACAGAGGAGTGTCGCGACCCATGATTGGATCCGGGACAGCCTTGGAGATGCGGTCTCCAACCGAGTATTCCTTGCCGAGGACCCGCGCCGAGTCCCTGATGGCGGCTTTGGCCTTGATGGTTGAGAACGTCACGATCTGCGCAACTCGGTCCCTGCCATAGCGCTCCGCTGCATAACGAATCATCTCGTCGCGGTACCGCGAGTCGAAGTCCATGTCGATGTCGGGCATGGACTGCCGGGATTTGTTGAGGAATCGTTCGAACAGCAGGTCGTACTTGATCGGGTCGAGGTCGGTGATCTCCAGGCAGTAGGAAACCGCGCAACCGGCAGCCGAGCCGCGTCCGGGTCCGACCCGTATACCCTCCTTGCGGGCATGGCGGATCAGGTCCCATGTGATCACGAAGTACGAGCTGAAACCCATGTCTCCGATCACGCTCAGTTCATAAGCCAGCCGCTCCACAGCCTCATCGGGAAGCTTCTCGCCCCAACGCTTCCGCGCTCCGACAAATGTGAGATGTTCGAGGTACTCCGCGTCCGAGGTGAATTGGTCCGGAAGCGGAAAGTCTGGGAGTTGAGGCTTGCCGAACTCGATCTCGACATCGCAGCGTTCTGCTATCCAGAGCGTGTTGTCACAGGCTGATTCAGCGCCGCTGAACAAACGCCGCATCTCCGCCGCGGTTTTGAGGTAGTGCTGATCTCCGTGGAACTTGAAGCGATCCGGATCCGACATCAACGCACCGGTCTGCACACAGAGCAGGGCATCGTGTGACAGTGCGTCGCCCTGGGAGACGTAGTGGCTGTCGTTGGTGGCCACCAGAGGCGCCCTGATCTTCCTCGCGATCTCGAGCAGCTGGGGATTGGTGGTGTGCTGTTCGGGAATTCCGTGATCCTGGATCTCCACAAACAGATTGTCCCGGCCGAAAATGTCCTGAAGACGGGCTGCTTTTCTCAGCGCGGCGTCGAAACCTTCGTTCATCAGCGACTGCAGAACGTGTCCCCCGAGACAACCCGTGGTTGCGATCACTCCCTCGGAATGTTCTTCCAGAAGCTCCCAGTCCACCCGGGGTTTGTAGTAATAGCCCTCCATGAACGCCCGACTCGCCAGTTGGATCAGGTTCTTGTATCCGACGTTGTTCTCCGCCAGAAGGGTCAGGTGATAATAGAGCTTGCGACCACCCTCCGTCTCGCCTCCGGTGTCGTCGTCGCGGCCCCTTCGCGACGGCCGCTCGGAACGGGTGTCGTGAGCCATGTAGGCCTCAGTGCCGATGATCGGCTTGACACCCTGGTCTCGGCACTTCTTGTAGAACGGAAGGACCCCGTACATGTTTCCGTGGTCGGTGATGCCCATCGCCGGTTGGCCGTCGCGGCGGGCCGATGCCACGGCATCGCCGATGCGCGCGGCCCCGTCGAGCATTGAATACTCGGTGTGTTGATGCAGATGTACGAACGAATCAGGCACCAAACGCCTCCCACGGGATCACAACGGTGTCATTAGCGAGTATCGCGCGAAATCCGCGGCCGGATGTCCCCCACATCACGCAACTGCAACGAATGCTTCCGAAGTTGGTGGATTTCAGATGTTGCGGGCGATCAGGAGCGGCACGTACACCTCATCGGCCGTCATGGATCCGTGCCGGCCAATGAGTTGGAAGGGTCCGGTGTCGGCCGGATCCTCGAATGCCACTGGTTCGGAACAAACGAGCGCCACATCGCCAAGACGGGCGGCAGCGGCAGGTTTCACCGCCGGACCGAACCATTCCTCGTCGATCATCTTTTCTGCCGAGACCACCCAGGCGACATCCCCATGGAACTCGGTGGCAGCCGCCAGCAGTGACGACTCTGCCCCGGGTGCCGCGTGGAGCCATCTGAATCGACCCTCACCGGATTGGGCCACGACGTGGCTCATCACCTCCGGTGCCGGCTGGATCACGTTGTCACCGCAGTCCACTTGACCGTGATCTGCGGTGATCACCAACGCAGCACCCCGGGGAAGACTGTCCACGAGGTATTCAACCATTCGGTCAATGAAAATCATCTCCGCGTCGAACACCTCGTGCAGGCCGTATTCGTGGGAAACCTTGTCTATTCCGTCGTAATACGCGTATACGAAGGGTTCACCAAGGTCGAGTTGGCGCAGGATCTCCGACACCATGGTGGATGGCATTCGGTAGGGAACATGGCGGCAACTCCCCAGATGAGCTCTGCTGAAACCGCTGTCACGAAATTCCGCCCGAACAACGATCGGCGGTCGCTGAGCTTCAAAGGCCACTTCCGTCTGCACTGACTCCGGCGGATAGGTTTCGCGCGCGTCACCCCGCGGAGTCCCCCAACGCAACACGTTGAGGACCTGACTGTCATCCATCAGCATCCGGTAACCGATGAGCCCGTGTTCACCCGGGGGGAGTCCCGTGGAGATGGACGTGAGGGCAGTGGCGGTGGTGGTGGGAGCAACGGTGGTGATCCGCGATGCCGCCATGCGAGGCAGACCCGACAGCATCCCCAAACGGTCCTGCAACTGATTCCAACCCAGCCCATCGAGGACCAGCAACACGACCTGATCCACACCTTCGAGAGAGCAAGGAAACCAGTCCGGCAGATGATCCGGATCCACCACCAGCGGCCTCATCACGTTTGTGGTGCAGGGTCCTCCGTAGTCGGGAAGAACCAGATCGTTGTTCACTGCCCTTCACGCTATCCACCCGACGGCGCTCAGTCAGCAATACCCGCCCGATCCGGTTCGCGTTTCTTTGGGCGAGGACAATCCCCTTGAAGCTCGGATTGCCTACGATTGAGCCCGTGAAGGTGTCCACACGTGGTGACTATGCGAGTCGTGCCCTGCTTTCATTGGCATTGCATGACGAGGACGGACCAACGTCCGTGCGCGACATCGCCGAACGCACCGCGTTGCCGCAGCCCTATCTGGAACAGATTCTGCTGGCACTCAAGGGTGCCGGACTCGTGAAATCCAAGCGTGGTGTGGGCGGGGGCTACACGCTCGCCAAAGCACCACAGAACATCAATCTGGCGCAGATTGTGTCGGCTGTTGACGGACCGATACAGGCCGGGGACTTTGGTCAACCTCACACCGATGGTGCGTGTGACCACGAAGGTCAGTGTGTGCTGCTGGCGATCTGGGCGAACGCCGGAGACGTGATGCGCGAACTTCTGGCCAATTTCACACTGCTCGACCTTAGTGAGATGACCGCCGGAGAACAGCTCTGGCCGGGCCAGGAAGAGATCAACTGAGCCGCTGAAGTGCGGCGGCGAAGTCCGGCGGATCTGGAGCAACGAACTCCATCCACTCCCCCGTTGTCGGATGGACGAAGCGCAGGGCAGCCGCATGGAGCATGGGACGCCCGACCTCGAAAGTCTGCCTGGCGCCCCCGTAGGTGGTGTCGCCGACAATCTGGTGGCCGATGGATGCCATGTGAACGCGAATCTGGTGAGTTCGGCCGGTTTCCAGTTCAGCGGACACCAGCGATGCGACAACCGGCTCATCGAATTCTTCCAGTACTTCATAGGACGTCCTCGCCTCCCGGCCGTCCATTGCAACCGTCATGCGCAGGGGATCCCGTTTCGAGCGTCCGATCGGAGCATCGATGATTCCGTTCCTGTGGCTGGGATGACCCCAGACGATCGCTCGATAGACGCGGTCGATCGAATGAGATGACAGTGCTCCCACCAGCACTTCGTGGGCCTCGGCAGTTCTGGCCGCCACGAGCAAGCCGGTGGTGCCCTTGTCCAGTCGGTGGACGATTCCGGGCCGCTCCACGGCGCCAACGGAAGCCATTTCCGGATATCGGGCAAGAAGGCCGTTGACGACGGTGCCTGTGGGCTGACCGTGTCCGGGGTGAACCACCTGGCCCGCGAATTTGTCGAGAACCACGATGTCTTGATCGGAATGAATCACCGACAACTCGACCGAGTGGTCGGCCTCCGGCACCGGGATCTCGCGCACAGGCGTGCGGGCCAATTCCACCAGATCCCCCTCGCTGACCCGATCACTGGGCTTCCTCACCGCTTCCCCGTTCAGGCGGACATCCCCATCCTTGATCAGCCGCGATGAATCAGCCCGGGAACAGTCCGCGATCAGCGAAACAACTCGATCCACCCGTTCGCCGTCGAGAGCGGCAGGAACAACATCGGAAGTCTCGCTCATGCCCGGGTTGGATCGATTTCCGGTTCGCCCTGGTCTTCGCCAGGTGATTCGCCATGGCTCTTGCCGGACGGTTCCCGGAGTCCGAACAGGACCAGCGCAATGCCGCCGCAAACGATCGCCGCATCGGCAACGTTGAACACCGGCCACCATCCAACGTCCACGAAGTCCACGACGGCACCGCTCATGAGGCCGCCCTCTCCGCTTGAGTTGCCCCGGAAAGCACGGTCCAAGATGTTGCCGAGGGCTCCACCTATGACTACGCCCATCAGGATCACCTGGGTGCGCGAAGTTGCCTTCGAAGCGAATACCACGAGCACAATCGAGATGCCGACCGCCAGCAGGGCTATCCACGGCCCGGCTCCGGACCCACGCGAGAATGCCATGCCCGTGTTCTCGGCGTAGCGAAGACGCAGGGATCCAACGAGCTCGATCACTTCGCCGTCTCCCAATGGAGGCCACGCCAGTTTCCGGACGGCCCAGGTCTTGGTCAACTGGTCCAGAAGCAGAACTGCACCGGCCGCGGCCCCAAGGAACCACCACCAACCTGTGACGGGGGAATCAGCGTTGCTGGAGTCCGGATCGGCGATGCTCGCCGACTCGAATGTGTCACTGCGCCGGGGGTCCTTCGAATCCGAGTCCGGTGTGGAGCCCATTGCACTGCCTTTCTCGGCACTGTCTTTCCATCTGCCATTGCCGGTCTGGGTCATGGTCTTCGAGATCATGGTCTTCGAGCAGGCGGCACCCGGGGATTCAGCGGAAGCTGCGGGTCTTGTGCTCGACACGTTCGCGCGCCCACGGTATCGCCTTGAGGCGTTCCTTCGGGATCGGCTCACCGGAGTATTCGCAGATCCCGTACACACCCTTCTTGATGCGGCCGAGCGCCGCATCGATCTCATCGATTGTGTCACTGGCCTGAGCCGCACGAGACAACCGCATGTCCCGTTCCACCGCGAGGGTATCTCCTTCACCCGACTCGTCATCGAACTGGACATCGCCGGGTTCGCGGTCCCGGGTCAGGGAATCAGCCTCTTCCAGCAGCGACTTGGCCTGACCGGAGAACGTGGCCCGCTCATCTTTGAGAGCCGTCTCCTGGGACTTCAGGAATGTGGCGTCATATGGCGACTTGTTCAGCCTCTTCTTCTTGGCTGGTGCCTTCTTGGCCGGTGCCTTCTTGGCCGGTGCCTTCTTGGCCGGTGCCTTCTTGGCCGGTGCCTTCTTGGCTGGAGCCTTCTTGGCCGGTGCCTTCTTGGCCGGTGCCTTCTTGGCCGGTGCCTTCTTGGCCGGTGCCTTCTTGGCCGGTGCCTTCTTGGCTGGAGCCTTCTTGGCTGGAGCC
>JAHRAZ010000054.1 GCA_020027475.1 Microthrixaceae bacterium
CCGAGTTCGCCGAGGTCTTCTTCGACGGTGTGGAAGTTCCGCGCTCGGCTCTGCTGGGCGAGCTGAACGGTGGCTGGGTGGTCACCATGGGAGCGCTGGGCCACGAGCGAGCGACGATGTGGGTCGAGGCGGTTGCGCGCCTTGAACGGGTCGTGTCCGACTTGATCAGGCTCGCGCAGCAGACGGGAGGCTCCGGCGACGCACTGGTACGCGAGTGGTTGGCGAAGGCCTATGAGCGGGTTTTCGCCCTCCGGTCACTGGGACTCGCGAGTCTGACCGGTGATCCTCGGCGTCAGCTCGTTCTGAAGCTGGCCACATCGGAGCTCTACACGGAGTTGCTGGAACTTGGATGCATGATCGGCGGGTCACCGGCGACAACCGGAGAAGTCATGGCCGGTCGGGACTGGGGACTGGATTTCCAGCGTGCGCTCGCCGGCACGATCGCGGGCGGAACCTCTGACATCCAGCGCGACATCGTGGCCCACCATGCGCTCGGGATGCCGCGTGGTTGAGGGTCAGGTGCCCGCTCAGGGGTTCCTGACGTGGCCGCTAGCTTCCACCGTTCGGTTGATGTCTGCCGTTTCAGCGTCGGTCAGCAGTCGATACCCGGACCTTCTCGGGTCAGCACGCCACCAGACGTCGTCATCGGTGGACCACGCATCGGCACGCAAAGGCTTCTTGTCGATCTTGTTCGTTCCGGTGGTGGGCAGAGACGACATCACGCGTATGAAACGGGGAGCCCACTTGGTGCCGAGATCTGCCTGGTCGCCGAGGAATGTCTCGAACGAAGCGGGATCGAACTCGACCGATCTGCTTGGTTCGATACAGGCCATGACCTGATCCTCCGCATTGCGCTCATCGGGCACTCCGTACACGGCGATGCCTTCGATACCGGGGAATCGAGCGAGGATTCGTTCGATTGGTGCAGACGAAAAGTTCTCGCCGTCCACGCGGATCCAGTCGGCAGTTCGCCCGGCGAACCAGAAGACCCCGTCGGTGTCGCGATAGGCCAGGTCGCCCGACCAGTACCAACCGTTTCGCATGCGTTCCGCTGCTGCATCTTCGTTGTTGTAGTAGCCCTCGAAGTTGTCCGCCACGTTGCGTCCGACGAGTTCACCAATAGCTTCGGAAGCGTTGGTCAGTCGGCCGTCGGCGTCGAATCGCGCCGGAGGGCATTCGGCTTCCGTGTCTGCGTTGACCACGGCAATGTCCTGGTCCTCCAGGGCCACTCCCAGAGCGCTCTTCGAAACGTTTGGAGCCGGTGTGAGGATGATGGCGTTCTCACTCGACCCGTATCCGGAGAAAACGGGGCACCCGAAACGTCGCTCGAACTCGATCATGTCCGCAGCGGAAGACTCGGGTCCGAGCACGAACTTCAGGGGATTGTCTGCGTCGTCGGGTCTCTCGGGGGTCGCAAGGATGTAGTTGAGCACACGTCCGATCGAGCTGAAGTAGGTGCCGCCGTGTTCACGCACGTCGTCGAGAAAGCTCGACGCGGAGAATCTGCGGCGCAGTGCGATGGTGGCTCCGGATGACAACGCCGGGAAGAGGTTGGCGTTGAGGGCGTTGCCGTGAAACAGCGGCATCGCGCAGTAGGGCACATCGTGTTGTGTGCAGAGCATCGAGTTGGCAGCCCTCGCCGCACGCCCCTGGGTCATTCGCACGGCCTTGGGGGCGCCCGAGGAGCCTGAGGTGAAGAGCAGCAGATAGAGGTCGCCAGGTCGAGGGGATTCAGCCGGGTCTGCGCCCGAGGCATCACGAAGAGATGATTCCCAATCCGGCTGATCGGACTCCCAGATCCGTTCGGGGGAGACTCCGAGGTCGAGATCCTCCAACAGCGGGCGGTGCTCGGAATCTGTCACGATGAGCTGGCAATCGGTGTGGCGGATGTCCCTGGCGAGTTCGCCGCCGCGGCGAGTGGGATTGATTCCCACCACGACCGCGCCGGCGAGGGCGGCCCCAGCGAGCAGAAACACATACTCCGGAACGTTGTCGAGCAAGACGCCGATGTGAAAGGGGCCGTCGACGCGGGACTCCTCCAACATGGCGGCGCGGCGACGTGATTCGGCGACGACCTCCGCCCAGGTCCAGACGCGTCCCTCAAACTTCAGGGCCGGGTTCGTGTCGTTCGCCCGGGCTTCAACCAGTTCAGCGACGGTTTGGAAGGGTTCAGTGCTCACTGCTGCCTAACGCTCGTGGTTCGTTCTCTTCGATGGTTCGCTCACCGGCGGACCGCTCGGCGGTGCCGCCTGTCGGGCAAACGGCCAGTACCCGGAACAGTACCTGACACGAGCGTCATGTTTTCGGCCGAGCGGCTAGAGTCCGCATCCATGGACTTCTCCTTTTCGCCAGAAGAGCTTGACTTCAGAGATGAACTCCGCGGCTGGTTGGACTCCAACCTCCCGCCGTTTCTCGAAGCGTGGCGCCAGGAAGACGAAGGCTCCTCGGGCATGTTGGGCTCGATGAACCGCCGAAAGGCTTGGCAACGAAAGCTGAACGAGGGCCGATGGGCCGCAGTGACGTGGCCCGAGGAGTGGGGTGGCCGCGAGGCCACGGCGGCCCAATCGATGATCTACAGCGAAGAGATGGCGGGAGCGCGAACCCCGGCGGTGTTCAACAGCAACGGTCTCTGGCAGATCGGACCAATGATCATCCGGTGGGGAACCGAGGAGCAGAAGCAGAAGTGGGTGCCCAACATCCTCAACGCGGATGACCATTGGTGCCAGGGTTTCTCCGAACCCGAGGCGGGCAGCGATCTCGCGAATCTACGCACGATGGCCATACGCGACGGCGACCACTACGTGCTCAATGGCCAGAAGACCTGGACATCCAGCGCGCAGCATGCGAAGTGGGGCCTCTTCCTGGTCCGGACTGATCCCGAGGCGATCGCCGACGGTCGCAAGCACGAGGGGATCACTGCGTTGATTGTGGATTTGGAGATCGATGGCATCGAGATCCAGCCGATCCGTGACATCACCGGAGAGGAGACCTTCTGTGAGGTGACCTTCAATGATGCCCGGGTGCCGGCGGAGTACCGCTTGGGCGAAGACGGCGAAGGCTGGCTGGTTGCCATGGGAACCCTTGGCAAGGAGCGGGTCGGCACGGCCGGAATGGCGATCGGCATGAAACACGATCTCGACGCGATGATCGCGCTGGCGCGGTCGGTGAATCCCACTGCACTTGACGACACCTTGATTCGCGCCCGGGTTGCCGACGTGCACACTCGCATCGAGTACACCCGACTCCTCAATCTGCGGGCGCTTTCGCTGATTCTGAAGGACCAGAAACCGTGGCCGGAGGTTCCGCTTGCGAAGCTCCAGTGGAGCCACCTGTCGCAGACTCTCGCGGACTTGGCCATGGACCTCCTGGGTCCGGATGCCCTGTATGCGAAACCGAGCGAGTTCGCGGTGGAAAACGGTGCCTGGAACCGACTGTACGTATTCCAGCGCTACACGTCGATTGGTGCGGGAACAAGCGAGATCCAGAAGAACATCCTGGCGGATCGCGCCATCAAGATGAGCCGCTGATCCACGAGGTCAACTGGATCGGCGACACCCGGTCTTGGTGTAACCGGGTCTTGGTGTAACCGGGTCTTGGTGTAACTGCAGCCGCAATCACTTCCCCGGGACAATGTTGGCGAGGTCAATGATCCGCACAGGCTCCGACGGAGTCTGGACATTGCCGATCACGCTCCGCGGACTCACATCGACGTCAGCGGCTTCTGCACGCAGTGCTCCAACGGTGGACTTCTCGCGAGGCCTGTGGGCGAATGGGTCGTAGGAGAAGATTCGCATGGCGTTCTCGTGAGTCATCTTGTTGATCTCGTCATCGCCGATTTGGTCGAGGGAGAGGCTCAGGGTGTCCGGCGAGTTGGGCCAGGTCGAGTCGCTGTGTGGATAGTCACATTCCCAACAGAGGTTGTCGCCGTTGAGATGGTGGCGCGCCTCGAGTCCGGCTTTGTCGTCGATGAAACAGGTCACGATCTGCTCGCGGAACACGTCGCTGGGCAGGCGGGACCCGAAGTTCTGTCCGGTCCAGCGGTGGTGGCGTGAGTAGACGTAGTCGATCCGTTCGAGGAAGTACGGGATCCAGCCGATGCCACCTTCGGAGAGTGCGATCCGCAGGTCGGGATGGCGGGGGAGGACTCCTGACCACACCAGATCAGCCGCGGCCTGCACGAGGTTCACGGGCATGAGGGTGATCAGCACGTCGATGGGCGCCTCGAGCGATGTGATGATGAGCTCGGACGACGAACCGATGTGCATGCAGACCACAGTCCCCACGTCGCTGCACGCTGCCCAGAACGGATCCCAGTGCTCATTGTGAAGGCTCGGGAATCCCATCTTCTCGGGATTTTCCGAGAACGTCACGGCGTGGCAGCCCATCTTGGCGACGCGCCTGACCTCGTCGGCCATGAGTTCTGGATCCCAGATCGGGGGCAGGCTCAGGGGGATGAAGCGTCCTGGAGCTCCACCGCACCACTCGGTGATGTGCCAGTCGTTGTAGGCGCGGAGCATGGCCAAGCCGACTTCCTTGTCCTTCGACAGGCTGAATAGCTGGCCGGCGAACTGCGGGAACGACGGGAAGCACATGGAGCCGAGCATCCCGTTTGCATTCATGTCGTCGATTCGCTCCGCGATCTGGAAGCAGCCCGGACGCATCTCGTCGAACGTCGTCGGCTCGATTCCGTATTCCTCCGGAGGCCGTCCTGCCACGGCGTTCAGACCGATGTTCGGAACCTCCTGGCCTTCGTAGCTCCATACCTCAGCGCCTGAGTCCTTGCGTATGACACGAGGGGCTGAGGACTTGTACTTGTCCGGAAGGTGATTGGCGAACATGTCCGGCGGTTCGATCACGTGATCGTCCACACTCACGAGGATCATTTCATCGACGTTCATCTGGGCTTCCCCCTGGTCTCTGCCAAATTGGGTGTTGCGAATGCATGGAGCGTACCTGACACGCGTGTCAGGTGTACCACGATCTCGTCTTCCCGGCCGGGTGCGGGGTCTGTGGGCCCGGAATCGGGATTCTCCTCAGGTCCTGGTGTCCCGCCGGTTCCGCGATCCGAAGTCGGCGTGATCGCGACCTCGGAACCGACTTGCTAATGTGACCACGGCCATGTCCGACTCACCCGAATCGCCGGAAACTTCGATATCCGGCGCGGACAGCTCCGAAGGTGCCTCGCCCCGACATCGGTGGCGGTACGTTCTCGTCGGCCTCGCCGTCCTCTTGGCTGTCGGCGCCGCAGTGTTCGCATTCAGATGGTCGAATCGAGGCGCAGACGAAGCCTCCACTTCGGATCTCCTGGAGCAATTTCGCGAGGGAGATGGAGTCGGTGGCGCCGACGGCGAGTTCCTGCAGCCGAGTACAGGTGTCTACACCTACTTGGCGACGGGATCGGAGAATCTGTCGCTTCTCGACACGACGCAGGAGTGGGGTCCCACGATGCCGGCGTCCGTCACCCAGGACGAAGATGGCTGCTGGACCTGGCGCGTTGAATACAACACCAACCACTGGCAGGAACAGGATCTGTGCCCCGACGACAACCGGCTGCTGGAAACCGGAGGAACCTCGATGCAAAGCTTCGACTTCGGGGCGTTCACCACGGCCGACACGGTCGCGGCCGTCTGTGATCCACCCGGGGAGGCCATTCGCGCGGACGCCGAACCAGGCGACACATGGTCGCAGTCATGTGTCGGCCGCAATGAGGAGCGGGACACAGAGGTGGTCACCGCGGGGACGAACGAGTTCGTGGGTGTCGAAGAGATCCAGATCGGTTCCGAGACCGTTGCTGCGCTTCACTACCAAATCCTTCGAACGTTGTCGGGGGACCAGACGGGCTCCGAGAGCACCGAGCGCTGGTATTCGGTTACGGATGGAATGCTGTTGAGAGTCACGAGTGACATCACGGTCCATACCCCATCACCGCTCGGCGACGTCACGTTCACCCAGAACGGCGAGTTCGAACTCGAGTCGCTGACTCCCAGCCGGTAGGAGCCTGGAGATGTTCAGGTTCGTCTCCGGCGAGACCTCTTTCGTCTCCCGCAGCGTCTCGCCAGCTCCGGCAACGGCTCGTCAGCACTAACAGGCCTGGCCGCTCCGGCTGGGCCGGTGTTTCGACTGGCGCTGGAGTAGAAAGAGGAGATGACCGTGCATTTCATTTCGCACTTCCACTGGGACCGGGAGTGGTACCGGACCATGCAGGGTTTCCGCGCCCGACTGGTGGACGCCGTGGACGAGGTGCTTCGCCTCGCAAGGGAAGACCCGCATTACCGCTTCGTACTCGACGGACAGACAATCCTGCTCGATGACTACCTTGCCGTGCGTGAGAGTCGAACCGACGAACTACGCGAGCGCATCGCAGAAGGTCAACTCGGGATCGGGCCCTGGTTCGTGCAGCCGGACTCGCTGCTGCCCTCGGGCGAGTCACTGGTGCGGAATCTCCTGGCGGGTCGACGCGACGTCGCCAGGTTCGGGGCGGGTTCGACCGTCGCTTATCTGCCGGACTCATTTGGTCATCCCGCTCAGCTTCCACAGCTGTTCACTGGGTTTGGGCTGGACGGTTTTGTGTACTGGCGCGGGAACGGCAACGAGTTGGATGAACTCGGTCCCCGATGGCGGTGGCGCGCTCCCGACGGCAGTTCGGTCCGCGCCCTTCATCTCACTGAGGGCTACTTCAACTCCGCCCGCATTCCGGCGGATACCGACGAGGCGGCAAACGCACTCGCAGAGGTGGCCCGCAAGCTTTCCGAGGCCGGAGAGAAGCCAGTGTTGCTGATGAACGGATTCGATCACACGAGGCCCGACCCACAGGTGGCGACTGTGGTGAAGTCGCTCTCAGCGATTCTGGGCACCGACGTGCGGCGCAGCCTCCTCGATGATGCCGTGGCCGATTGCCCGTCGGAGCTGCCGGAGTTCTCCGGTGAACTCGTGGGTGCACGAACGGCCAACCTCCTGGCCGGAGTCTGGTCGGCTCGCATGCCCCTCAAGGTCAGGAACCGTGCGTGCGAATTGTTGTTGGAACGATGGGCGGAACCGTGGGCGGCCCTGGGGGAGACGGTGGGACTACGGGGCGAAGGTCCGGCGTTGCGACACGCTTGGCGGTCACTGCTGGCCAATCAGGCGCATGACTCGATCTGTGGCTGCTCGATCGATCCGGTACACGAGCGGATGTCTGCGCGTTATGACGACGCGGAGGGACTCGCGGATGAAACCCTCAGCCGGTCACTCGAGCGTCTGGCCGGTCGCAGTGTCGACCGCGACGTGCCTGGCATGGATGACTTGTACATTGCCGTGTTCAACCCGACCCCTCGACCACGAACCGATGTTGTGCGGGTGCCACTGGACGCACATCCGGCGCTTCCCATCAGCGTGGGTGTTCCGAGCCTTCATCCTCTCGTCGAACTTGGATTGGAGGAAACGGGTTTCGTCCTCGATGGGGAGCCGGCGCGCACGATCGTGTCCAGCGACCCAAATCGGCTGCGTTGGCTTGACGGGCAGCGCGTGTTCGATGTCGAGTTCGTGGCCAGCGACATTCCGGCCTTCGGCTACCGGCGATTCCGCCTGCAAGCTTGCGAGCCTGTACCGGAGGAAGTCGATTCTGGTGCGCAGATAGGCGTCGATGGCATACAGGTCGAGGTCGAGTCCACCGGAACGCTTGCAGTCGAGATGGGCGGGCAACGCTGGGAGGGATTGTTCGGGGTGGAGGACATCGGTGATCGAGGCGACAGTTACGACTTCGAACCAGTCGGAAACCCCGAATTCCTGGCTCCCCGATCGATCACGGTGAACCGCGTCCGCCACCCGGGTGGTGTGCAACACCTGACGGTCGAGCGTGTGTTCAGTATTCCTGAGTCGCTCGACTCCACGAGGGAGACCAGAAGCCAGGATCTTGTTGATGTGACTGTTGACGTTCATGTCGTGGTCGGCCCCGGCGTGCGTCACGTGCGCGGGGAAGTGCGAGTTGACAATCGTGCGCTCGATCATCGTCTGCGCGTCGCTCTGCCCACGGGTGAGCCGACACAAAGCTGTGCTGCTGGCACGACGTTTGATGTCGTTGAACGATCCACGGAGCCGCTCGATGCCACGGGATGGATGCACCGGGCCCCGGACACTTTCTGTCAGCAGGGTCTGGTTGCAGCCAATGGCCTGTGTGTCGTGGCTCCCGGACTTCCGGAGGCAGAACTCACGCCGGAAGGAATCATATTCCTCACGCTGGTGCGGTCTGTGGGTTGGCTGGCACGTTATGACCTTCCGACCCGTCCCATTCCGGCTGGGCCCGCGATCGAGGCGCCTGGTGCGCAGGTTCAAGGTGAATTCGTGGCCCCGTTCGTGCTGCTGGCCGACGCAGGCCTGGCGGAGGCTTTCGATGTCAATTGCGGGTTCACCGGAGTAATCGCCGGCCCGGAGCCACTGCTGGATCCGGGGACATCACTTCTGGAGATCGATGACGACCGGATTCTGCTGTCGGCTTTGAAGCCCGCTGATGATGACGAGGGACTCATCCTTCGCCTGCTCAACCCAACCGACGAGAGCCTCGAAGTCGCCGTCGAGCTGGGTTTCGAGGTGACGGATGTCGAATCAGTTCGACTCGACGAGGTCACGCCCGATGGAGACGTCATTCACGATGGGCAGACGATTCGCCTCGAGATGGGTCCCCATTCACTCCGCACTGTCCGGCTTCGTCACCAGTGAATCAGTCGCGGCCGAAGCGGGCGGCTGCGATTGACTCAGCGGGGGTAGGGCCGGCGGAGGATCAGGAGATTTCGTCGCGCACGATCTGCGCTCCGGCGACCATGGCACACATCTTGGCGTAGGCAACTTCACGCGTGAGGTACTTCATTCCGCAGTCCGGAGCCACGACCATCCGCTCCTTGTCCATGTGTTTCAGCGCAGCCCGGATGCGCCCGGCCACGATCTCAGGAGTCTCCACATCGGGATCGCGAAGATCGAGCACGCCGACTTCGATCCGCTTCGAGGGCAGGAGTTCGAGCATTTCGAGATCCAGGCGAGGCTGGGCAACTTCGAGGGAGATCTCATCTGCTGAACACACATCGAGTTCGGACAGGAATGAATACCCCTGCGGCTTGTCCTCCACGTGTTTGCCATAGCCGAAACACACGTGCAGCACGGTCGGCCCGCCGGCTCCTTCGAGCGCACGGTCGATTGCCTCCACAGCGTACTCAACGGCCGCTTCAGGCCGGGCCTGCACGTAGGGCTCATCGAGTTGCACCACGGAGATACCCGCGGCGAACAGCTCGCGGACTTCGGTGTTCACCGCGTCGGCATATGCCATGGCAAGGTCGGCCCGGCTGGCGTAGTGATCGTTCTGAGCCTGTTGAGACATCGTGAACGGGCCTGGAAGCGTGATCTTGATCGGCTTCGTGGTGTGCTCCAGCAGGAACGGAACATAGGGTGATTCCACCGGATCCCGCCGCGTGATGGGTCCGGTCACCCGGGGTACGGGGACATCCCGGCCGGTCCGATCGATCGCCGAGCCCGGCTGATCAAGATCGACGCCGTCGAGGGCGTTCGCGAACTGGTTGGAATAACTCTCCCGACGAGCCTCACCGTCGGTGACGATGTCGAGGCCCGCCCGTTCCTGTTCGGCCAGCGCCAGCGCGGTGGCGTCGTCTTGGGCCTCGGCCAGGAATTCCGGGTCCACGCGCCACAGTTCGGCAGCGCGCACACGTGCCGGGAGCCGCTCGCCCAGGCGTGACTTGTCGATCAGCCATTCGGGTTGTGCGTAACTACCCACCAGTGTTGTGGGAAGGAGTTTGTCGAGGTTCATTGTGTTGCTCCTGACGAGGGCAATGAAGTGTTGAGTTGTTGCAGCCACTTGGTGGCACCCTGTTGGATCCAGGCGTCGTAGGTCGTATAGAGGAAACGGGCGCCCAATGAAGTGAACCGCTCGAGGTTGGCGCCGGTGCACAAGGTACCGGCCGCTGCTCCGGCCGCAACGATCCGGGTGATGCTCTCGTCGATGGCAGACACGACCGACGGGTGATCGACCTGACCTTGGTGGCCCATCGCCTGGGCCAGATCGTTGGGAGCGATGAAGACCACGTCAAGGTGTTCCACCGCCGAGATCTCCTCGATATTCTCCAGTGCCTCGGGGCACTCGAGCTGTACGACGAGGAGAGTCTCGTCATTGTCGGAATCCAGGAAGTCGGAGCGACCGTATGACCGGCGGCCCCTGGTGACACCGCGGGAGCCGATGGGGGAGAACTTGGCCGCCTCGACGAGTTGTTCCGCCTCTTGCGCGGTGTTGACCTGGGGGACCACGATGCCGTGGGCTCCGAGTGAGAGTCCCCGCACGATCAGCGTCGGGTCGAGGGTTCTGACGCGCAGCAGTGCGCTCATTCCCCACAGGTCGCAGGCTCGGGTGAGGTCGCCGATCCGATCCCAGCTCACAGGACCGTGCTCTCCCTCCAGCCAGAACCCATCGAAGCCGAGCGGACCGATGAAGTCGATCGTGTCCGCCGACGGGGAATGCCCTGCGACAACCACAACCGTCTCCCCGGCGTCCAGTCTGTGTTTGGCCCGGTTGGCTCGGGCGCCGGTTGGGCCGAGGCCAGTTGGTGATTCCATGGTTCAGGTCTCCTGCCCGGCGAGTTGGACGGCTCCGACGGCTGCCCGATTGTGGGTCGAGAGCAACATCGGTATCGCGCCGCAACGCAGTACCGATGGATCACGATGAAGGCCGACGATAGGTGGACTCATGATGTCGGTCAACATCGCCTGATCCCCGGATTCGGCGGCGCATCCCCATGAAACCGGCTAGACCGTGGAGATGGTCGAAGGTTCAGCGAGCACCGTCATCAATTGCTCGGCGGTGAAGGTGTTCGACGCCATCACCGATGTGACCCGCATGGGTGACTGGAGTCCGGAATGCACCGGCGGACGGTGGGTCGGGCCTGCAACCGGTCCTGGGGTCGGAGCCAGCTTCGAGGGTGACAACATCGCCAAGCTTGGCCCCGTCACGCTCAAGAAGTGGACTACCACCTCCGAGGTCACAGAGTGCGAGCGCGCCAAGGTCTTCGAGTTCTTTGCCGGGGAGATCACCACGTGGCGCTACGAGCTCGAAGAACGCGATGGCGCAACAACCGTTACAGAGTCCTTCAGCTTCGTGGCGCTGGAGGGATGGAAGAAGTTTGTCTACGAAACCGTGGCCCGGCGGTCGGCAACCATGGTCAAAGGCATGCAGCAGACCCTCGGGCGGATGAAGGAAACCCTCGAAGGCTGAACTCTCGAGCACATAGACGATGGGCCTGCGCGTCTGCCCCCGGCGGGTCGCAGTCTTCGGGGTTGCAGCCCTATTCTCCGGCTGCGCCCTGGCGACCGGTCTGGAATGCGCCGTAGTAACCGCCGTCGGTCCACAAGACCTCGCCTGACACATAACTCATGCGGGGGCTGTTGAGCATCACGAGCGGCCACGCCTGTTCTTCGGCTGTCGAGTACCGCCCGATCGGGCCGATCGCCGTTTCGATGAGTTCTTTGCCGGCGAGATCGTGGAAGGCGGGCATCATGGCAGTGTCCGTGGGGCCGGGGTTGATGCAGTTCAGGCGGATGCCGTGGTCCGACATGTAGTCAAAGCCCCGATGGCCCACCCAGAAGTCGATGGTGTACTTCGACCATAGGTAGCCACTCCAGCCCCAGATGTCCTCATTCGCTTCCAGCCACGCCTTGGCTTCCGGGAACGACTCGTTGCCGATGAGCTCGAGGATGATCTCCTTGTGGTTTTCCCAGCCGACTGCTCCGGCCGACGAGATGCAGCCAACCGCCCCTCCCGGGACGATTTTGGGACGCAGCGTTTCGATCAGGTGCCGCGCGCCGACGAAATTGACGAGGAACGTGTCGAGTTCGCTGAACGGCGGACCGGGGAGACCGGCGCAACTGAAGACGGAGTCAATCGGACCTGCGATCTGCTCAGCGGCAGAATCGATGGAGGCCGGGTCGCGGAGATCGACCTCAATGGTCTTGTCGATGTCGACCTCTGTCTCCTTGATGTCGAGGCCAGTCACGTTTGCCCCGAGATCGACGAGAATCTGGGCCGCTGCACGTCCCATCCCCGATGCTGTTCCGGTGACCACGACATTCGCATCCTTGTAACCGAGTGGGTCTTGCATGGATAGCTCCGTTTCTGGGTTGGCAGAGTTGGGTTGGCTGAGTGTCGACACGCACAGTGTCAACACACAACAGCTGCACGGCCATCTCCCGGGCCGTTGCACGGCAATGGTCATGATAAGCCGCGCAATTGAGCGAGCCTGCCGATGTAGATCTCGATGACGATCCCATCGCACCCTGGGGAGATCGCCGAGGTCGACACCGGTGTGCTTGGGCCGCACTCAGGCGTCGTGTGAATCCGGGGTTTGTCGTGTCAGTCCAACGATGCAAGCATCGGCCGATGGCAATTGCGGCGCAACTCGAGGCATGGGCAGACAAGACGGCCACCACGGCGCTGTATGTGCAAATCCGGGGTGAGACGATCGCCGCGATCGATCGACCCTTGGCGGGTTCTGGCTGGTACGGGATCGACGGTCAGGCTCATATTGGGACCATCGAGGAAGGGGCATTGGGCTTGCCGTTCGAGCCGACCGCTGATGACCGGATGCGACAAGACGTCGCATCCGTGCAAAAGAGTGTCATTTCGGTGATGGTGGGAATTGCGCTCGACCGGGGAGTTCTGCAATTCGACGATCTTGTGATCGATCACCTCGGGGCGGGATGGACCCGCGCTGGTGACGATCACGAGAAGGCGATCACCATTCGCCATCTGCTCTCGATGACCTCTGGCCTGGACAATGGATTGCAGAGCGAAGGAACACCGGGGGAACAGTGGCAATACGGGTTGGGACCGGCATGGCACATCCTCAAGCCGCTCTTGGTCCGCGCCAGCGGGCAATCCCTGGATGAGCTCACCGAGGAATGGCTTCTTGGGCCGTTGGATATGGGTGAGACCAGCTGGATCGCCCGTCCGGGGATGGAATATCTGGACGGTACTCCTTTCGAGGCTCTGTTCACCTCGGCTCGCGACCTCAATCACTTCGGTCAGATGGTGCTCGACGACGGTGCCTCGCTCGAAGGCCAAGCAGTGATATCGCCGGCAGTGTTGTCCCAACTGTTGCAGCCATCACAGGACCACAATCGTGCCTACGGGCTGTTGTGGTGGCTGAATGGCCAGCGGCCACACCTTGCCCCGCTGGCCAGCGAACCGACCGACGATGTTCTGTATCCGTTGGCACCACCGGACATGGTTGCTGCCTCGGGCGCGATGGGTCAGATGTGTCAGGTGATTCCGAGTCGCAAGACTGTGATCGTGCGCCTTGGGGGACCCTTGCCCGGAGTGTTCGATCCCGGAGGTGCAGCCGTGATCAGGGACTTCTGGAGTGTGTTCGGCGATAGTGCCTCCCTCTTGGGCGCGAATTGATGGACGCTGATTCCTTGATCCAAAGCTGGGACAGGGGGCACCTGGAGGCACCACCCGGAGCTCGCGTCGAGGTGTCCGGTGCGGATCCCGTAATTGCGTCACGCCACCACCCTGGTGAAACGGCCGCGGCTGCGATGGCGTTGGCCGGCGCCTGGTCGGCATACATCCGGGAGTTACGCGGCGGAGCACCCCAAGGGGTGCGAGTGGATGTCGCGGATGCGGCGGCGTCACTCCTCGGATTCCTGTTGCAGGATTTCGAGGACCTGGATCTGTCCAGGGCCGGGAATCCCCTGACGGCACTGTATTCAACGGTGGATGACCGCTGGATTCACCTTCACGGCGGGTTCCCCCATCTTGGAGAGGGGATTGTCGAGCTGCTGGGGTGCGATGCCACCACGGAGTCGGTGTCGGAGGCCGTGGCGAAGTGGTCCGCAATCGAACTGGAGGACGCCATTGCGGAGGCGGACCTCTGTGCAGCAATGGTGCGGACCAAGACTGAGTGGGAGGAACATCCGCAGGG
>JAHRAZ010000088.1 GCA_020027475.1 Microthrixaceae bacterium
TGCCCTCACGGAAGTGATCACCGGCTCCCTGGTGGCCGGAGGACAGGTCGAGGCCTGGGCTTGGCCCGTGCTCATCGTTTGGGGAATCACGACCCCGATTGCAGCATCTGTGCTGTTCCGTTGGGAAAGCTGAGGCTCATCGGGACAGGTGCAGCAGCGGCGCTCAGCCGACGACCGCAGTCCAGTAACCCTGCCGCAGGGAACCGCTTGGGCTAGACCTCTGCAGCCTCATTGTCCTGGTCCGGTGAAGCATCATCGGCCTCGGGATCATCAACCACCGTGCCATCACGACGAACCAGCTTCCCTCGGTACTTCTGCTTTTCGCCGGGCTGACTGAATGCCCATCGGAAGAAGATGAAGCCGATGATTCCCCAGAGGTAGAAACCCGTGATCACCTTCATGATCACGCCCGCCAGTTGCTGGTCACCGACCACGTCGAAGCCCCACAGACGAAAACCGTGGTCGTATCCGGAATAGATCACACCTTCGGACACCGTCAGGAAGGCCGCGGGGATCGTGGGAATGATCGACATCAGGAAGATGGTGACCATCTGCATCGGGGGAGGTGCGCGGAGTTCGGGTACAGGCCCGCAGATGGACATCCACACGAGAAACGCCGAGAACACGATCAGGGTGTGAAGTCCGTAATGAATCCATCCATAGGTGATGGAGTTGTTCACGATCCAGGCCCAATGGGAGAACGCAATGAGGAGGTTGTAGACGATCACCGCAGGCATCGGCCTGGCCCAGAAATAGATGAACCGCTTGAACCCGCCCTCACCAATCACCAGTCTCGACAGCCACGTGGGGACCGCCATGAGCATCATCGGCGGCATCACGAGCGTGATCAGGGCGTGCTGGACCATGTGTATCCAGTACAGGCGCTCCTCGGAAATGTCGTGGACGGGCCAGTCCGTGGATACCCAGAACACAAAGAGTCCGGCCCAGAACCAGATCTTCTGATTCCGGCTGATGGCGGGGTGGCCGGCAGCAACCGCCTTCGGCTGGATGATTCTCGCGACGTAGATGCCGAGAGCGGCAATGGCCGCCGTGAGCAGCCACACCTCAGGATGAGGCTGCCAGCTGGGGAATGCCGACTCAGCGAACATATGGCCTCCGGGGGAGCCCCGTCAGCCGCCTTCAGGGACTGTGGTGGTGACTATCTCGGGAGGCGGGTCGTTGAACCAGGGAATGCCACTGTCGGTCCAGAAGTTCATCGATGACAACGCAATCAGATAGATGGCCAACGCGAACAACACACCGAATATGAAGACCCTCCGCAGAATCTTTGGGTCGAACTTCAAGTGCATGAAGATCCCGGCGATCATCACGAACTTGATGAACATCAGCGCGAAGAGGACCGTGGTGGCGACGTAGCGCACGGCGTCGGTGTCACCGAACCAGTCCGGCCACCAGTACGTGCTCACCTCCAGCACCGTGAGGCCCAGAAGGATCCAGAACACCGTGAAGTACTGGCCATCGGTGGGACCGTGCTCATGAGCGGGATCCAGATGCCCCATGCCGCGACCGTCGTCAGCACCGCCGTCAGACGTCTTCGGGGCACCGGCCGCGGTTGTTTCGTCTACCGGCGACACAGCGTCTTGCAACGCGCCCCCGGTGTCGTCGACACTCTGGCCGAAGTGTCCGGAATCATCAGTTTGAGTATCTGTGCTGCTCACGACTCTCCTCACACCACCAAGTAGACGACCGTGAAGATCACGACCCAAACGATGTCAACGAAGTGCCAGAACAAGCCCAGCACTTCCACACCTTCTGCCTCAATTTCCCGTTTGAACGACAAACCGAGCATCGACAACAACATCAGGACACCCACGAACACGTGCGCTCCGTGGAAACCCGTGAGCGTGAAGAATGCAGATGTGGAAACGTTCGTTGTGAATCCCGCCCCTTCGGAGACGAACACCGAGAATTCGTAGATCTGGCCGCCGAGGAACAAAGCTCCAAGCAGAGCGGTGGTGCCGAGCCACAGCCTCATGCGTTGGTGATCGCCCCGCATCGCGGATGTCACCGACAACACCATGGTCAGCGAACTCATCAAGAGGATGAAGGTGGTCATGGAGGTGAAGGGAATGTCGAACAGCTCGCTGATCTGCAGCGAGCTGCCGGCGAGTCCTTCGATTTCGCCCGGACGGTTCCTGTACACCATGTAGGTGGATATGAGTCCACCGAAGAGCAGGCAATCCGATGCCAGATAAACCCACATTGCGAGCTTGGGATTCGAGATTCCGGTGGCTGTGGCGTGTGGATCGTCCGGAAACTCGAGGTCCTGGGCCGGTTCTAGAGATACCTCAGCCAACGGGGGCCTCCTCGGTCGTGAATTCGGAAGAGTCCGCCTCTTCGGCATCGTCTGATTCGGCTGAGGCTTGCGCCTCACCGGAGGTCAGCTCAGCCGGTTCACCGGTACTGTCGACGGGATCGGGTCCCTCGAGATCGTCATGATGATCGCTTGGGGCATCCGGCGGTTCCATCACCCAGCCATAGATCGCCACGAGCATCAGGAGTGCGCCCGGAAGCGCCCACCACAGGTTGAATATGAGGCCGTAGCCGACCAGTGGGAAGCCGACGGCCATGACCAGCGGCCAGTAGGAGGGTGAAGGCAGGTGGATGCCGGTGGCGCCACCGTGCTGCGCCACCTCCTCGGTGGGAGCGATTCGCACCAGACGGCCGTCTTCGTCGTGGCCGTACTTGCGGTGCCAGAACTCGTCGAATTCCTCCACCACGACCGTCTCGTCGAAGTTGTACTCGGGAGTCGGGCTCGGAATCATCCACTCCAGCGACCGCGCATCCCAAGGATCGGGACCCGGATTCACCGGGTTCCTCTTGTGAGCGCGATAACTCGCCCAGATGTTGACCAGGAAGATGGTCACGGAGACCGCCAGGGTGAACGCACCGATCGTGGCCACAAGGTTCCACGTGTTGAACCCGTATCCATCGGAGTAGGTCCAGGTGCGACGCATCATGCCTTGCAGTCCGAGCATGTGCATCGGGCCGAAGGTCAGGTTGAAGCCGATCATCATCAACCAGAAGTGCCATTTGCCCAGCGTCTCTCCCAGGAACATCCCGAACATCTTCGGATACCAGAAGTAGATGCCCGAGAAGAGGCCCAGCACTGCCCCACCGAAGAGCACGTAGTGGAAGTGGGCAACGATGTAGTAGGTGTCGGTCTGCTGGGTATCAGCGGGCGCCACGGCGTGGGACACGCCGGACAAGCCACCGATCGTGAACATCGCCACCAGGCCTACCGAAAACAACATCGCAGTGGTGAATCTCAATCGTCCGCCATACATCGTTGCGCACCAGTTGAGGATCTTCACGCCGGTCGGCACGGCGATGAACATCGTTGCCAGCGAGAAGGCCAACACCGAGATCTCTCCCATGCCCGAGGCGAACATGTGGTGAGCCCACACACCCCAGCCCATGAAGCCGATCGCAATGCCGGAGCCGACCATGAAGGGATAACCGAAGATCGGTTTCCGGGAGAACACCGGGATCACCTCGGAGACGACGCCGAAGGCCGGCAAAATCATGATGTACACCTCTGGATGACCGAATATCCAGAAGAGATGCTCCCAGAGGAACGGATCTCCGCCCTTGCTGGCGTCGAAGAACGTGGCGCCAAAGAGACGATCGAACATCAGAAGAAAGAGCGCCACGGTAATCACCGGGAGCGCAAAGACCAGGAGGACCTGCACGATGAAGGTCATCCAGGTGAAAACGGGCATCCGCATCAGCGTCATTCCGGGGGTCCGCAGGTTCAGAACGGTCACCGTCAGGTTCACCGCTGACACGGTGGAGGCGATACCCATGATGAGCAGGCCCACCGCATAGAAGTCCATGCCGTGACTGGGAGAGAAGGCAACACCGGAGTTCGGGGCATAGGCGAACCAGCCACCATCAGCACCGCCGCCGAGCAACCACGACGAGTTGAAGAAGATGGCTCCGAGCAACCAGATCCACAGCGAGAGTGCATTCATTCTGGGGAATGCAACGTCTCGGGCGCCGATCTGCAACGGCAGGAGGTAGTTCGCAAACGCAGCAGCCAAGGGCATCACCACGAGGAACACCATCGTGACGGCGTGCATTGTGAAGATCTGATTGTACAACTCCGCAGAAAGCAGATCGCTTCCCGGAATCGCCAGCTGTGTGCGGATCAGAAGGGCTTCGAGCCCGCCCACCAGGAAGAAGAACAGCGCGGCAGCACCGTACATGATGCCGATTTTCTTGTGATCGACGGTGGTGAACCAGGACTTCCATCCCTGGGTGGCCGTGGGTCGCGTGAACACCCCGAGGTGATTTTGAGCCGACGGCTCGCCACCCGGCAGCGCCAGTGGCGTCCGCTCAGAAACAACAGTCATCGTGGATTCCTCACTTGAGCGTGATCAGGTAGGCAACAAGCTGGTCAATTTGTTCTTCGGACAGACCCATGTTGGGCATTCCCTGCCCATTCTCGGGATCCATCGGCTTCACTTCTTCAGGGTTCCGCAGCCAACGCTTCAGGTTGTTGGTGTTTGGAATTCCCGGATTCATCACCTCGGGCGAGGCCGGCTCATCGTAAAGAGCAAGCAGCGAGCCAGCGAACGTGTCCCGCATCATCAGGTGAGTGAGGTTGGGCGCATTCTGCGCGGACAACGCCGATCCGACAGTTGCCCCGTAATCGGGATCCGGGATCGGTGTGTAGGCAGGATCTTCGTCGCCCGGCGAAATCCCGTTGATCTGATGGCAGCCGGTGCACTGCTGCACGAACAGCTCCTGACCTGCGATCTGGTCGGCGTCGCTGGGATCATCCGGATTCGTGGTCATGATGTCGAGCCAGTCTTCGTATTCCGCTTCTGGCAGAGACTTGACCTGCATGCGCATCACACCATGGGACAGGCCGCAGAATTCGGTGCATTGGCCTTCGAACACCCCCGGTTCATAGGACTGCAGCACCAGAGGATGGGTTCGGCCGGGAACTGCGTCCTTCTTGCCGTTCAGAGTGGGGATCCAGAAGGAATGGATCACGTCGTTCGACTGGATCTTGAGGTTCACGTCATGGTCAGCAGGCATGACCAACTGGTTGGCCGTGATGATGTCCACTTCACCGTCGCCGTTGGTGTCGTAGCGGAATTCCCACCACCACTGCTGACCAATCACCTCCACCTCGATGGCGTCAGCCGAAGCATCCTCCATCTTGAGGATGGTGTTCACGTTGAGGACTGCAAGGCCGGCCAGGATGACGGCCGGAACGATCGTCCAGCCGATCTCCAGGCTGGTGATGCCATGAACCTGCCGGGGTTCATTCTGACCCTCTTCGTCGGAGTCTTCAGCGCGGAAACGGACGACCATCCAGATGATCGCCACCTCAACCAGGAGGAAGACCACCGCGGCAATTCCGAATACCCAATAAGTGAGTGTCTGGATGTAGTCGGCCTTCACACCGTGCGGACTGAGTGTGTTCAACGGGAAGGTGACCGAACTCGTCGCACCACGAAGCATGAGCCAACCGGAAACGATGAAGACGACCGTGGCCACTATGGCCCAGATCATTGCCTTGGTCTTGTTAGTCATTCCTACCTCTCAGTACCCGCTGGTACCGGCTGGCTGAGCGCCCACGGAAGGCGGCGAACTCAATGACGTCTGAATAGTCGGGGACTCGACGAGCGAGATGGCACCTTCTTCCCCGTGGTGCTCCTCAATGTCGCGCTGGCCTGCGATCCCGGCAGCAATTCCACTACCGATCAGGACCACACCGCCCACGACCAGCACGGTCACGAGAACAGAGCGGGTCAACTCGGGTCTGCGGGCAAGCAAGTTTGCCAGACCGAAGACCACCACGGCCACGATGATGATCACGAACACGGCCCCGACCTCGGAAACCGCAAGCAGAACCCTCGACATTGCAACCGCAACCACGCCAATCGTCAACGCGACGACCACCGGGAGTTCGACCGGCGCCAGGATCTGGTTGTGCAGGCCGTCATCTGCATCAGCGTCCCCGGCAGAGAACTCGGACGAGGACCGCACAACCCATTCGAGAGCCGCTGCAGCGATACCAACGAGGCCCACAAAGAGCAGGAAGGTCGAGAAGGCCGTGCCGACAGCCACCAATGCGGCGGAAACTGCGGCAACCAGCGGCCAGATGCTGTAGCCGACCGGACTGACGGGTGGCGCGACATCAGCCATCGGTACGGAGTTCACAATGGCTATGGATTGAACGTCGGCATCGCGTGTCGCCGTGGTGAGTGCACCCATCAGGGCCATGACCGCGGCGAAGGCCATGAGAACCGAGTAGCCGACGTGGTCGCCGATGGAACCTTTCCAGCCAAACGTGATCGGACCGACCACAGCCTCGACCACACCGCCGGAACTCAGGGTGGCGAATACTCCACCAGTGGCCGATGCTGCTGTCACGAACCCGTAGAAAAGTCCCGAGATCAGACCGATCAGGGCCGCTGAGAAGAAGAGTTTGGAGCCTCGTGTGATCAACGTCGCCTCACTTCATCACGTAGACCGCGATCCAGATCGCGGCATAGACGGCAACCATGGAATCCCAGAACAACGCGGTGGCGCTGAGGGCACTCATGTTTCGGGGGGAATAGTGCCCAGCCAGAGTTCGAAAGGCAATCAGGACGATCATGCACATCCCCACCACCGCCATGGCGATGTGGGAACCGGTGACCGTGTAGAACAACGGGCCTTCGGGCTGGACTTCGGTGATGCCGACCAGTTTGAACAAGAAGATGCTCTGGTTGATGAATGCGGCACCCAGAATGAACGTCACACCAAGGGCCAGAGCGCTGGCGGAGCGGTCGTTGTGCCTCATCGACCAGACAGCCCACTGAACTGTGAAGACCGACATCACCAATGCCGCCATCTGCATGTTCGGTTGCGTGAGCGGAATGGTGTTGCCTGAGAGCCATTCGGCACCGAAGGAACTTCTCTCGGCCATGTACGCCCCGAGAAGGGCCAACAGGGCCACAACCGTCCCAGCGGACACGAAGGCCGTTGCAAAAAGAACATCGGGTCTGCCGGGCCGTTCGCCGGCAGGAATGCTCGATGGTTCGACAGACATCACTCGCCCTCCTTCTCGTCGAGAAGAGGATACGGCGATTCGATGAGCGGGATTTCCGCCGTCCTCTCGCCGCCCATCGCGGGCGAGGGAGTCTGCCACTCCAGAGTCAATCCGTCGAAGGGGTTCTCCGGGGCCTCGCCATCCTCGTCCTGCGCCGAAGCGCTCGCTCCAAGCGAGAACACCAAGGCCACTGCAATGCCGGCGAGCATCACCAAGGCGCTTCCCGCAGCGAGCCAACCGAAGAGGGTTTCACCCGTGTCACCTGAACCCTGGACGAACACTGCCACTGCGAGGATCGTGCCCAGCAGTCCGCCGCCGATGTCCGACATCACCACCGACGCGGTTGCCAGTTTGTCGTCTGCTTCGGTTCCCCAGATCTTGACTGACCAGTAGGCCAACCCTGCCACCGCGCCCGTGACGGCGGCGGCAACCACGAACACCATCTGTGCTTCGGCCAAGGCGGCTGTTCCGAAGTCGAACAAGGTGCCCTTGCCGGCGGTGTTCAAGGACATGATCAAACCAATGACCACCGCACCCAACAGGTTGATCAGGGACAAAATCGAACCCACGAGGGCTGCATTCACCCGGGGTTTGCCATGCCGGAGTGAATCGGCGAACCCGCCCAGCAGACCGAGGAGCGGCAGGGCGATGCCCAGAGTCCACAGGAACCAGAGCGCGGTATCGATCACGGAATTGCTCACGGCCCATGCGCCAAAGGACAGGATTCCGTATGTGGCAATCAATGCCTGCATCGCCTGGTAGTTGATCAGGCGGCGTTGCGTGGCGGTCACGACCACATCCGCTGCCATACCGAGCACCGGGATGCCCAGCATGAACACCGCCGGGCCGCGCGTGAGCCATGAGATGTTGCCGGCGAAGTTGGTGAAGTAGTCCGCCGCCCCGCCGTTGAGAACGTGACCGATGAGAACAAACGCGACTGCGGCGCCAATCGTGGTTACCCAGATGGCGGCGGAAACCAGGATCGACCAGGAGAAAAGCGGCACACGAGCCAATGTCATTCCCTCGTGACGGTGGGTGATCACCGTGGTTCCGACACAGATGATTCCGAGCGCAAGGGCCAGAAGAAGCGCGCCGAAGGAGACGTTTCCGAGCCGGGCGGCGTCAGTGTCCGCGCCACCAAAGCCGCCATCAAGAACCATCGATGTGAGGAACACGGTGGAGAAGATCAACCAGCCCCACAGCGAGAGCGCTGCGGCCCGGGGGAGCGCAACCGAGGGTGATCCGATCTGAAGCGGCACAATCACCATCGCCACTCCCAGAAGCAGCGGCAGTACCCCCAGGAAGATGAGGGTGATCATGGAACTGTTCGTGACCATCTGCTGGTAACCGCCCAGCAGGCCGTTGTTGGTTCCCGTGTCGATCCCCACAAGGATCCGCCCGGTCAGCGAACCAAGCAGAAACACCAGGGAGAAACCGATGAAAAGCCGACCGATCATCGTGTGGTCGCCCGAACCCAGCAGACCCAAGATCTCGTTTGGCTGACCGGTTTTCGCCGACGCAATCGAATCAGGCGCGCTCTGCGGGGATGTCGTCTCTGTGACTGCCATTCGTAAGCCCTCTTGGTTGCTTCCGGCGTAGGACAGAATCCGGTCAGCTGTCATCGAGGACACTACATCGCTGAGCGGCACTCTAAGAAAAACGTCAGGATTCATTCTGATCCCGACTCTTCAAATCGGCATTACCACCCATTGCGCACAATGACGTCCACGGCCATCAGGGCAAAAAGAAGGGTGACATAGGTGATGGAATAGGTGAAGAGCTTGATCGCATCGGCCGTGGACTTCGTGCTTTGGACCTTGATGGTCATGGCCAGGAAGAAAACCCCGAGCAGCGCGGCGCCGATCCAGTACAGGATCCCCATCTCGGCGGTGACCGCGAACACCATGGAGCAGGCCACGACCACCACGGAGTAGATGAGCATCTGCCGCGTTGTTTCATCCAGGGTCTTCACGGTGGGCAACATCGGCACGCCGGCCTTGCCGTAGTCATCCTTGTAGCGAATCGCCAACGCCCAGAAATGCGGTGGGGTCCAGAAGAACATGAGGGCGAACAGCACCCAGGCCGAGAGCGAGAGCGAGTTGGTGACGGCCGCCCACCCGATGAGGACTGGCGCAGCGCCTGCCGCGCCTCCGATCACGATGTTCTGGGTGGTGGTCCGCTTGAGCCAGAGCGTGTAGACGAACACGTAGAACAGGCACGCTGCCAGGGCGAGCGCCGCTGAAAGCAGATTGACGAAGTACCAGAGCCACAGAACTGCGAACAATTCCAGCAGGATGGCGAAGACCAGTGCCGAAGTGGGTTGCATGACACCGGTCACGAGGGGCCGATTCCTGGTCCGCTCCATCTTGGCGTCGATGTCGCGGTCCACATACATGTTGATCGCGTTCGCACCGCCGGCGCTCAATGTGCCACCGATGACAGTGGCGACCATCAACCAGACTCCGGGCACGCCGTTGTTGGCCACAACCATCACGGGAACGGTGGTGACCAGGAGCAATTCGATGATCCGCGGCTTCGTCAGCGCCACATAGGCACCGACAACCGACCAGATCGACTGTTGCGTGGGGACAGCATGGGCGACCATTTGGCCCAAACGGTACGGCCCCCGGACGCGATTCGCCAGAAACAACGAAAACGAACATTCCCTGCCCGTGATCGGTCAACACCCGTGATGGGTCAATATCGCACAGGTGTCAGACTTTCTCCCGATGAGCACAAGCGACCTCGCCCCCAACGACTCCAAAGGGCCCAACGACACCGCTGACCCCGACACCCGTCTCACCAGTGAGCACCACGCGGAGCGTTTCACCATCTCCGCAGGAACATACCGGGGGATCGTGCTGGTGGCCCTGATCCTGCTCTGCATGATTGTCCTCACAGGGGCAGCAGTCCGCCTCACGGGTTCGGGACTCGGGTGTTCAGACTGGCCCAACTGCGAAACCGGCAAGCTGATCAGCGTGTCTGACGGCCACCAGGCCGTCGAGCAAATCAACCGTTTGTTCACCGGCGCGGTCTCGGCGGGTGTGATTGCTGCCGTGCTGGGAGCGTTTCGCCGGCGCCCCTACGACCGCACCCTGGTCCATGTGTCGCTGGGATTGGTCGCCGGGGTACTCGCCCAGGCAGTTCTCGGTGGAATATCTGTACTCACCGGCCTGAATCCGATAGTTGTTGGCGGCCATTTCGGCTTGTCCATGGTGCTCGTGTGCGCCGCAACCGTGTTGCTATGGCGCAGTGGAGACCATGGCCCGCGGGGATCGGAGCCCAATGCCCATTCCGCGATCTGGCTCTCTTGGATGATGATGGCGGTGGGCACCATCGTGCTGGTGGTCACCGGGCCGATGCTCACCGGCACCGGGCCGCACGCGGGCGACCTCGACGCCAAGAGGATCCAGATGGCGATTCCCGACGCGGCCCGCATTCACAGTCTGTCAGCCTGGTTGTTCCTCGGGCTGATTCTGGCGTTGGTGTTCTCCTTGTGGCAACGAGGGGCCGGCCGCATCTTGGTACGTGCCTATCCGCTGCTCGTCGCAGTCCTTGTTCAGGGAGGAATCGGCTACGCGCAGTACAGCCTGGGGATTCCGGCTTGGCTCGTGATCCTTCATATTGCCGGAGCAACCGCCATCACGGTCGCTGCCGCCTGGTTCCACTCAGGACTCCTCCACGACGCAGCCACCACGTCGACGAGTCCACAGCGAACACCCACGGGCGAGTCCCCCGCCGGAATCAACTCACGGCGCCAGTAGAATCGCGATACCTGCAAATGATGACCACAACCGCACCTCAAGAAGTTCTGGATCCCTATCTGGACATGGACGAGGAACTCAGCACTCCATGGGTGGTGTTGGTGTGGAACGACCCGATCAACCTGATGAGTTACGTGACGCTCGTTCTACAGAAGTTGTTCGGGTACTCCAAGGAAAAAGCCACCAAACTCATGATGCAGGTGCACAACGACGGAAAGGCCGTGGTTTCGAGCGGTACCAGATCGGAAGCCGAACGCGACGTCTTCCGACTCCACGAACATGGTCTGTGGGCCACGATGCAGCAGGACTGACCGTGGCAAGAATCGTCAGACGGACCCGGTCGGGCTCCTACAAGATCGATTTGGCGCCAGAAGTGCGCGACATGATCTCGACCCTGTGCGCACAGGTGGAGGTCCTGCTCGACTCGGACGGTCGCCTGGTTGCCCGGCTGTTTCCGCCTCCCTACGAAGACGATGCGGAACGCAACGCCGGTTTCGCAGCGCTGGCCACACCGGAACTAATCGAAAAGCGCCGCGAAGCCATCGGTACGATCCGATCCACGATTCACCTGACCACTCTCACCGAAGACGAACTAATGGCCTGGATGCGCTCCATCAACGACATCAGGCTGGTGCTCGGCACCATGTTGGAGGTCGATGACGATCATGAGATTCCTTCCGCCCCAGAAGGTATGGAGCACATGTGGGGTGCCTACGAGTACCTGGGCGCCGTGCTGGAGGAGATCGTCATGGCGCTCGGTTCCTGAACGCGGTGTCGGTGATGTTGGCGCACGCGGCACCACCATCGCCGCAGGGCACACCAGTTTCACCGGGCCGCACGCCGGTTTCACCCAATGTGGCGACCGCACGGGGGAATCCAACCTCGATGAAACTCCACTGCGGGCGTAGTTTGTTCCAGCAGTGTGGCGCGGACCTTTGGACTCACCATCCTGTACTGCTATGTTGTCCCGGCCCCCCTCGGGGGGATTGCGAGCCCCCATCGTCCAGTGGCCTAGGACGCCGCCCTTTCAAGGCGGTAACACGGGTTCGAATCCCGTTGGGGGTACGGCATCGCAAAATTGGGTTGAACCGCCTCGGCGGCACGACCCTTCAGTTCTGGTCCCGTGGTGAAGTCAGGAGTTCACGCCGGCCTGTCAAGCCGGAGGTCGCGGGTTCAAATCCCGTCGGGACCGCCAACCAGCCTCCTTCGGGAGGCTGGTGTGCTCAGGACCAGTTCCTGAGCAGCAGGTTCGCGCCTGCATGGTCGGGTAGCTCAGTTGGAAGAGCGACCGCCTGAAAAGCGGTAGGTCACCGGATCGACGCCGGTCCCGACCACTTCAGAGTCCGTTTCGGTCGTTTGCTCCGGAGCGGGCTTCTGCAGTTTTGGACCCACCCAGCCGGTTCGCGTCCATCAACCGTTGGATCCACCAATCTGGGCCCAGGGGCACAGGCCGGGATCGGCCGCTCAGCGCCCCGGAGTGGGCGGGATCGGCCGCTCAGCGCCCGGGAGTGGGCGGGCGACACACACCGTCGCTCACCGCCGCTGTGGCGCACGCTTCAGCAACTGCCGGCGCAACGCGGGTGTTGAATACCGACGGAATGATGTAGTCGGGACTCAGGTCCCCCGGCAGCACGCAGGCGGCAATCGCGTAGGCAGCGGCCACCTTCATGGACTCCGTCACACTCATGGCACCGGCATCGAGTGCGCCCCGGAACACTCCCGGGAACGCCAGAACGTTGTTGATCTGATTCGGGAAGTCGGAGCGCCCAGTGGCGATCACCGCCGCCACGTCCTGGATCAGTTCAGGCCTGATCTCCGGATCGGGGTTGGCCATGGCGAACACCACGGGATCCTTCGACATCGACTGGACGTCTTCACGGGTGATGAGGTTTGGTCCCGACAGACCGATGAACACGTCTGCTCCGGGCATGACATCGGAGAGGGATCCACTCAGACGTTCAGGATTGGTGTTCTCGGCGAACCAGGCCTTCGATCGGTTCAAGCCTTCGCGGCCGGTGTGGACGGCACCTTGGCGGTCACAGCCCACAATGTTCTTCACACCGGCATTCATGAGGATCTTCGACACGGCCACACCGGCAGCACCAACTCCCGCCACCACGACTTTCACCTCGGCCATCGATTTGCCCACGATCTTCAAGGCGTTGTCCAGGGCGGCAAGGGTGACGATGGCGGTGCCGTGCTGATCGTCGTGGAACACCGGGATGTCCATCTCGGCATCCAGTCGTTCCTCGACTTCGAAGGCGCCCGGAGCGGCAATGTCCTCGAGGTTGATTCCACCAAAGGTGGGTTCCAGTCGAAGAACGGTTTCGATTATCTCCTCCACCTCCTTGGTGCGAAGGCAGATCGGGAATGCGTCCACACCGGCGAAGTGCTTGAACAGCAGGGCTTTGCCCTCCATCACCGGCATGGCAGCTTCCGGGCCGATGTCGCCCAGACCGAGCACGGCGGTACCGTCGGAAACGATCGCCACAGTGTTCTTCTTGATCGTGTAGTCGTGTGCGGCGGCAGGCGTCATTTCGATCTCCCGGCAGATCCGGGCAACGCCGGGGGTGTACGCCATGGAAAGGTCCTCCATGTCCCGTACGGGAGCAAGGGACAGCACTTCAATCTTGCCGCCCTCGTGCATCCGGTAGGTGCGGTCCTCGAACTCCAGTATTTCGAGGCCGTCAACGCTCTCGAGCGCCTGTCGTACCTGCTGCTGGTGGGCAACGTCGGTGCAGTTGACCACCAGATCCTCATCGAGGCTGGCGGTCTTCACCTCGAAACCCTGCAGTGCGGATATGTTCCCTCCCACTTCACCGATGGCTATGGCTACCTTGCCCAGCATGCCCGGCTCATTTGCCATCCGGACGCGGACTCGAACTGAATAGGCGGGAGTGGGGGTGTCAGCCATTGGCGGACACGTTAGTTGTCAGTGGAGGAGGCACTGGATTCGGGGCATCGGATTGCCGGGATCGGTTCCCTGTGCTGAATTCTCAGGGGCCTTCGTACTGGAAGCCCAGATCCACCGCGGTCACCAGCGGCCGGTATTCAATGCCCGCGTCGGCCGCCATGGCAGCGCAGGTGCCGCCTCTGTCCACAAGCGGCATGATCAGGACAACTTCGGCACCGATTGATTGAACCACTTGCACGGCCTCGAAGAGGGAGGTTCCCCTCGTGACCGTGTCCTCAGTGACCACAACCCTGTCGGCAGCGGTCAACGGTCCGGCCAGGCGACCGGTCACGCCATGGTCCTTGGCCTCCTTGCGGATGGAGAAACTGTGCAGGTTTCGCCCTCGGGTGGCAGCAACTGCCGCCACTCCGTAGGCCACGGGATCTGCGCCCAGGGTCAATCCGCCAATCGCGGTCGCGTCCCGGGGGATCACCGCCAGTGCAGCATCGGTGACCAACTGGATTCCGAGCGGATCGCAAGCAGTCTGTTTGGAATCGATGAACCAGGTGCTCGACCTCCCGGACTTCAACACGAACTCACCTTCTCGCACGGAATGGGCATGCAGATGCTGGATGAGTTCTGCAGAAGGACCGCTCACTTCCCGTCCACCGGATCCCGGCCATTCAGGCCGTAGTGGGTGAAGGTGTCGATGAACATGTACTCGTGCATGCCATATTCGACCGCACCAGTCGACGTTTCACAACGTGAAACCTGATCCACGAGTCCGAACAGCCGATCCGAATCGTCGGAGTAGTCGAGCCGTACCTCCTGAACCACCTCGGCACCTTGGCACATCCCGTGACACCAGTCCTCCCAACCCGAAAGCGAGCCATGTGCGGGGATCCTGGTCATCATCGCTCAACCCCATTTCTGTTGAATTCGGTCATTCAGGTGAATTCGGTGATCCGGGGAGGGCCGCTGCTCAGTCGGAGAACTTCACGTCGCCCGAACCCTCCACCACCTCACCCAGAACCCATGCCCTGTGACCCTGCGTCCGAAGCGAGTCCAGCGCCTTCATGGCGACTTCCGAAGGCACGACAGCGACCATTCCGACACCTTGGTTGAACACCTTGCGCATCTCGGCCGTTTCAACCCCGCCGATTCGTTGCAGTTCACGGAATATTCGAGGCGATTCCCATGAGTCCGTGTCAACCAGCGCGTCCAGATTCGCCGGAAGCACCCGCTTCAGGTTGCCCGGCAACCCACCACCCGTAATATGCGCAACAGCGTGTGTTTCGATCGTCGCGGTGAGGTCCCGAATGGCGGGCGCATAGATCACCGAGGGACGCAGGAGTTCTTCCTGCACACTCGGAGCGTGGGAATCGTCCCAGGCCTTGTCCGACAACGAACGCTCGGCCACGTCGAACATGAGGCGCCTTGCCAGTGAGTAACCATTGGATCGCAAGCCCGGCGAGGGCAAGGCAATCAGAACATCGCCTGAGGCAACCGAGTTCGGCATCATGGCATCGCGCTCGACCACACCAACGGCGAACCCGACAAGATCGAACTCGCCGGGTTCCATGGCGCCCGGGTGTTCGGCCATCTCGCCGCCCACCAGGGCACAACCCGCCTGCCGGCATCCTTCAGCCACGCCGGCCACCAATTGTTCGACCTGCTCCGGGACCAGCGTGCCCACAGCGATGTAATCCAGGAAGAACAGTGGTTCGGCGCCCTGACACACGAGGTCGTCGACACACATTGCCACCAGATCCTGGCCAATCGTCGAAAACGATCCGGCGGCGCGCGCCACCATGGCCTTGGTTCCGACTCCGTCGGTTGCGGATACCAGAACAGGCTCGCGATATCCCGTCGGATCGAACTGGAACAGTCCACCGAACCCACCGATTTCACCGATGACCTCCGGGCGGAACGTGGACCGCACGTCCGCTTTGATCCGCTCCACTGCTTCTTCTCCGGCGTCAATCGAAACACCAGCAGATTCATAGGTTTCAGCCAAGGGAATCGGTCTCCTCTTGCGAAGATCCCAAACCCGCCGGAAACGGGATCAATGGGGACTCGATCACGGTGGCGCCCTGAAAGAGTGACTGCGACTCAGGTTTGCGAACCTCGCCACCCTCCAGCACGCCCTTGCCGGCATCCGGCGGAACCTCCACAGGATATTCCCCGGTCAGACAGGCATTGCAGAATCCCGCCCCGGGCGCCCCAACGGCCTCCACCAGGCTGCCAAGCGAGAGATACGCCAAAGTGTCCACGCGCAAGTAGTCGCGTATCTCCTCGACCTCCATGTTGGCGGCGAGAAGTTCCCCTCGTGATCCCGTGTCCATCCCGTAGAAACAGGGCCAGCGGTACGGCGGCGAGGAGATACGCATGTGCACTTCCTCACAACCGCTGTCCCTCAGCATCTGCACCATCGCCCGGGTTGTGGTGCCGCGCACGATCGAGTCGTCGACAACCACCAACCTCTGGCCCGCAATGTTGTCCCGGAGCGGATTGAGTTTCATCCGGACTCCCAACGAGCGCATTTCCTGACTGGGAGCTATGAAGGTTCGGCCGATGTATCGATTCTTGACCAGTCCGTGACCGAACGGGATGCCGGATCGCCGGGCATACCCTTCGGCTGCGGGAATACCCGACTCGGGTACACCCATGACCAGATCAGCCTCGACAGGAGATTGGTCGGCCAGATGCTCACCCATGCGAACCCTGGCCTGATGGACGTTTCGGCCGTAGAGCTGAGAGTCTGGTCGCGCGAAATAGACGAACTCGAACAGACAGAGCTTGGGATCCGGCTGCTCATCGAAGGGTCGCAAGGAACGAACCCCGTCATCGTCGATCACGACCATTTCGCCGGGATCGATTTCACGAACGAAGTGAGCACCCACGACGTCGAGCGCCGGAGTCTCCGAAGCCAGAACCCAACCTGAATCAATCTTGCCGAGGCACAACGGCCGGAATCCACGAGGATTGCGGGCACCTATGAGCCGGTCGCGGTCCATGAACACAAGCGAAAACGCACCTTCGAAGCGGGGCAGGACATTGGCCACAGCCTTGTCCAGCACGCCGGTTTCGTCACGCCCGTGATCAACACACGCATTCGCGATCCATTCGGCCATCGCATCTGTGTCGCTGCTCACCGTTCCGGGGAGCATTCCCGCCTCTTCCGCGAGGGCGCCGGTATTCACGAGGTTGCCGTTGTGGGCCATTGCGAATTGAGTGTGCTCGACATCACGAAACACGGGCTGGGAGTTCTTCCACATGCTGGAACCGGTGGTGGAGTATCGGGTGTGGCCGATGGCCAAGTCGCCATCGAGCGCCGCCAGAACGCGATCGTTGAACACATTGGAAACCAAACCCATGTCTTTGACAACGGTCAGGTGTTCGCCATCGGAGGTTGCGATACCCGCAGACTCCTGCCCTCGGTGCTGAAGTGCGTAGATACCCAGATAACAGAGGTGCGCAACCGGCTGGCCCGGTGCATAGACACCGAAAACACCACAGGCTTCACGGGGTTTGCCACCGTCGCGACGATCAGCGTCTGTGAGCTGATCGTCGGCGAGGTCGGCGCTCAAATCGACCGACACCCCAACGGGGCCAAGCGTGTAGCCATCACGGCCACCATGATTGCACATCGACTCCGGCCGGTTCATGTCTGGGCTCCCCCATCAGGAAGTGACCTCAGCGGAGAGGTCGAAGGTCCACGGGGATCTCGACAGTTCGCCCGGGTCGAACCTGTCGGCCAGCGAGTTCGCACTCAGGGGTTCGGCCAGGTCAGTGATTCCGATTGACTCGGCGAGCAGTCGCAGCACCTCCAGTGGTGCCAGCCCAGCGGCGCCCACTTCGGCCAGAGATCGGGGACCATGTCGCTTGGCGATGCGCCTGCCGTCGGGTCCCAGAACCAGGGGCACATGGACATAGGTGGGAGGTTCGAACCCGAGAACTTGGTGAACGAAGATCTGGCGTGGTGTGGTTGCAAGCAGGTCATCCCCGCGCGTCACCTGGTCGATGCCCTGGTCGTGATCGTCGACGACCACAGCAAGGTTGTACGCGGCGATTCCATCCCAGCGTCTCAACACGAAGTCATCGAGGCGCCCGGATTGGGCTCCGCACAGTTGATCCTCGAAGGAAACCGTCCGGCCGGCGGCGCGGATCCGCAACGTGGATCTGCCCCGTTGCGCCATTCGCCGCTGCTGTTCGGAGGTGCTCAGGTGCGAACACGTGCCGGGATAGGCACCCTCGGGCAATTCGCCATGTGGAGCGATCACCGCCTCTGTGATCTCGCGACGCGAACAGAAGCAAGGGTAGGTCAGGTCAGCATCTTCCAACCGCGTGATTGCAGCGGCGTACAGGTCACGGCGCTCTGATTGGCGGACCACATCGCCGTCATGATCGATGCCCAGGGCCGCGAGGTCGGCCAGTTGGGCCGATTCGTGATCGGCAGAAGCTTCGGTGGTCAGGTCTTCCATCCGGATCAAGAAGTCACCACCGGCGGATCGCGCAAAACACAAGGCGAGCAGCGCTGTTCTGAGATTGCCGATGTGCAACGGCCCGCTGGGGCTGGGAGCGAAGCGTCCAGTGACCATCAGCAGTCAGGCGGACCTGGTGCCGCTCCCCAGGGCGTCCGGCAAACGATCGCGCCAGACAGACGAAACCTCGCTCACGGAGAGATCCAGGAGGCCCTTCACCTTGAGGCGGTCACCACCACACATCCCGACACGCTCATGAGCAACGGAAGCCTCGTCGATCAGATCGATCACCTCGGACATCTGCTCCGGATCAACACATAGAAGGACGCGTCCCGGAGCTTCGGAAAAGAGCGCAACGTGATCCTCGACCCGGGCGATCGTGGCCCCGATACCGGTAGCGGCAACCATCTCCGCGATCGTCACGCCAAGACCTCCTGCCGACACGTCGGCGGCACCCTGAACTCCCGGGTGATCAACAAGGCGACGAACCAACGCCGCAGTTGCCGCAACCGTCCCGTAATTGACCTCCGGCAGGGAACCCTGACCACGCAGACCCGCGGAACGTGCCCAATTCGATCCCGCCAGGCCACGGGGAGCTTCACCAACCAGGATCAGCCGGGACCCGTCCACCAGATTCCGTCCGGGCGGCCGCCGGCTCAGGTCCGCGACGAGACCCAGGACGCCGATCACCGGTGTGGGATCGATATCGGATCCCAGAGACTCGTTGTAGAGGCTGACGTTTCCGCCAATGCAGGGGAATCCGAATGCATCCAGTGCTTCGGACATCCCGTCGACTGCCTCCGACAACTGCCACATCACTTCGGGATGCTCCGGGTTGCCGAAATTCAGACAATTGACCAAGGCGATCGGTTCGGCTCCGACAACCGCAAGATTCATCACGGATTCAGCCACGGTCATTCCGGTGCCGAGCCGCGGGTCCACTGCGCACCAGAGATGATTGCCGTCGGTGGTCATCGCCAGGGCCTTGCCCGTGTCGGACCCGGTCACGGGGTGCTTGAGGCGCAGAACCGCGGCGTCACCGCCAGGTGCTTCCACCGTGTTCAGGAAGAGCATGTGATCGTACTGGGACCACACCCAGGAGGTGTCGGTCAGCATCGCCAGCAGACTCGCACCCACGTCATCCGGTGCAGGGGCATCACCGGGATCATTCGCTCGCCTGCGCGCGAGGTCGGCCGGCTCAGACCGTGGACGGTCATACAGAGGAGCCTCTTCCTCCAGCGACTTGGCGGGGACATCGGCGAGAACCTCACCGCCGTCGCTCGACAGGACCCGCAGACGGCCGGAACCGGTCACGTGGCCGATGACCGAAGCTTCGATCTCCCACTTCCCGGCAATCGCGATCACCTCATCGAGCTTGGCCGGTTCCACGATCGCAAGCATCCGTTCCTGCGACTCCGATGTCATGACCTCGAACGGTTCCATCGCCGGTTCGCGTTGGGGAATGGTGTCAACGAAGACATCCATGCCGGCGCCTCCCTTGGCGGCGGTTTCGGAAGTCGCACAGGTGATCCCGGCACCACCCAGATCCTGCACACCCACCGCCAATTCACGATCCAGGAGTTCCAGGCAGGCTTCGATCAACCGCTTTTCCTCGAACGGATCACCGACCTGCACGCTCGGCCGCTTCTCGGCGTCCGCCTCTGAGTCGGAGAAGCCGGCGGAGGCCAGCACGGACACCCCTCCGATGCCATCGCGCCCGGTTGATGCTCCCAGGAGGACCGCGAGATTGCCCACTCCTTCTGCCCTGCCGAGCACCAAACGCTCCACCGGCATCAGACCCAGGCACAACACGTTGACCAAGGGATTTCCGGCATATGTCTCATCAAATACCGTCTCGCCGCCGACCGTGGGCACACCAACCGAGTTGCCGTATCCGGATACACCCGAAATCACACCTTCGGCCACCCACCGGGATCTCGGGTCATCAAGTGGCCCGAATCTGAGGGGATCCATCACAGCGATGGGCCGGGCACCCATGGAGAAGATGTCTCGAAGGATTCCCCCGACTCCGGTGGCTGCTCCCTGATACGGCTCGATCGCCGAAGGGTGATTGTGGCTCTCGATGCGGATCGCGGCGGCAATTCCATCACCCACGTCGATCACCCCTGCACCCTCGCCGGGACCAACCAGAACGTTGGGACCCTCGGTGGGGAAGCGGCGAAGGTGAATGCGCGAACTCTTGTAGGAGCAGTGCTCGGACCACATCACCGAGTACATCGCCAACTCGAGGTGATTCGGCTCCCGGCCCAGCGTGTCGATGATCTGATCCAGCTCGTCATCGGTCAGTCCGAGTGCCCGGTGAGTCGGTTCAGCTTCGGAAGCGTCGGTCATCTCCAGAAACTACAAGCCAACCATCACACGCGGTGCCACGCGCCGACGGGCGACCTCCGCGGTCATTCCAGCCCAAAATCTGATCCGGCCTCACCTGTTCACGATTCAGCCGGGAACTCCGAGATGGTCACAAATAATGGGACAGGTGTTGAATTGCCGATATTGCTCAGCCAGAATCCGGCCATGGCAAAACGTGGTCCCAAGGAAGTAACCGAACAACACAAGGCAGCCATGGCCGCCGGAAGGGCCGAAGGTTCGGTGGTGCGAAAGTACCTCGAGGCGCTGCAACAGCAGAAACCAAAACGAGGTCGCCGCCGCACCCCGGACTCCATACGCCTCAGACTGGTCGAGATCAACAAAACCATGGACTCCGCGGGTGCACTCAACCAATTGGCGATGGCTCAGGAACGCATCGACCTTGAAGACGAACTCAGGAACCTGGAATCCGCGGTCGATCTGACTCCGCTGAAGAACGACTTCGTGCGGGTCGCATCAGGCTATGCGGCTCGCAAAGGCATCAGCTACGCCGCTTGGCGCCAGGTAGGCGTGCCCACGTCGGTCCTGAGCGAGGCCGGAATCACCCGTTCGAACCCCTGAGGTCAGCCGACAGTTGCGCCGGCGGCGGCCAGCACCGAGGCGAGAACAGCAACCCCGTCGATCGAACCCAGAAGCGGATGACAGGCTCGCTCCGGGTGTGGCATCAAACCCACCACGTTTCGCTCCGCATTGCAGATTCCGGCAATGTCATCGACTGACCCGTTGGGGTTCTCCACATAGCGCAACACGATTCGATCCTCCGCCTGCAGTTCTTCGAGAACCTCGGCTGAACAGGTGTAATTGCCCTCGAAGTGATTTATTGGAATCTGCAATTCCTGGCCGACTTCAAGTTGGTTCGTGATGCAGGAGTTGTTCGTTTCCACGCGCAACGTCGCGGTGCCGCAGCGAAACTTCAAACCAGCATTCTTCTGGAGTGCGCCGGGCAATAGATGGCTTTCTGCCAGTACCTGAAATCCGTTGCAGATACCAACCACAGGTGCTCCGGACTTCGCCAGGGAAACCGTGGCGTCCATTACCGGCGAGAACCTCGCAATTGCCCCGGGGCGTAGATAGTCGCCGTGTGCGAAACCGCCCGAAATGATCACCGCGTCGGCATTACCCAGGTCGGCTGAGTCATGGAAGAAGATCTCGGCATCAGCACCCAGACTCCGCACGGCCTCAACCACATCCATTTCGCAGTTGGTGCCCGGAAACTGGATCACCGCGACGTTGGTCGCCACCTCAGGAACCTGTGGCTTCAGTGACGGTGAACGTTGAATCCTCGATCACCGGATTGGAGAGGAACTTGTGGCACAAGTCGTCCACTTCGGCCTTGGCGGAGGCCGGATCCTCGCTGTTCAACGAGAAGCGTATGGTCTTGCCGACCTTCACTCCCTTCACACCATCGAATCCCAGCGCGGGCAACGCCCTCTCGATGGTGGCGCCCTCGGGATCCGAAATTCCCTCTCGATGAGTTATGTCGACAACGACATCAAAGACCATTGGCTCACTCTTGCACATCCGGCCAGTCACCCAGACACAGCCCGGTGATGCGTTCGTAGGCGTCGCGGTACCGGCGCGAAGTCTCCGCCACAACTTCAGGATCCAGGGCCGGAGGAGGAGGTGTCTTGTCCCAGTCGAGTGTTTCAAGATGGTCGCGGACAGGTTGTTTGTCGAATCCCACGGGTGTGGATCCGGGAACCCAGTCCTCTGCGAGCCAGAACCGCGATGAGTCCGGCGTGAGGACTTCATCCGCGATCACCAATTCTGGACCGTCACCCCGGTTGACGAGTCCCATTTCGAACTTGGTGTCGGCGAGCAGGAAGCCGGCTTTCTCAGCGCGGGCACTGGCCCGATCGAACATCTCGAGACTCACAGAGCGAGCCTGTTCGGCCAACTCGCCACCGATGAGGGCAACCGCATCGTCGAAAGAAATGTTCTCGTCGTGGTGGCCGACTTCCGCCTTGGTGGATGGCGTGAACATTGGTTCTCCAAGCCGATCAGCTTCCGTCAGACCGGAGGGAACCGCCATTGAGTGGATGGTGCCGCGGGATCGGTACTCCTTCCATGCCGAGCCGGCCACAAATGCGCGAACGATGCATTCGATCGGGATCATCTCGACCCTTTCACACAGCATGACGCGCCCTGCCAGAGATGGGTGTTGCGCACTCTCGGGCAGGTCTGCAAGATTCGTCGACAGCAGATGATTGGGAGTCACATCAATCAGTTCATCGAACCAGAATTGCGACATGGCTGTGAGCACACGCCCCTTGTCGGGCACGGGTTCGGCCATCACCACATCGAATGCGCTCAATCGATCCGATGCCACCATGAGCAGCCGGCCGTTGCCGGCATCGAAAAGGTCGCGGACCTTGCCACGATGGACGAGATCGAGGCCGACGTCGGGTACCTCGACCAGAGTGCTCACAAAACCTCGTTCCGCTGGTACCCGGTCGCTTCCGGGCATGACTCTGCCAGAACCGCCACGGCAGCAACGAACGCACCGACCTGGGACTGGGCCGCCCCGGTGAACGCGAGCGGATCGCCGAGGACGGATTCGATCTGCTCCGCGTCGAGGTTCAGTCGTTCATCGGCAGCGAGTCGAGCCATCAAATCGTTGCCTTCAGTACCTTGTTCCCGCATTTCCAGAGCCACTGCAACAGCGTGTTCCCCAATTACCTCATGGGCGACTTCACGGCCGACACCGGCACGGACGGCTGCCATCAGGACCTTGGTGGTGGCGAGGAAGGGCAGATAGCGGTCGAGTTCGCGCTGAACCACCGCGGGATATGCACCGAATCCCGACAGCACGTCGAGCAGAGTCTGGAACAGGCCATCGATCGCGAAGAACGCGTCGGGCAGGACGACCCGACGCACCACGGAACAGGCCACATCACCCTCATTCCACTGCTCGCCGCTCAGTCCGGAGACCATCGTGAGGTGACCGTTGAGAATCACCCGAAACCCGTTGATTCGTTCACAGCTTCGGGCGTTCATCTTGTGCGGCATGGCCGACGAACCGACCTGGCCTTCCGCGAAGCCTTCAGTGACGAGTTCATTGCCGGCCATGAGGCGAATCGTGGTTGCCAACGACGACGGCGCCGCTGCCAACTGGACGAGTGCCGAGACCACATCCAGATCAAGTGATCGGGGATACACCTGCCCCACCGATCCGAGAACACGGTCGAAACCCAGATGCTCCGCAACCGCGACTTCGAGATCCATCATGGATTCATCGCTGCCGTCGAGCAGATCGAGCTGATCGGCCTGAGTACCCATTGGGCCCTTCAGGCCACGGAGCGGATACTGCTCGAGCAGGGATTCAACACGAGAGAGCGCAATGAGGAGTTCCTCACCTGCGCTGGCGAATCGTTTGCCCATCGTTGTGGCTTGGGCAGCCACATTGTGGCTCCGGCCCACCATCGCCAGTTCCCGGAATTCGGCTGCCCGTTCCGCCAGCTGAATCAGGGCAGCCACCACCCGGATGCGAATCTGCTCCAGCGACCGGCGGATCTGAAGTTGCTCGACGTTTTCCGTGAGGTCACGCGATGTCATCCCCAGGTGGAGATACTCGTGGCCGGACAGATCGGCGAACTCCTCGATGCGGGCCTTCACGTCGTGGCGAGTAACTCGCTCCCGGGCGTGGATCGAGTCGAGGTCAACCTCGGTGATCACTGCTTCGGAGGCGGCAATCGCGTCGGCCGGGATGTCGATTCCCAGATCGCGCTGGGCCTTCATCACGGCGATCCAGAGTTCGCGTTCAAGGATGATCTTGTGCTCGGGAGACCAGATATCGGCGATCTCCGGGCTGGCATAACGAGTCGCGAGGACGTTCGGAACTGTCACGCGGTCAATTCTCGCCCAGATCGAGGTGTCACGGCGACCTGCGGCCGCCGGCATTGTCGGCGGGCAGCAGTCACTCCTGATTCTCACCATTCAGCGCAGCGTCCTGAGCCGCTGCATAATTCTCGAGTCCCAAGCGGTATGCCTCGAGGCGATCGCCGAGTACTTCATCCGATGTCGCCAGAATTCGCACGGCCAGCAGGCCCGCATTCTTGGCTCCGCCGATCGCCATCGTGGCCACCGGAACACCTCCTGGCATCTGGACTATCGAATGCAGGGAATCCTGACCGCCCATTGTTCTGGTGGGAACCGGTACGCCGATCACCGGCAGAGTGGTCAACGAAGCAACCATGCCCGGCAGGTGGGCAGCACCACCAGCGCCTGCGATGACAACACGAAGACCCGCATCGGCCGCTCCCCTGGCGTATTCGTACATCCTGGTGGGGCTGCGATGCGCGGACACCACACGAACCTCATGCGGAATCCCGAACTCGGTCAGAACCTCACTGGCAGGCGCCATTACATCCGAGTCGGAGGAGCTGCCCATGATGATCCCGACCAACGGGTTGTCCGCGTTGCCAGTCATGCCACGATCCTCATCTCTCGAATCCGAATTCCACTGTGCCCAACACTACGTCTACCCGCTCCGGGCACGGCCTGAACACTCATGATGATGCGGTTCCTTCGAGAACGCTTGCCGCGGCCTCCGCCAGGGCTACCGTTTCGGCTCGGTCCGAACCGAGCACGGTCACGTGACCCAGCTTTCGCTTCGGACGGGACTGCTTTCCGTACAGATGGATCCGGGCACCGGGAACCGCGGCAAGGGTCGCGCCCTGGGCCTGGCGGGGATCCACCGTCTCGCCACCAACCACGTTGACCATCGCGGCGACTTCACAGAGTTGACCGACCGGCCCCAGGTTCCAGCCAAGGATTGCCCGAAGGTGCTGCTGGAACTGCGAAGTTTCACTCGCGTCGATCGTGAGGTGACCTGAGTTGTGAACCCGCGGCGCGACCTCGTTGATCAGGAGTTCTCCACCGACCACGAACAATTCCACCGCCAGAATCCCCACGATCCCCATCAGGTCCGCAACCCTCTCCGCAATCAACTGCGCCTCGGTTGCCATCGGCTCCGGCACATCAGCAGGCATGATCACCAGACGACACATCCCCTCGTGCTGGATCGTGTCCACCACCGGCCATGAACGGATCTCTCCACCGGCTGATCTTGCCACCACCACAGCCAGTTCCCGCTCCAGCGCAAGCTCGGGTTCAAGCACCAGGGGCGAACCCTCGTACTCATCGAGAAACGAGTCCAACCCATCCGCGGCCAGCTTCCATACCCCGCGCCCGTCGTATCCTCCTGTGGAAGCCTTGGCCACCAGGGAGCCACCGTGTTCGGCACAGAAGTCTGCCGCTGCCGCGTGATGATTCTCGACTGACTCATCGAGCACAAGGTGCTCGGGAACCGGGAGTCCCTCTTTGGCGAAGCTCCGTCGCTGATGAGCCTTGTCGGCGAATCGGATTGCACCTGCCGAGGGAGCAACAGCGACTCCCGCAGAACGAAGCTCGGCCAAGGTTTCGAGGTTCACGTTCTCATGGTCGATCGTTATTACGTCACAGGACTCGGCCAGTTCGCGAATCGCCTCAGGATCCATCGGCCCTCCGATCAGGGCGTCGGGGACGACCTCGGGAGCACCTTCATCGGAGGGCGAGGCAAGCACGCGCACCGAGATGCCCATCGGTGCTGCTGCCAGAGCCAACATCCGGGCGAGTTGGCCGCCGCCGATCACTCCAACAGTCGGCGACATCAGCCGCCTGCGGTATGTGCAGCGATGTCACTGCGGTACTGCATTCCGGGCCAGGAAACCTTCGAGACTGCTTCGTAGGCCCGCGAGCGAGCCTCCAAGATGGAATCGCCGGATGCACACACGCTCAGCACCCGTCCCCCGGCGGTGACAAGATCGCCCTCATCGTTCTCGGCGACGCCGGCGCAGAACACTTCGACACCTTCGAGTTCGCGAGCGTCTTCGATGCCCTTGATCACGTCACCGATTCGTGGGCTGCCCGGATAGTTCTCCGACGCGCAAACAACGGTGACATGCGCCTTCGAGGAAAACTCAGGCTGACTCTTCAGTTCGCCAGCCGCGGCTTCGGCGAGCAACTCGGCGAGGTCCGAGGTGAGACGCGGCAGCACCACCTGCGCCTCGGGGTCACCGAAACGCACGTTGTATTCGAGCATCTTCGGACCGGACGGCGTGAGCATCAAACCCGCGTACAACACGCCCCGGTAGTCGATTCCACGGTCCCTCAAAGTGCTCAGTGTCGGCAGCACGCAGTTGTGGACAATGTCATCCACGAGATCCTGGCCGGCCACAGGCACAGGCGAGTACGCACCCATCCCACCGGTGTTGCGGCCCTCGTCGCCATCATCGATTCGTTTGAAGTCCTGGGCGGGGGCCAGCGCCACGGCGTTGGTTCCGTCGCACACGGCCAGCAGCGACACCTCCGGGCCGACCAATCCTTCTTCGATCACCAGTCGCCGGCCGGCTTCGCCGAAGGCCTCACCGGAGAGATAACGGTCCACTGCTGCCTGCGCCTCTTGCTTCGACTCCGTGACCAACACGCCCTTGCCCGCGGCGAGCCCATCAGTCTTGACGACATAGGGAGGTTCAAGCGTGTCCAGGAAGGCCAGAGCATCACCACGCTCCACGAATGTTCCGAAATCTGCGGTTGGGACACCAGCCTCGGCCAGAAGTCCCTTCATCCAGGCCTTTGAACCCTCCAGCATCGCTCCATCGGCTCCTGGGCCGAAGACAAGTTTCCCGTCGGACCGGAGCCGGTCGGCAAGCCCGTCGACCAATGGAGCCTCGGGGCCGATTACGTAGAGGTCGGCGTCGATCTCCTCCGGCGAAGCATCCGTGGAGTTCGCGATTCCGGGATTTCCCGGGGTGACGACCACATCCGCGGTGCGACCAAGCACCGAAGCAAGGGCATGCTCCCTGCCTCCTGCACCGACAACACAAACCAGCACTACTTGCTCCTCAGACGGTATTTCTGGTCAGGCGTCCGCTGACGGAATCTGCTCGATCACTTCGAAGCTCATCAGCGATGACCCGGTTGTGACCGGTTTCTGCTGCTCACCCGGTCGGCCGGCATCGGCATGGCCCTTCGCGAAGTCCCGGCTGTCCATCCAATTCTGGAATGATTCCTCGCTGTCCCACCAGGTCATGACGAAGTAGCGAGTCTCACCTTCGGTTGGACGCAGAAGCTGAAACGCCTCGAAACCCGGAGAGTTCTCCACCGCGCCTGCGCGCGCAGCGAACCTTTTCTCGAGCTCGGGGCCGGCCCCCGGTGGAACCTCTATCGCATTTACCTTCACCACTGACATGTTTTGTACCTCACGCGTTGAAATGGACATATTGATCTCGACCGGGGCCGACTCCCACAAACCCGATCGGTGCACCGACCTGGTCCTGCAAGAATTGGAGATAGGCAACTGCTTCAGCCGGCAGGTCCTTCTTCTCACGTACCTCTGTGAGATTCGTCTGCCAGCCCGGGAGTTCTACGTAGATCGGCTTGGCCACATGCAGATCCGACTGGTGATACGGGAGCCGGTCGTGGCGTCTGCCATCAACGTCGTACCCGACGCAGACCTTGAGCGTTTCGAAACTATCGAGAATGTCCAGCTTTGTGATGGCCAGCTCCGACAACGAGTTCAGCCTCACTGCATGGCGCATCATCACGGCGTCGAACCACCCCGGGCGACGCCGTCGGCCGGTGTTGGTTCCGAACTCATGTCCCCGGTCGACCAGGGTGTCGCCGTGGGCATCGAAGAGTTCCGTGGGGAACGGGCCGGCACCCACGCGGGTGATGTAAGCCTTGGCGATGCCGATGATCCGCTGAATGTCGAGCGGACCGATCCCTGCTCCCGGGCATGCTCCGCCGGCCACCGGGTTGGATGAAGTCACGAACGGATATGTTCCCTGATCCAGATCCAGGAACGTTGCCTGCGCACCCTCGAAGAGAACGTGCTGATCAGCATCAAGGGCCTCGTGCACCAAACCTACGGTGTCGGCGATGTAGGGCGACAGGCGGGGAACGACCTCGGTGAAAATCCGGTTCGCCAACTCGTCGGCATCGAAGGGAAGGCGGTTGTAGACCTTGGCAAGTAAACGATTCTTGTCTTCCAGTACCGCATCCAGCTTCTGACGGAAGATCTTCTCGTCGAGCACATCCTGGGCTCGTATGCCCACCCGCATGGCCTTGTCGGCATAGGTCGGTCCGATCCCGCGTTTCGTGGTTCCGAGCTTGTTCTTGCCCAGGTACCGCTCAGTGAGCATGTCCAGTTCCTGATGGTACGGCAGGATCAGGTGCGCATTGCCGGAAACCTTGAGCCGCGAGCAGTCGACGCCTTTGGCTTCCAGAGTGTCAATCTCGGCGAGCAGCACGAATGGATCCACCACCACGCCGTTTCCGATCACTGGCGTGATGTGCGGGTAGAGAACCCCGGAAGGCACCAGTTGGAGCGCGAAGCTCTCACCATCCACGACGAGCGTGTGCCCGGCGTTGTGGCCGCCTTGATAGCGCACCACCATCTGCATTTCCTTGGCCACAAGGTCTGTGAGCTTGCCTTTGCCCTCGTCACCCCACTGGGTGCCGACCACGACGGTTGCTGGCACGGATGTTCACCTCGACAAATTTGGAGACGAGCCATCGTAGCGCCATCACATGGATGCATCGCACGCAGGGAAAAGGATTCGGCCTGCGTGATGTGCGGCGCGACCCGGATCCGCTCCGGGTTGGAAGGCTCCGGCGACCTTGCCGGCTCACGGGAGCACTGCCTGGCTCAGGAAACCTTGAACTCACCGTCGTCGACGTCGAGTGTGACAGTTGAGTCCTCGGCGATCTCACCCTTGAGAATCGACATCGACAAACGATCCCCGACCTCACGCTGGATCAGGCGCTTCAGCGGCCTGGCGCCGAACGCCGGATCGTATCCGTCGCTCGCCAGCTTCTGAAGAGCGGCATCCGTGATGTCGAGGTTGATGCGGCGATCGGCGAGGCGCCCCCGGAGATGTTCGAGTTGTATCTCGACGATTCCGGCCAGATCCGACTCTTCGAGCGCACGGAACCGCACGATGTCATCCACACGATTGATGAACTCAGGTCGGAAGAAATCGGCGGGATCGCCCGGAAGGTTGGATGTCATGATCAACACCGTGTTGGTGAAGTCCACGGTTCGCCCCTGACCGTCGGTCAGCCGACCATCGTCGAGGAGCTGAAGCAACACGTTGAAGACATCACCGTGTGCCTTCTCGATCTCGTCAAGCAGAATCACGGCGTAAGGGCGACGACGGACCGCTTCGGTGAGTTGTCCACCTTCCTCGTATCCGACATACCCGGGTGGTGCACCGATAAGGCGGCTCACGCTGTGTTTTTCCATGTACTCGGACATGTCGATGCGGACCATGGCCCGTTCATCGTCGAACAGGTATTCGGCCAGAGTACGGGCAAGCTCTGTCTTGCCGACCCCGGTCGGACCCAGGAACAGGAAGCTTCCGATCGGGCGGTGGGGATCGGAGAGTCCGGCCCGACTGCGCCTGATTGCGTTGGCCACGACCGTGGTCGCCAAGTCCTGTCCGATCACTCGCTCCTGCAGCACATTCTCGAGCCGCACAAGCTTCTCCATCTCGCCCTGCATGAGGCGCGACACGGGAACACCGGTCCAGCGCGAGACCACTTCCGCAATGTCTTCCTCGTCGACCTCCTCCTTGAGCATCTGACGATCAGCCTGCAGTTCGGCCAGATCAACGGTGGATTCCTCGATGCGTTGCTCGAGAACCGGGAGGTCGCCGTAGGTGATCTCCGAGGCTCGCGACAGTTGGCCTTCTCGTTCGCTGCGCTCGGCCTCGGATTTCAGTTGCTCGACCTGCTCCTTGAGTGCCTGAATGCTTCCGATCGCATCCTTCTCTGCTTGCCAGTGAGCCCGCATGGAATCGGCCTGCTCGCGCAGATTGGCGAGTTCCTCATCAAGGCTGTCGAGCCGTTCTTTGGAACTCGCATCCGATTCCTTGTCCAGAGCCACGCGCTCGATCTCGAATCCCCGAATCCTCCGCTCGACCACATCGATCTCCGTGGGGACGGAATCGATCTCGATCCTCAGACTCGATGCGGCTTCGTCAATGAGGTCAATCGCCTTGTCGGGCATGAAGCGGCCCGTGAGGTACCGGTCTGACAGAACGGCCGCGGCAACAAGGGCGGGATCCTGAATCCGGACACCGTGATGAACTTCATAACGTTCCTTCAGGCCGCGCAGAATCGCGATCGTGGCCTCCACTGACGGCTCGGAGACAAGCACCTGTTGGAACCGCCGTTCAAGAGCGGCGTCCTTTTCGATGTGTTTGCGGAACTCGTCCAGAGTGGTCGCACCGACCATCCGCAACTCTCCCCGCGCCAGCATGGGCTTGAGCATGTTGCCGGCGTCCATGGCTCCCTCACCTGTGGCGCCGGCACCGACGACCGTGTGCATCTCGTCGATGAAGGTGATGATCTCACCCTCTGAATCCTTGATCTCGGAGAGAACGGCTTTGAGACGCTCCTCGAACTCGCCGCGGTATTTGGCGCCCGCAACCATCGCGCCGAGGTCCAGCGCGATCACTTTCTTGTTGCGCAATGAATCAGGGATATCACCCTCCACGATGCGCTGGGCCAAACCTTCCACCACTGCGGTCTTGCCCACACCGGGCTCACCGATGAGAACCGGGTTGTTCTTGGTTCGACGGCTCAGGACCTGAATGACCCTTCGGATCTCGGTGTCCCTGCCGATCACCGGATCCAGCTTTCCCGAACGAGCCAGTTCCGTGAGATCCTGCCCGTACTTCTCGAGGGACTGGTAGGTGTCCTCAGGGTTCTGGGAGGTGACCTTCTGCGTGCCCCGAACTTCGGCGAGGGCTGCGAGGACATCTTCGCGGCTGGTGTCGGGCAAGCGTCGCTCACCCGCCGGCAGATTCTGATCCAGGTCGGTGAGTGCGAGAAGGAGGTGTTCTGTGGAGAGGTAATCGTCACCGAGTTCGGTGCGGTCCTTGTCTGCGTTCTCGAGGAGGTGCGTGAAATCGGGGCCAATGCGCGTGTCGGTGCCGTAGGCGGTGGGGAGCGTTTCGATCCTGTCCTCGGCCCGGTTTCGAAGCTCAGGCGGTGCAAGACCGAGCTTGCGGATCACGGGCAGGACAACGCCGTCCTCCTGGCCCAACAAGACGAGGAGGACATGGTCGGGAGACACCTCGGGATTCGAGCGATCCTTGGCATTGGCCATCGCCGCGTTCACGGCTTCTTGTGTCTTCAGGGTCCAGGTATTCGGATCAAATGCCATCTCGTGTTCTCCAGTTGTTCTCGTCCTTGTCCGGAACCATATCGAGGTTTTCCGGGCACCGTGTCGAGTTCATGTTCGGGTTGATTGCGATCTTGCCCGGGCCGCGGACGGAAACGGAACACCGTGTGGACTACAGCAACCAGAGTCAGTCTAGCAGGAAACTTGAGTGTGTACTACTCAAGTTCCCTCTGTCGGCGGAATCGTTCGCGCCGAGGGACACCACCAGGGCATCGGTAGGGGTCTGAAGGTTCCAGTGATGATGCGCTCCCCGGCCCCTGTGGAAAGACTCTGTCGGGTATCAACCTCGGCGTTGAATCCGGCCTCGGAAAAGGCCGACTCAATCGAATCGCGGGCCCCGAGCAGAATGCCGTCACCCACAACCACAACCCTGGCGGATGGCAATCGAGCGAGATTCTCCAGTTGCGCGGGGGTCTGCGGATGCGCGGGTTCCTCGAGCTGCACGCTGGGGTCAGGCCGCGAAGGGGCCGACGCCGCCACAGGCAGAGGGGTGACCCGAGACCAAGGCAGGGCGAGGGCTGCGGCGAATTGTCCGGTTGCCAGCATCACCAGAACCGGCACCAACAACCGGCGCCGGATCTGAACACGGTTACTTCCTTCGACTGTCGTACAGGACCACCGCTTGTTTGACCGGGACCAGATCACGGCGGTACTGACGGTGAACGTCTTGCACTGCGTCGGCGGCGCTGGCCTCCAGGTCATTCAGCTCGGATTCCAGTCGCTTCACACGCGCTTCCAGTGCGAGAACACGTTTGACGCCTGCCAAGTTCAGACCCTGGTTGGTCAGATCCTGAATTCGCTGGAGGAGTGCAATGTCGGCGTCGCTGTACCTTCGGCTCCCGCCCTGGGTGCGACCCGGTTCCACCAAACCCTTCCGCTCATATATTCGCAGGGTTTGGGGATGCACTCCGGCGAGTTCGGCCGCCACCGAAATCACGTAGACGGACTGATGGTACTCAGGCATGCCGAACGCCTCCGCGCGACCCCAACGGGGGGTGCTCAGGGTTCAGCCGCAGCATCACAGGTTCGCCGTTTCACCCATGCGGGGAGACGGCGTGACTGCTCCATAGGCTTCAAGAGCCTCACGCTGTTCATCGGTCAGGTTCTTGGGAATGTCAATCACTATGGTCACCACGAGATCGCCCACCCGTTTCTTCGTCTTGACTCCCCGTCCCCGTACCTTCATCTTGCGACCACTTTCGGACCCTTCGGGCACAACGATCGTCACTGAGTCCCCGTCGAGAAGTGGCACGGCGATGTTGGCACCGAGCGCAGCTTCTGACACCGTAACCGGGACCGAAATCGTGAGGTTGTCCCCCGACCTGCCGAAAACCGGGTCAGGAGTCACCTTGACCACCACGAAGAGGTCACCGTCGGGACCGCCATTGGCTCCGGCAGCACCGCGCCCCTTCACTCGAACCCGCTGACCATCACGAACACCCGCGGGGATCTTCGCCTTGATCGTACGCGGCCGATGAGCGACTCCCTCGCCACGGCACGTCGGACAGGGATCGTCGATCACATGACCGCTACCGCCACAGAGCATGCAGTGTCGACTGAACGAGAAGGGACCTTGTTCGTCGATGACCGAGCCGCTGCCGCCGCATTCCGGACAAATGCGCGGCGCAGTGCCCGCAGCGGCTCCGCTGCCGGAGCAGTCCGGGCACTTCACATCCGATGAAGTCTGGATTGTCACCGTGGCACCGTGCACAGCCGATTGGAAGTCAAGGGTGACCCCCGCTTCCAGATCTGCTCCGCGTCTGGGACCCCGGTCGGCCGCCTGACCAGGCTGACCGCGACCGAACAGGTTCCCGAAGATGTCTCCGAAGTCGCCCATGTTCCGGGAACCACCGGGTGCCCCACTCGGCGCGCCACCTCCGGGAAACCCGCCATAACCACCAGCCATGGGACCCATCTTGCGGACCTCGTCGTAGCTGTCCCGTTTTTCGGGGTCACCGACCACCTCATAGGCGGCACTGACCTCTTTGAACCTCTCCTCGGCAGCGTCGTCGCCGGGATTGGCATCCGGATGCAGCTTCCGTGCAAGTTTTCTGTATGCGCTGGTGATCTCCTTCGGAGTGGCCGTTTCTGCCACACCCAGGACCTTGTAGTAGTCCTTCTCGAACCAGTCGCGCTGAATGTCACTCATGAGCGCCTCCGCGCATCAACCCCGCACCTTGACCATTGCAGGTCGCACAACTCGACCATTCCACATGTAGCCGGTGCGCAGAACCTCCGCGACAGTCGGCTCACCGTCGCCTTCCTCGTGCATCACGGCCTCGTGGACGTTCGGGTCGAAATCGCCACCCGATTCGGACAACGCGCTCAGACCCTTTCGTTCGAGCGTCTGCACGAGCTGGGTGCGAACGGGCTCAACGTCGAGATGACCCTGACTGATGGCTGCATCACAGGCATCCAGAACCGGGAGCAGCTCCGACACCAGATCTGCAGCCGCCTGCTCGCGCTGATCCTGTCGCTGCGAATCAATCCGCCGCTTGTAGTTCTGGAACTCAGCTTGGACTCGCTGCAACTGATGGAGGTAATCATCTCTCTCAGCCTGGAACTCAGCCAGTTGGGTGCGGACCTCCAAGTCATCCGAATCGGAAATCTGATCGGCTTCAATAACGGATTCCAGGGTCTCGATATCCTCCTCGATATCAGCCGCTTCGGCCTCAAGTGATCGTTCGGCGATCTCTTCGTCGCTGAGAGTTCGCGACTGCCCACCGGACTCTTCCGCTGGTTCCCCGGCGGAAGAGTTGGTGGGATCCGATGAATCTCGGGGCAGGGTCACTGCTCACCCTCGTCATCTTCGACGACCTCGGCATCAACGACCTCGGCGTCTTCCACGTCTGCATCTTCGGCGCCGGGTTCAGCGGAGGGACCTGCCGCAGCAGCGGAGTCGGCCGCGGCCGCCTCGTACAAAAGCTGCGACACTGCCTGACTCGCGGAACTCAAGGTCTCGGTCTTGGCCTTGATGTCCTCGACGTCGGATCCCGAAAGGGCTTCCTTGAGATCACTCAGGCCGTCTTCAACCTTTGACCGCTCATCGGCGGGCAATTGCTCACCCTGATCCTTGATCAGCTTGTCCGTCTGGTACACGAGCGTGTCAGCGTTGTTCCGGGCGTCGGCCTCATCCTTTCGTCGACGGTCCTCATCCGCGTGGGACTCAGCGTCGCTGACCATCTGGTCGATCTGATCCTTGGACAGAGAGGACTGCCCGGTGATCGTGATCGACTGCTCCTTGTTGGTGGCGGTGTCCTTTGCCGACACATTCACAATGCCGTTGGCGTCGATGTCGAAGGTGACTTCGATCTGTGGAACTCCACGAGGGGCCGGCGGCAGGTCGACCAGCTGGAACTTGCCCAGCGTCTTGTTGTAGTCGGCCATGTCGCGCTCACCCTGAATCACGTGGATCTCGACTGACGGCTGACTGTCGACTGCAGTGGTGAAGGTCTCGGTCTTGCGACTCGGGATCGTGGTGTTGCGCTCGATGAGCTTGGTCATCACTCCGCCCTTGGTCTCTATTCCGAGCGAGAGAGGCGTGACGTCAAGAAGGAGGACGTCCTTCACGTCGCCCTTGAGGACACCGGCCTGAATGGCCGCTCCCATGGCCACAACCTCGTCCGGGTTCACGCCCTTGTGAGGATCACGGCCGGTGAGACCATGAACGAGTTCCTGCACGGCGGGCATACGCGTGGAACCGCCGACCATGATTACGTGGTCGATCTGCTCCTTGGTTACCCCTGCATCCTCGATGGCTTGCTCGAAAGGCGACTTGCACCGGTTGAGGAGGTCCTCGGTCATCTCCTGGAACTTTGCCCGACTCAAGGTGTAGTCGAGGTGAAGTGGACCGGCGTCGGTTGCTGTGATGAACGGAAGGTTGATCTGCGTCTGGGCAACCTGGCTCAGCTCGACCTTGGCCTTCTCCGCAGCTTCCTTGAGACGCTGCATAGCCATCTTGTCGTTGGACAGATCCACACCGTGGTCGCCCTTGAAGGAGTCCACGAGCCACTGGATCACACGCTCGTCCCAGTCGTCTCCGCCCAAGCTCGTGTCGCCGTGAGTCGACTTCACCTCGAACACTCCGTCACCGATGTCGAGCACCGACACATCAAAGGTGCCGCCACCGAGGTCGAATACCAGAATGGTCTGCTCGTCTTCCTCCGAGTCCATCCCATAGGCGAGTGCCGCAGCGGTGGGCTCGTTGATGATTCGAAGTACCTCCAGGCCGGCGATCTGGCCTGCCTCCTTGGTGGCAGTGCGCTGAGCGTCGTCGAAGTACGCGGGCACGGTGATCACCGCTTGATTGACCGTGTCGCCCAGGTAGGCCTCGGCGTCTCGCTTCAGCTTCTGCAGAGTCCTGGCCGAGATCTCCTGAGCCGTGTAGACCTTGCCGTCGATTTCGGTGGTCCAGTCGGTGCCCATGTGGCGCTTGACCGATGAAACGGTCCTGTCCGCGTTGGTGACTGCCTGGCGTTTGGCGACTTCACCCACCAGAACTTCACCGTCCTTGAAGGCCACCACCGACGGAGTAGTGCGATCACCTTCGGCATTGGGAATCACCACCGGTTCGGAGGCCTCCAGTCCTGCGACCACTGAGTTCGTGGTTCCAAGATCGATTCCGACAGCTTTTGGCATAATTCTTGCTCCTGTTTCCTAACGAGAAATTCTGTGATGAGTCGCGTTTGCCTCGCTCGGGCCACCTCCATAAGGCAACACAAGGGATTCGGCACCCAGACCCGACACCAAGTCTCCAAGGTGCCGCGGCCGTAGGTTGCTGCAGAGCGGACGATGATCCGCGCAGGCGCTTTCGACTGTGTCAGACAATAGTATCAAACTTGAGTGGGGTATTGTCAAGATTTCCGGCGATGGCCGCCGGTCAGCTGAGATCGCTCACAGCCAGACGTGCAGACCGTAAGGACTCAGTGCGATCTGATTCGGTGCACCCTGCGCTCTGTCGGCGCGATCAGGGTTGGATCAATGTGTGTGGTCGGCCCGCCCCACCAACCTGAAACCCGAAAAACCCGATCTGACAAGATTGTATGTCCACTCACCGCCATATTTGAGCGCTGACGCCCCCAGGCCGAGTCGCCAACAAAGCGGATCACGCCAACGCTCCGGCTGATGGCGCACTGCGGAACGCCGGTAGGCCAGCGCCGCATCGGCGTCACGGTCATCGTTGAGCGAATGCCAGCCCAGAATCAGATCCACATTCGCGGTGGCCGCTCCCTGCATGGCCATTCTTTGCGGATCCTGATTCTTGAACACTTCCTCGAGCAGGTTCCTGTAGGCCAACTCGAGCGACGCCGTGTTGTTCGAAGAATTGGATTCGTGGCGACGATGGTGACAGATCACCTCGGGTACCAGCGCCACCGGGTACAGATCCGCTATCCGAATCCACAGCTCCCAGTCCTCCACGTCGATGGGGAAGCGGTCGCGATTCACCTGGAATCCCCCCACAGCATCGAGGACCGCCTTCGGAACCATCGAAGCGGACGTAGCCACGGGGTTCACAGTGACGAGCTGCTCCCAGACGTCGCCCTCGAAGTCGTAGGCCTCGACCCGCCCCGTAGGTTGGCCCTCGGAATCGATTACGTCGTAGTGACCGTAGATCAGTCCGGCTTGCGGCATTCGGTCGAACGCCGCCACCATCAATGCCAGCAGATTCCGAACCCACAGGTCATCGGAGTCACAGAAAGCGATCAGCTCGCCGGCGGCGGCGGTGACGCCGAGATTGCGCGCCGCCGAAACACCGGCATTGTCCTGGCGCACGACCCGCACTCGCTCGTCACCGAGTTCGCCGGCCCAGGCGGCGAGATCATCGCTGCCGCCGTCGTCCACCAGAATCACCTCGAAGTCATCGAAGCTCTGGGTGAGCACGGAGTCCAGCGTCTGGGGCAACCAACGCAATGAGTTGAAACAGGGAATCACCACGCTGACCCGCATGGTTCGCGAGTGTAGGGACTGCGGGCTTGGCCCGGCGAGGCCGGCTGGTGCAGCATCTTGGGAACGCCGCCGACGCCGGGAGCTTTCGGCGGCCACCATCTGCACCCGTGGCTGACAGAAGCAACGCCGGCCCGGACTCAGGACGAACTCCAGAATCAACACGAACTCCAGGAGCCCGCAATGCATCAACTCGTACTTCTCCGACACGGTCAGAGTGAGTGGAACAAGCTGAACCTGTTCACTGGCTGGTACGAGTGCGACCTGACCGAGGTGGGCCGGGGCGAGGCCACCGCCGGCGGGGAAATGATGGCCGAAGCGGGATTCGCCCCTGACATCGCGCACACCTCGGTGCAGGTACGGGCGGTCCGCACAGCCAACCTGGCTCTGGACGCCATGGATCGACTGTGGCTTCCGGTACGTCGGAATTGGCGGCTCAACGAACGCCACTACGGCGACCTGACCGGGCGCAACAAGGCCGATACCACGCAGATGCACGGCGCCGATCAGGTGAAGGTCTGGCGACGCAGCTACGACACCCGGCCGCCACCCGTGACTGCGGAGAACGAGTACAACCCCAACGACGACCTGCGCTACGCGAACCTCCCGCCGGAACTGATTCCGGAGGCCGAATGCCTCAAGGACGTCGTCGAGCGGATGCTCCCGTACTGGTACGACTCGATAGTTCCGGACCTGGCTGCCGGCCTGAACGTGCTGGTGGTCGCCCACGGACACTCGCTGCGGGCGCTGGTCAAACACCTTCAGGGAATATCCGACGACGAAATCACGGAGCTCAACATCCCCACGGGTGTGCCGTTGCTTTACGAACTCGCCGACGACTTCACTCCACTGGAAGAGAAGTCTGTGGAGGACCGCTACCTGATGGACGCCGAAGCGGTAAAGGCCAAAGCGGAGGCGGTGGCCAGGCAGGCTTCAGGAAACTGAGTCTGCGAGTGGCGGAGGTCAGCAAGCGCCGGCACCGCGGAATCGGCCACAGGAAGTGCCCGAGCTACAGGTCGAGACGGTCTTCGATCTCTCCCCAGAGTTGGCGAAAGGACTTCGCGGATAGATTCTGCGGTGACGCGATCACGGCGGGAACCTGTTCGAGGCCCATACGCTCCACCGAGGACGACAGCGGTACGACCGACAACGCGAACCGGCGATCACCCTTGACGCTCTCGATCATCTGTCGGTGCAGCACTTTGCGACGATCGACCATCGACAGCACCGCGAGTGTGGGCAACCCATCTCGATGTTCCTCGACGAAATCGCTCAGCTGATCGAGGCTGCGTATGGACAACGGAGCGGGGATCACCGGGACCACCAGCAGGTCACTCGCAGTCACCACCGCTTCGGCCACCACACCGAGCCCCGGCGGACAGTCCATGATGACCACGTCGTAACTACCGGCAAGTGGTCGAACGAGCTTGCGGATCGCCTTCTCGGGCCAACGCCTCGTGGACAAGACCATTTCGGCCGCACGAAAAGTCTTGTCCGAGGGTATGACGTGCAACTTCTTGTAGTCGGTCTTGCGAATGTAGGTCTCGAGATCCCGCTTACCGCCGAGGAGTCTGGGAGCGCCTCCCTTGACCTTCGCCTTGAGCCTGTAACAGTGCGTGGCAGCCGCCTGGGGATCCAGATCCCAAAGCAGTGTCCGGTTGCCCGCTCTTGAGGACAGCATGGCGAGATTCACAGCCAGAGCGGTCTTGCCGACCCCTCCTTTGGCTCCTGCCACGGCTACCACTCGCATCCATTGACCCCCTCTTGTCGTTCGTTCCATTCAAGCCCAAACGGACCCACCGGTAGTGCCATCATCGCCGCATTCGCCGACAATGCCGCCTGAGGATGCCTTCGGGGTGCGTGGCGCGGTAGGTTTCAAGGCGCTATGAGCGCCACTGACACCGCCACGGAAGACGCAACCGTTCCCGGCCCGAAACGGCTTCAGCCGTACCAGATCGCGATCACCATCGGTGTTGTGGTCGCGCTGATTACCGTTTTCTCCGGAATCTTCGCCACCATCACACAATGGCACGATGAGAGCTCGGTCACGCGGGAAGTGTTCGGCGGGATTCCTGCATGGTTGAAGGTGGTCTTCTACACGGTCATCCCGGTGGCGATCATCTGGGGAGCCTTCAGCTTTGCCCAGAGAATGAAGAACTGGGTCCGTGGTGGCCCTGATCGACGTGACATCACCCCGAAGAACGCCAAGAAGCGCTTCGAGGACCTGCGCTCCGGGCTCTACATGCAAACACTGCTGCGTGATCCCGCAGCGGGAGTCATGCACTCCATGATGTACTTCGGGTTCCTGATCCTGCTGGCAGTGACCACGGTGCTGGAGATCAATCACCAGCTGCCCGAGAGTGCAAAGTTCCTCCACGGAGGCGTCTACAAGGCATACGCCTTGGTGGGCGACGTGGCCGGCATCGTGTTCCTGGTCGGCGTGATCTGGGCAATTGTTCGCCGCTACATCCAGAAGCCGTACCGCATCCGGATCAAGACCAAACCCGAGCACGCTTTGATCCTCGGCGTGCTGCTCACGATCGGTCTCACCGGGTTCATAGCCGAAGGCGCCCGCATTGCGCTCGACGGCCGCCCCGATTTCGAGCAATGGGCGATTATCGGCTGGCCCCTGTCGGCACTGTTCGATCAGTTGAGCCCCGGCACCCTCGGTACGACGTATCAGGCCCTCTGGATCATCCACGTGTTGAGTTTCGTGACCTTCCTGGTGATCCTGCCGATCACCATGTTGCGCCACATTTTCACCTCGCCTCTGAACATGTATCTCAGCGACAGGGAACGCCCGAAGGGCGCCATGAAGGCCATGCCGAACCTCATGGAGACCGAGATGGAATCCTTCGGCGCCGCCGTGGTGGAGGACTTCACCTGGAAGCAGTTGCTCGACACCGACTCCTGCACCATGTGCGGGCGTTGCACCGCACAGTGCCCTGCACAGAACACGGGCAAACCCCTCGATCCACGCGAGATCGTGCTCAAGGTGGGCGAAGTGATGGCAGCGACGGGAAACCCGGTGGTTTCGCCGCCACTGGGAGACGACCCGGAAATCGTCATCACGGCAGATTCCGTGTTCGAACGGATCACACCCGAGGAGATCTGGTCATGCACAACCTGCAAGGCCTGCGACGAGAACTGCCCGGTCAACATCGAGATCCTCGACAAGATCCTCGACATGCGCCGGTACCTGACGCTCATGGAATCGGACTTCCCGACCGAGTTGGGAACTGCCTATCGAGGCATGGAGAACTCCGGCAACCCATGGGGCCTGTCACAGACCGAACGCGCCGACTGGACCAAGGACATCGAAGGCATAGAAATCCTCGATGGCGGCGATCCCCTTGATGCCGAGTACCTCTACTGGGTCGGCTGCGCCGGCTCCTTCGACGACAAGAACCGCAAAGTCACCCAGGCAATGGCCAAGTTGCTCAAGCGGGCTGAGGTCAGCTTCGCAATTCTGGGACCGGCGGAGAACTGCACCGGCGATCCTGCCCGCCGATCGGGCAATGAGTACATCTTCCAGATGCTGGCAATGCAGAACATCGAAACCCTCGACGGGATGGGCGTCAAGAAGATCATCACCCAGTGCCCCCACTGCTTCAACACTCTCGCCAACGAGTACCCGCAGCTCGGTGGTCACTACGAAGTGCTGCACCACAGTCAGTTCCTCGAAGAACTCATCTCTCTCGGTCGCCTCGACCTGACCGGAGCCAAGCTGGATGAGCGAATCGTGTACCACGACTCCTGCTACCTCGGGCGTCAGAACGACATCTACATGGCTCCGAGAAATGTCATCGGGGCGATCGATGGTGTCGACATGGTTGAAGCCGAACAGAACGGCACCAAGGGAATGTGCTGTGGTGCCGGTGGTGCCCGCATGTTCATGGAGGAACACATCGGCAAGCAGATCAACGTGGAACGGTCGCAGGGTCTACTCGCAACGGGTGCATCGCGCATCGCTACTGCCTGCCCGTTCTGCTACATCATGATCGATGATGGCGTGAAGGCCCAGGGTGTGGAAGACGACGAGGTCATGGTCGGCGACTTGGCGATGCATCTGGTCGATGCTCTCGAGAATGCAGAACCGTTCGCGGCGGTCAGCACCCCGGCGGCCCCCGAGGAAGCACCCGCCGCTGACACGGCTGACTGATCAGCTGCAGGCCCTCTTGGGCATCAGCCGCCTGATTCGCTCTCTGCCGGGGTTCCAAGCCACAGGAAGATCCTGTGAAAGAGCTCCCGGGTGATCATCAGCGCCAGGACGAGGGCCAGGACTTCGACGAAATGACCCAGCTGGGCCTTGTCTCCGAACACGAAGTTCACGGCTTCGAGGATGAACAGTTTCCCGACAAACAGGATCGCGAACAGGGACACCGCACCCAATACCCGATAAATGATCCCGTCGCGCCGGGCAAAGTAGTCGCGTACTCGTTCTTCGGTGTCCATGACCAGATCCAGGAGGATCTTGAGGAGGATGGCGGTGAGGATCGAGATGGTGAAGGACTCGATGATGACATTGGACGCGTACTCCACGAAGAGGTTGAGGACCACGGTGTATATGAGGACATCGGAGGTCCAGGAGTAGAAGACCTCCTGCTGCTTCGTCAGTGTGACCGTGCGCGTGCCATTCGATGCGCTCATAGTTTCCTCACGAGTCGAAGTTCTTCCAGTACTGACTGGGAGTGGGTCCGACCTGACCGCTGTACTTGCTGCCGAGCGAGCCGGATCCGTACGGAGTTTCGGCTGGTCCATCCATGCGCAGAAACGAGATCTGTCCGATCTTCATTCCCGGATACAACGTGATGGGCAACGTCGCCACGTTGGAGAGTTCCAGAGTCAGGAATCCCTCGAACCCGGCATCAACGAACCCTGCGGTGGTGTGGATCAGAAGTCCGAGTCGTCCGAGTGAGCTCTTGCCTTCGATTCGCCCCACGATGTCATCGGGCAGCCCAACTCGCTCCGCAGTGGAACCGAGTACGAACTCGCCGGGGTGGAGGATGAACGGCTGTGAATCGCTGGCGGTCACCATCTCGGTCAGGTCAGTCAGGTCCTGCTTCACGTCAATCACCGGACGTGTGTGGCTGCGGAAGACCAGGAAACGATGATCCAGGCGCACGTCGATCGAACTCGGCTGGATCATCGCCGGATCGAACGGGTCCACAACTATCCGGCCCGACTCGATCTCACTGCGAATTGTTCGGTCGGAGAGAATCACGCAAAGCACGGTAGCCGTGTGGAACCGACCTGATCGCACGCGGGTATGGTGTGAACCGAATTGGCGGGGTGCGAACAGCTCACCGGCAAATCCTGCGGGTGTAGTTCAATGGTAGAACATCAGCTTCCCAAGCTGAATACGGGAGTTCGATTCTCCTCACCCGCTCCGCCTAGATCCCTTTGTCTACAAGGATTCTTGGAGATCTAGTCTCCGCCTGTCACACTGGCGTGCCTACAACGTGCCTACAAGATCAGGCAGTTGTAGGCACGGATGTAGGCACAGTTGGGCACGACCAGACGATTCGGGAACATCAGGAGGCTGGCGAGCGGCCGCTATCAGGCGCGCTATTGGCACCTCGGCCGGCAGATCCCAGCGGAGGTGACGTTTGGGGCCAAAGCCGACGCGCGGGCTTGGTTGGCCTCGGTCGAGACCGACATTTCCTCCGGACGCCATCTCAGTCCAAATGCTGGCCGGCAGCGTTTCGGCGAGTTCGCCCGGGGCTGGCTTGCCCAACGCGATCTGCGTCCAAGGACACGCGACACCTACGCCTCACAGCTGGATCACATCCTCGCGGAGTTCGAGACCGTCGAACTCGGGTCTGATGCATCACTCCATCTGCTGTGCGAGCTTGGCACGGTTGCCTGGCGGGCTCAAGCCTGCACGCCAACACGGTGGCGAAGGTGTACCGACTGTTCCGCACGATGATGGACACCGCGGTCGATGATGGTCTGCTCAGAACGAACCCGGTTCACATCAAGGGCGCCGCGGTGGAGCGCTCCGTTGAACGCCCCGCACTGCACTGGGACGACGTGCAACACATCGCCGACGCGATCGAGCCGAGGTTCCGCTCGCTGGTGTGGGTTGGCGCGACCTCTGGCCTGCGATTCGGCGAGCTCACCGGACTGACCCGCCGTCACGTCGACCTCAGTGCGCGAACGGTCCGAGTCTCACAAGCGCTCACGTTCATCCGACATCAGGGCCCGACCCTCGGTCCACCAAAATCAGCGGCTGCGCATCGGACCGTGACCATTCCGAACAGTGCCGCTGAGATGCTCGCCGACCACATCGACAACTTCGTCGAGGAGGATCCTGACGCCCTGGTATTCAGGTCGGTCAAAGGCAGCCCCCTGCTCAACCGATACTTCGCGCCGTACTGGAAGCGAGCCTTGCGGGAAGCCGAACTCCATGAGAGCACTCGCTTTCACGACCTCCGCCATCTGGCCGGCACGTCGGCGGCAACAGCGGGCGTGGCACTGAGAAAGCCGGGCACGGTCGCCAGCCACTGGATCGTGGGAGGCCGACACCAGTCAAGGCTCCTACTCGCCGAAAGCTGCGTTGGTCAGAGGTTGAAAGAAAG
>JAHRAZ010000092.1 GCA_020027475.1 Microthrixaceae bacterium
TGTGCCATTGCTGCTGGTTGACGGCAACATAGGCAACGCCCTGGGTGAGAACTTCACCGGCGGCGAGCTTGCCGGCGTGCGCGGTACTCTCCCCTCCGCCGAGTTGACCGACGAGTTCAAGGACCGCCTCCTCGAGGAGGATTCCGAGCTGGTCGACTTCACGTACGGACCGGAGACCTACGACGCAGTCATCATCATCGCCCTCGCTGCAGAGGTCGCGGGCACCGACGATCCCGGCAAGATTGCCGATGAGATCAACGGTGTCACCAAGGACGGCACCCAGTGCATGACCTTCGCTGACTGCAAGAAGCTCATCGGAGACGGCGAAGACATCGACTATGACGGTGCCGGCGGTCCGTACTCCTTCATCGAAGAGGGTGAACCTTCCGAGGCCACCTTCGCGATCCAGCAGTACGGCGCTGACAGCCAGATCGACTACAGCCTCACCGTATACGAGGCCGCCAAACTCGACGGCTGACCAAACAATCAATCAATAGCGAAAGGACCCGGCTTCGGCCGGGCCCTTTCGCGTCGCAGGTGTGTTCAGTCGGCAGCCGCAAGGGTGCCGAGGTAGAGCTCGATCACCTTCGGGTCGTTCATCAGTTCGGTCCCGGTACCGGTGTAGGCGTTGCGACCTTGATCGAGCACGTACGCCCGATTGCAGATCTCCAGGCAACGTTTGGCGTTCTGCTCCACCATGATGATGGTGACACCCGCTTCGTTGATCTCGCGGCACCTGATGAATACCTGATCCTGAAGTGCCGGGGACAGACCGGCCGATGGCTCATCGAGCAACAGCACGCTGGGTTCCATCATCAAGGCGCGAGCCATGGCCAACATCTGGCGCTCACCGCCCGAGAGCGATCCGGCCCGCTGGTTGATCCGCTCACCCAGCCGAGGGAACAACTCCACGATGTAGTCGCGTCGCTCGGTGAACAGAGATGGCCTCAGGAACGCACCCATCTCCAGGTTCTCACCAATGGTGAGGCTCGGAAACACGTTCTCGGTCTGTGGAACGTATGCAATTCCCTGCTGCACAAGTTGATGAGCCTTCTTGCCGGTGATGTCCTTCCCGCGAAGCAACACCTCGCCGCTGGTCACTTTGATGAGACCGAACAGGGCCTTGAGCATCGTGGATTTGCCGGCACCATTCGGCCCGATGATTCCGATCAGCTCACCTTCGGCAACGTCCATGTCGGCGCCCTTGAGAATAGGTACGCCCGGGATGTAGCCGGCCACCACGTCGCGGATGGACACGACCGGTATGGCACTGCGTGATTCGGCGGGTTCTCTCCTCGAGTCACTCATCTTCGACCTCCTCCGCCATCTCCTCTTGTTCGTCCAGGTCCTGATCGACCTCTTCGGCCAACTCGGTCTTGTCGAGTTCTTCCAGTGTTTCGTCGTGGTGGGCACCCAGGTAGGCATCGATCACCCGCTGGTCCTGCCCGATCACACTCGGCGGGCCCTCAGCGATTATCCGACCTTCGGCCATCATGACCACCCAATCACTGATTTCGCGGACCACGTCCATGTTGTGCTCGACGAACACCACAGTCGTGCCGTCGGCAGGAAGCTCGATGACATGCTCCAGGAGGCTCTGGGTGAGTGCGGGGTTCACTCCCGCCATCGGCTCGTCCAACATGACAACCTCGGGATCGGTCATGAGAACACCGGCCATTTCCAGGAGTTTCCGCTGGCCGCCCGACAGTGTTCCGGCAAATTCGTCGCGCATCTTGGAAAGAAGAAAGCGATCCAGGAGAACATCTGCCTTGGCGGTTATCTCCTTTTCCTGGGTTTTCCAGGTCTGGAAAAGAGCCGAGAGGAAACGCTCTCCCCTCTGATTCTGGGCGCCCAGCCGCATGTTGTTGAGCACGGTGAGCCTGGCAAGCACCTTGGTGAGCTGGAAGGTTCGGACCATGCCAAGTTGTGCGATCTCATACGACGGCAACGGACCAGTTGCCCATCTCCAGAAACCGATCCCGAGACCGCCGCCAATGAGCCAGCCAACAGCCATGGTGGTGCTGAACCAGTTCGAAGTCGGCGACACGAGCACGGCAAACAGTGTTCCCAAGGCCGTACCGAGTGCAGTGGAGGTTCCGTAGACAGCGAGCGATTGCGGCCCACCCGGTTTGTTGCGGACATAGAGAAACACACCGACTGCGACAACGAAGCCGGTGACCAGATAAGTCAGACTGGGGTCGGACTGATCATCTGCCCTGGCAAGGATGAACGCACCGAGCATGAAGCCGATCAGCGAGCCCAGAAGCCCGATGACCGTGGACTTGGCCTGATCCCATTGCGGAATCTCATAACGACGGTCCAGCTCGCGGCCGTTGTACACACGGGTCCCGGCCTGGGCATGGTCGAAGCCCGTCAGAAGATTGAAGAACGTTGTCTTGCCGGCGCCGTTGGGGCCGATGAGTGCCGTGATGACGCCTCGCTGGATCTCCAGGTGTTCCACGTCAACGGCTATCAGACCGCCGAAATGCCTCAGGACGCCGTCGGCAATGATTACAGGATCCGGCTTGGGGACTCCGGGAACGTGCGCAACGCCTTCGAGTGGATCGGCCACTGCTTCAGTTGTCATCGAGGGCCATCTCATTCTTGTCGCCGAACAAACCCTGGGGTCTGAAGACCATCAGTAACAGAAGCCCGAACCCGACGAGCATGAATCGAATCTGGCCGATCTGCACACCTTCCATGATTGTGTTGAAGTCGAAGATTCCGAACACCGAGTAGTTAGCGGAGGCCATCGGCCGCAGAATGTTCTCTGTCAGGCTGAGAAGGGCCCAGAAGATCATGGAACCCACGACCGGACCCCAGACCTTCCCCACACCACCGATGATCATGGCGGCCCAGATGAAGAAGGTTTGCGGAGGCTGGAAATTGTCGGGTTGAACCGTGGCCGTGCCAATCGCAAACATCATGCCGGCGATGCCACCCAGCACACCGCCCAGTATGAGGCTCTGGAGTTTGTAGGAATAAGCGGATTTCCCGAGCGCCCGAACCGCGTCCTCGTCCTCCTTGATGGAGCGCAGCACGCGTCCCCACGGGGAACGCATCAGCAGCCACACCATCCCGACGGCCAGCACCACGAGAACCCACGTGACTGCCGTGACGAAGAGCAGTCGTCCGCTGGAGAAGAAGAAAGGTCCGATCTTGTACGACTCACTCGCGCTGAACGGCGACAATTCGTAGAATTGGCTCGAAAAGCCGTTGATGCCATTCGAGCCACCCGAGAAGTTTCGCAGCGCCACACTGCGCGCCACCAGGCGGATGATCTCTGCTGCAGCGATGGTGACGATCGCCAGGTAGTCGGCCCTGAGTCTCAATGTGGGAAGCCCTAGCAATAGAGCGAGAACGACGGCCATCAGGATGCCCACGAGCATGCCGATCCAGATGTTCCAACCGAAGTAGGTGACACTCACACCAACGCCGTAGGCACCGATTGCAGCGAACCCGATCTGACCGAAGTTGAGAAGCCCGGTGTACCCGAAGTGCACGTTGAGACCGATGCCGGCCAGCGCGAACCATGCAGCATTGAGGGCAACCGCCGCTGTGAGTGCGTTGGAAATGATGTCTGACCAGTTCATGATGCTCCCCTCAGCCAATCCGCTCACTGCGGCCCAGGATTCCCTGGGGTCTGACCACAAGGACGAGTATCAGGACCAGTAGGGCTCCCACGTTCTTGAGTTCCGCTGGAATCACGATCGTGCTGACCATCACCAGGATTCCGATGAGCAGGGAGCCGACTGCGGCACCGAAGGCAGTCCCGAGACCTCCCAAGGTCACTCCGGCAAAGATCAGCAGCAGAATCTTGAATCCCATGTCCCAGGCGATCGACTCGCTGAGACCGAACAGGACTCCCGAAAGTGCGGCCAGGCCTCCGCCAAGAGCCCATACCTGAAGGATCACGCGCTGCACATTGATCCCCGATGAGGAGGCCAGATCACGGTTGTCCGAAACTGCACGCATGGCTCGCCCAGTCCGCGTCCGCTGGAGCAGCAGGCCCACGGCCAGAAGGACCAGCAGACAGATCGCGATGGTCCACATGTCCTTCTGGGTGAGGTTGACCGGTCCGAACTTGGTCCCAGCCTGGACCGCGTACTGCTGGTAACTGCGCTTGTCGCCCCGGAAAATGTACAGGAACAGATAGCGCAGGAAGATCGACAGTCCAATCGTGATCACCAGCTGCGAGACCAGACTCGCACCGCGATTGCGCAGCCGACGGAACAGACCCCAGTCCAGGAGACCACCGGCCAGGGCACCCGAAATCGTGGCGAGGATCGCGGCCGGAATGATGTGCAACCCAAGGGTGACGTTGAAGAAGAAGGCAGCCAGCGCACCGAACGTGACCATCTCGGCGTGCGCGAAGTTGGTGAGGCCGGTGGTGCCGAAAATCAGGGACAGGCCAATCGCCATC
>JAHRAZ010000124.1 GCA_020027475.1 Microthrixaceae bacterium
GCTTGAAGTTCGGGATCTGCGAGTACTCGAACGCCGTGTTTGCCCAGGGCTTGCATGCTGCCGGTGGGGGAACGGCGGGCTGTTTCAAGTCGATCATGCGGATCCATGATCGTGATCTCGACGTACACCACCGGTAGATCCGGATTTCTGCGCGACCCGGCAGAGTCATCCAACTCGAAAATGAACACGCGCAGGTTCTCTTCGGCTTGTTGTGAGTCGCCCATGGAGTGGGCACCCTATGTGAAGACCCCACTTTGTGACACCACAGAACCTCCATCGGGCATCAAAGTCATCCAGCCCCCAGGCATCGGCGGTTGGGCGCACGAGCGGCACACCCGCCGATTCATTCCGGTCTACTGCTCCACGTGGTCGGCCTTTGAGCCGATCAGGCGGTCGTTCCCCTGACCACCGATGAGTTCATCGGTTCCGGGTCCGCCAATCAGAAAGTCGCGGCCATCATCGCCGAATATCTGGTCATCACCGGCGTTGCCAAGCAGGAAGTCGGGGCCTGAGCCACCATGAATCTCGTCGTTGCCGCGGCCACCGATGGCGAAGTCGCGGCCGTCATCTCCGAACATCTTGTCGTCGCCGGCATTACCGAGCAGAAGGTCGGGGCCTGAGCCACCACGAATCTCGTCGTTGCCGCGGCCGCCGATGATCAGGTCGCCACCCTCGTCACCCAACAGGAGATCGTCACCAGCCAATCCGATGATGATGTCGCCACCTTCCAGCCCACAGATCACGTCGTCTCCGGGAGTACCGATCAAGACATCACGTCCGGCGGTACCGGTGATGGTGCACTCGGGATCATCGGAGCCGTCGTCATCACCTGGATCATCCGGATCTGGATCCGGATCCTCGGGTGCAGTCACCGTGATTTCCTGAGGCGTTGTTGTTGATTCCCCATGGGTGTCCGTTGCAGTCCAGTTCACGGTCGTTGTGCCGATCGGAAGGACATCGGGAGCATCATTGGAAAGTGTGGCTGAATCGCCATCGTCGGGGTCAGAGGCCGACACCCCGGCCTCCGCTTCCAAGTCGCCGGACCAGCCATCATCGCCGTTGGCCTCCAGCGTGATCGGATCGGCGCCTGAAACCATCGGGGGGGTGTTGGTGACCTCGTCGATGACCTCGTCCCAGAACGCCTCGGTCTCCTCGAGTTCGGAAACGGTCGGCTCTGGGGGGTCAACAACCTCCACCGGATGCGCCGCATTGCCGAACATGGAGTGCTCTCCGCGGAATGTCACGGCTGCCCAGTCATCATGTCCCTCGTGCAGCTGCAGGTCCACCACCGTGTTGCCGGGTTCCACCTTCTGGCTGTCGGTCTCCTCGGCGGTGGTCGCACAAGCCCGGTCAGGGCCCGCTGCTATGTATTCCTTGCCCTTGGCGCTGGTAACCACCACGTCGTCGCCCTCGGGTGTGGTCTGCAGCAAATCGTTGCCTCGCACGCAGATCGCGTCGGTGTTGAGGTCTGCTGAGACTGGGTCGGCATCAATGGCACCGTCGGCGTCCCAGTCGAAATCACCGTCCACCCTCGACCAAACACGGTCGTAGTTCGATCCCCACCACCTGGTGAGCAGATCGGGAGTCTCGGTTGTCGTCACCAGCGGACCCTCCTGGAGGAGTTTCTCGTTCACGCTGGGCAACTCCTCACGGGAGTAGTCGATCACCGAGTTGCCGGCGTCGTCCCACAACCCTCCGGAGAACGAGTAGTTCATGATGCTCATGTAGTTGGGTTTGAAGTTCGGGTTGTTGCCTTCACCGCCGTGACCGAGGCCCAAGGCGTGGCCGATTTCGTGCATGATCGTGGCAGCTTCGCGGCGGGCCCGTTCATTTGGATTGGCGTCCGTGCTGTGGAACGGAACCCGCTCCGTCGAGGAGCCGGCCTTGAGAGCCGTCGAAAGGCCCAGACTCACCTGATAGGAACCGTCGTCACAACAGGTTCCGCCGGCGGTGCCATCATCGGGATCCACGAACTTCGCGTGGATGTACAGCCCGTAGTGAACCCAGGGCAGGAGGCGTTCGTCGAAGTAGTTCGCCCGGTTGTCAGCCAGCGCCCCGGTTCCGTCGAAAACATCGAAGTCCACAGCCTGCTCGGGAACTTCCTCGTCCAGGTAGCCGACGAAGTCAACGCCGGTCGCCTTCTCGGGGAAACCGGCGAAGGGGCAGTCCGCAGCGGCCTCCAGAGGTGCGTTGTCGTAGGCCTGCTCCACGAGACCCAGGGCATTGGGCGATGGCTCGTGGGTCCAACCCTCGGTGGGCCAGCTGATGGCGCCATCCATCCAGTCGATCTCGGTGATCACGGTCTTGCGGCAGGGGTCCGCACCCATTGCCGGAAGGTCGAGTTCCAACTCGCCATCGCGGTCGACGTCGATTCCCTCCAGCTCCCATTTGTTCGGGATGCCATCTCCGTCAGCGTCGGTGCCGGACACTTCGATCGACACGCAGATCTGCACCGAGATGTCGGGATTGTCGCCGAGAGAACAGAAGGCGTTCGGGCCGCCGTCGAGACGTACGCCCGTGGCCATGTCGATGCCGACCACCAGTCGATTGGTCCCGGGTTCCGGAGTCACGTCCAGCAGGTCATCCTCGCCGTTGAGGAAGTCGTCGTCGTCCCATGCCTCGATCAGCACGGTGGCGGTTTCAGCGTCGGTCAGGGTGGTGGGGTACTCCCAGTCTGGCTCCACCAGGATCGAATCGTCGCCCGTACCCTTGCGGTTGTCGGGAAGGTTGGTTGGGATAAATAGGTCGGTGGTCAGCACCCGGGCGTAGAAGTCCGGAGCGCTCTCGTTGTCGATGAACTCGGCACGGTTGCTAATTCGTCGAACCGTGACGTTCACCGTTTGGCGGATCGCTGGGCGCTCGTACTCCAGGTTCTCGCAACGGGGGTCGCCGCTGTTGCCGCGCGCATCGCTTGCCCGAACGCACACGGTGTGGGTGCCATCCGACAACGAGTCGAGCTGCGCCACACCAGCCTCCGATGCGCTGTCCCAGGCGCCATCCTCGGCGGGCATCGGTGTCCAGTCGCCGTCGTCGGCTCGGTACTCAACGTTGGTGAGGGCCGATGCTCCGCGGCCAACATCGGAGATGTCCGCGCGGGCTGTCACCAACTGCGGGTAGGTGGCCGGCTGGGGATCGAAGTCGAGCGATTCCACCCGGGGTCCGAGGATGTCGCCCACGTCGAACACGAAGGAATCCTCCAGCCCGTTGGTGTCATTGGCGACCAGGTCGGTTGCGTCGGAGAGGAAGGCCACGAACCGACCGTCGTCGGACAACGAAGGCGGGCCGGGAGGATTGCCACCACCGTTGGCACTCTGCCCCGTGGGGGTCACAGCAACTTCCACCACGGACCCAGTGGTGAGGTCGACCAGCCACGGCCGGCCGCCTGCATACTTCGCCAGGAACCTGTTGTCGGCGCTGAATGCTGAGCCGTCATGCGTGCCGGAACCGCCGATCACGTTGGTCTTGTTACCACCAGTACGCGGCCGGATTCTCTGATGGTACGCGTCGTCCCAGCCGACGAGTGATCCGTCAGGACTGATCGACGGGTTTCCGATGTTGTAGCTCTCGTCGTAGGTGACGTGGGTGGTCACACCGTCAACGGTGTCGCGGACATAAACATGCCTGTAACCACCCGTTGGTTGGGTCAGGTTGTTGGAGTTGGAGAGGAAAGCCACATACCGGCCATCGGCAGTTATGTCCGACCGGTCACCTCCGGCAGAGCGGTCGCCTGGAGTGCCGCCCGTGGAGGCGGACACAAGTTCGGTTTCGCCGGAATCCAGATGATGGATGTAGACCTGTGTGCCCGTGACACCGTCCACCAAGTTTGGTGCCGCGGATTCAAAGACAACGTGGCGGCCATCAGCGCTGATCTTGGGATTGTCCGAGCGAGCAGTCCCCGGTGCGCCACTGGTGTCGCGGCTTATCAGGGTGGTGGTGCCCAGTTGCATGTCGCGCACGAAGATGTCCTGCTGGTAGTTCAGGTCGTCAGCGACGAGATTCGAGGACAGGGAGCGGAAGGCCACCATGCGCCCGTCGCGTGAAACGGTGGGATCACCGGCGCTGCTGGCACGGCCGACCCCCGGGATCCCCACGGTGACGAGTTCGGTGGCTCCCGTTTCGGTGTCATGGCGGTAAAGGCCCTGCCTGGGAGCGTTCGCGACCAAGTTGGTGGCATTGCCGCTGAAGACCGCCCATCGGCCGGAGCCGGATATAGAGGTGTCGTGGATGTCTCCGCCAGCCGCCTCGACACCGAGAGTAGAGACACTGGTGCGAACAGCGCCGGGCTGATCGGGTTCAGCACTTGGTGGGCCAGCGGCAGCCCCGGAGAGCGGCACCAGCGCAGCGATCACCGCTGCCGCCAGCAACACCCCGATGTGCTTCCAGTTGGTTCCTGCCTTGTATTTGCCCCCACGCATTCCGTCGACACTATGTGTGGACTCCGGACGGATCAACCGAATCGCACAGCTTCGTTGGCAGTGTGGTTGGCGGCTCGTTGGTTGGCAGTGGTTGGCACCTCGTTGGTTGGCAGCTCGCACCTGCAAGCGAACTGCTGCCGGTGCAGAAGGGAATCAAACTCCGTGCGCAGTTTTGGGGCGCCGACAATTCAGCTTGTGTGGCGAGGCGGATCAGCTGAGCGAGAGCGCCCCGGACAGGATCTTCCACAGTTCAGGCTTGGCGTCGGGGTCCAGGAGATTGAGGGCCTTCACGCCGGTGAGGCGCTCCACCAGTGTCACGGCGGCCTGTGTGCTGGTGGCCTTGCCCGCAATGAGGTCGGGTGTGACGCCGAAAGCCGACATCACACCTTGTGCCGCGTATGGGTCGGTGGCGCAAAGGATCACGCAACGTGTGTGGGGTTGCAGCCGCCGCACACAGGCATCGCCGTTGTACGGCTCGAGGGGCGATGCTCCGGCCTCCACCACGGAGACGTCCGGTTCCAGAGCCGCGATCGAAGAAAGCAGCGGTTCCAACGCTCGCTCGTACTCCTGGGTCGGCACAACCGTGGATGGCAGGCCGGCGTCACAGAAGTCGAACACCTGCTCTGCCCCCGCATCACGCATGGACAGCACGTCGCGATAGCGGCCCACACCGGTGAGCTTGCTGGCCACCACCCGGTGTCCCCGCTTGTTGAGCGAGCGGATCACCCTCTGGGCGGCGAATGTTTTGCCTGCATCCATCGAGGTTCCGATGATCAATACCGTCGGCACGTCGTAGGTCTGCGGCTGCGGACTCAGTGCGAACTGGTCCATTGCCAGCGGCCCGTCCGTGCCGCGCAGATGCCCCATGTACTCCAGCGGTATCACGGGCCGCGCGAAGGGGGACCTCGATGTGCAGCGACCGATGACTCCCGCCATGCTCAAGGCTTCGAGGCGAAGGTCGTCGCCGATGGCGGTCCAGTCGCCGACACACTCGAGAGTGGCGGCGCGTGTGCCCAGTGCTCCGATGATGAGGTCTCCGGGCACCACCGAGCTGACACGGCCATCAACTAGTTCGATCTCGTACGGCAGCACCTCATTGCCGACGACCATCGCCGCGAGGTACTGACCACGCCGCCACGATCCCCGCTCAAGTGCTGCAATCTCAAAGCTGCCGGGAGCCAGATCGGCGATCCGCGTGACACTCGTGAAGTGGAAGTAGGTCATTTCCGGCCTTTCTGGTCTTGTCCGTTCGTGTCGTTTTGGCCCGCACCCTCCGGCACCGGTGATGCCATCAGGAGGGTGAGCAGCGCGGCGCGTTCGGGCATCTTCGAGAGTCGGACGTGTTCGTGGGGAGCATGTGCACCGTCACCCACCCCGCCGAGGCCGTCCAGCGTGGCGGTGTGCTGGCTGGTGAGGTTGCCGTCGGATGCACCGCCCACGAACGCCTCCCCCAAGTCGAGTCCCAGCTCCTTGGCGGCTTTCTCCGCCGTGTGCCACAGGTGGCGGTTGCGGGGGGTCGGCTCCATCGGTGGCCGTCCGAATCCACCCTCCACATCGAGCTCGATTCCCTCCTGGATGGGCTCCAGAGCCGCCAGAGCCTCCTCGATGTGGTGGGCATCGCCGTGGGTGGGAACCCGGCAGTCGATCTCGGCGCTGGCTTCGGGGGCGACCACGTTCGGCCGCAGTCCACCATCGACGGTTCCCACGTTCACGGTGATGCCCCGTTCGGGATCGTTCAGCTCGAACAGGTGTTGGATCTGCTGGGAGATCTCAAGCACTGCGCTGACGCCGCTGCCGGGATCCAGTCCGGCGTGCGCGGCGACGCCCTTGATCCTCAGCCGGAAGCGCCCGACTCCCTTGCGGGCCGTCTTCAGGTCGCCGCCGGGACCCAGGGAGCCCTCGAGAACGAAGGCGCGCACCGCGACGCTCGCCAGCTCGACGATCAGCCGCCTCGACTCGGGTGACCCGATCTCCTCGTCGCTGTTGACAAGGACCACGGGATCGGCGGGAACTGCAATAGCGAGGTCCTTCAGGCATCGCAACGAGAAGAGCATCTGGACCAGTCCGGACTTCATGTCGAAGGTCCCGGGCCCGGCCAGCACGTCGCCGGTTCGCTCCACCGGCATGGCCGCAAGGGTCCCCAGTGGCCACACCGTGTCGAGGTGTCCGAGCAGCAACTGGGTGGGGGAATCGGCTCGGGGGTGCACAGGTCGCGCCATCAGGTGGTCGCCGAAGTCTTCACCGGACACGTGTTCGGGGCGCATGCCGGCTTGTCGCAACTGGGCCTCAAGGACGTCTCGTACCCCGTGGTGCGATGTCGGATCGTTGGTGGGTGATTCCATTGCCGCCAGATCGGTCAGGAGCGCCGTCATCTCGTCTGCCCGTTCCTGCATCCACGACAGCACCGCGGCAGGGTCTGCACCCGAGCTGGTCATCGGTGGAATCCGGCCGGGAACGGGAATGAGAACGTGTGTCCGACGCTGGCGAACCGGTTGGGCGACACGAAGGCGAGCAGGGGGGAGCGTTCCAGTTGCTCGGCATCGTCGGTGTCGGGTGAGCGCACCGAGTCGGGTGCGCACGCCGCACGTACGATCCGCCCGATGATGAGGCCGTGGCGCCCGAACCCGTCGACGATCCGATCCAGCGTGCACTCCAGGTGCAGGTAGGAACCGGCGAGGTGAATACCGTCCACCTCGGTGGCGGGGAAGGTCTCGAGCAGCTCGAGGGTGAGCTTCTCTCCTTCCACACGCGCTCCCGCGGATTGTCCGATCATGACCACGCTGTCGGGACGCAGGTAGTTCACGGTGAACTCCCGGTGCGCCTCGATATTGGTCCAGGTGTGGTGTTCGGGGGTGCAGGCGAAGGTGAAGAAGTCGTCGAAACCGATCGGCATCGCCAAGTGCTTGGGAGCAAGGTCGTAGCCGTCACCCTCCTTGGAGCCGACGAGGACCAGCGGCGCAACAGTGTGGACTTCGTCCCAAATCGAGCGGCCGGGATCGAGTTCGACGAGTTCTGGTTCGTTCACACTCCAAGTACATCACAGCCCCTGCCGGTGGGGCTTGCCTGCAGTACCCGGAACCTCCGACGCCGCAATGGGTTGCCGCGCCATCGGTAGCTGGGTTCGTGACAGGCTGGGCCGGAGAACTGCCGTGACGTGAAGGGCAACAACCGCGAAGGGCAACGACCGTGAGGGGCAACAATGCTGCGACCTGACAGATCCATGAACATTGCGCCCGCTTCGGTGCGCGACTACCGCGAACGTGCCCGTCGGCGCTTGCCGCGCCAGCTCTTCGACTACATCGACGGGGGCGCGTACGAAGAGACGACCCTGATGGCGAACACCGTTGATCTGGCGTCGCTCCAGCTTCGCCAGCGGATACTGCGGGATGTCTCGGATCGCCATCTGGAAACGTCGGTCCTGGGTGAAGAATTGTCGATGCCAGTGTTGTTGGCCCCAGTCGGGCTGGCCGGGATGTTTGCCACCCGCGCCGAGGTACAAGCCGTGAAGGCGGCGCAATCCGCCGGTATCCAGTTCGTTGAATCGACCGTGTCGATATGTTCGGTGGAAGAAGTGGCTGCCGCCGCATCGAGGCCACCCTGGTTTCAGTTGTATGTGATGAAGGACCGCTCCTTCGCCCAGGATCTAATGGCCCGTGCACAGGCGGTGGGTTGTGAGGTGCTGATGCTCACCGTTGATCTTGCGGTGGTCGGAGCCCGGTACCGAGACACCCGAAACGGCCTCTCAGGCGGATTGTCGTCATTTGGAAACCTGCGCAACAAATGGGACTTGATGAGCCACCCACGCTGGGTCTCCGAGGTTGCCCGGTCTGGAAAGCCGCTCACTTTCGGCAATCTCGAAACAGCCGTTCCGGACGCGCAGATGCCCGCCGATTTTCAGGAGTGGGTGGACAACCAGTTCGATCCGTCTGTCACCTGGGATGACATCGCCTGGGTTCGCGAGCATTGGAACGGCAAGATCGTGTTGAAGGGACTCCTTGATCCCGAGGATGCCCTCGCAGCGGTAGCTCAGGGAGTTGACGGCATCGTTGTGTCGAACCACGGAGGCCGACAGCTCGACACCGTGCCGTCCACAACTGCAGCCCTTCCTCCGATTGTCGATGCTGTTGGCGGCAAGCTGGAGATTCTGGCCGACGGTGGGGTTCGCAGCGGACTTGATGTGGTCAAGATGCTGGCTCTGGGCGCCGACGCAGTCCTCATGGGGCGTTCATGGGCTTGGGCGGTTGCCTCCGGGGGCGAAGCGGCAGTGCGACACATGCTTTCGGTGATCCGCAAGGAAATGGAAGTCGCCATGGCGCTGACCGGAGTCACAGACGTGCGCGACCTCACTCCCGAGATGCTGGTTCCGGAATCCATTCAAGGGACCTGAACGGTTTGAGCGTGTCAGGATCCGGCCCCTGGTGGCGCAACACCACCATCTATCAGGTGTATCCCCGTTCCTTTTCAGACAGCAACGGTGATGGAATCGGTGATCTGCCCGGCATCATCGAAAGTCTGGATCACGTATCGGACATGGGTTTCGAGACGCTGTGGGTCTCGCCGTTCTTCAGCAGCCCTCAGGAGGATTTCGGCTACGACGTTTCGGATTTCCGCGACGTGGCACCCGAGTACGGCACATTTTCCGATGCGCAAACCCTGATCTCCGAAGCCCACCGCCGTGGCCTCAAGGTGATGTTCGACATGGTGTTCAATCACACGAGTGCCGAACACCCGTGGTTTGTCGAGTCGCGTAGCTCCAGGGACAATCCCAAGGCTGACTGGTACATCTGGCACGACGGGAGACCGGGTCGTCTGCGCCGTTTGCCGGGTCGAGCCCCAACTGCTCCGCCGAACAACTGGCGCAGTGTCCTTCAGGTCCGCAAAGCCTGGGAGTGGGGTCGCGAACGTCAACAGTGGTACATGGCCACCTTTCTCCCGTTTCAGCCGGATCTGAACTGGCGGAATCCTGAGGTACGCGCGGAAATGATGGACATTGCGCGGTTCTGGCTCGATCAGGGTGTCGACGGATTTCGTCTCGACATATTCCACATGATCATGAAGGACGAACGACTGCGTTCGAATCCACGCCGCCCAAAGCTCTTCGAACTGGATACACCGCATCTCAACACCCCCGAGCACACCGTGAACATCGACGACAACTTCGAGCTTGCGGGCGACCTGCGCGAAGTCGCAGAGGAATTCGACGGGGACCGAGTCCTGCTCGGGGAAGTGTTCGGTTCACCGCAGGTTCTGCGCAGGTACGTCAACCGTGCTGATGCTGCCGGGCGCCGCCGGCCGGGACTGCACCTCGTCTTCCTGTTCGACTTTCTTGCCTACAAGTACTCGGCCAAGTGGTTCGAACGCTGTATTGGCCGCTACGAGAAAGAGTTTCCCGATCCGCTCCTGCCGACCTACGTGCTGGAGAATCACGACCGCTCCCGCACTGCGTCGAGGGTGGGAGGTGATCTTCGCAAGGCTCGGGTGCTGGCCACACTTCTGTTGACGCTGCGAGGAGTGCCCACTGTCTACAACGGACAAGAGGTCGGGATGACCAACACCTACATTCCCCTGCGCCAAGCCATGGATCCGATAGCGAGGCGCTATTTCTCCTGGATTCCCGAAACGATCTCCAAGCGCATGACCGAACGCCTCAACCGCGACGAAATGCGAACTCCGATGCAGTGGGACAACACTGCCGGAGCCGGCTTCACCGATCCCGACGTCGAACCTTGGCTGCCGGTTGGTCCGGACAACGAGGGCAATCGGGGCAATGAGGACATTCCGGACACTGAGGACAGTCAGGACAGGGGCGGCCGAAATGTTGCTGCTCAGCAGGGCGATCCGGCCAGCCTGATGGAGCTGTACCGGAACCTGCTCTCAATACGCAAAGCCAATCCTGCACTGCGCTGCGGATCCCTGAGCCACCTTGGCCG
>JAHRAZ010000144.1 GCA_020027475.1 Microthrixaceae bacterium
CACGTTGTCAGCTTGCCGCAAAGCAGCTTCACTCACTGACACATATGGTGACAATCTCTTGTTGATGTCCACCAACAGCGGTGAATCCGCGTCGCTTCCCCCGAAACCCACCAGCTCCGACCACGAGTTGTGGATGCGCCAAGCGCTTCTGGAAGCCCAGTCGGCTGCTGAGGTGGGCGAGGTACCGGTCGGTGCTGTGGTGATGCACATGGTGACCGAACCGCACGTGATCGGCACGGGATTCAACCGCCGCGAGGAGCTGCAGGATCCCACGGCACACGCCGAAATCCTCGCTCTACGATCCGCGGCGGAACACCTTGGCCGTTGGCGCCTTGACGACTGTTTGTTGGTGGTCACCCTGGAGCCGTGCCCGATGTGCGCCGGCGCGCTCTGGGCTTCGCGGATCGGGGGTGTTCTCCAAGGAGCCTCAAACGATGAAGCGGGAGCACTAGGAACCTTCTACAACTTCTCCCAGGACCCGCGCCTCAATCATGAGTTCCCAGTCAAAGGCGGCATTCTGGAGCAGGAGTGCTCCCAGCTGCTGCGCAACTTCTTCGAACAACGCAGGAACCGAACCTAGCCCCGGGGGTCCCCCGGCAAGTATTGTCGTTGGCGGAGAGTTGCCAGAGCGGACGAATGGGACGGTCTCGAACACCGTTGAGGTCGCAAGGTCTCCGAGGGTTCGAATCCCTCACTCTCCGCCAAGAAATAGGAAAACTTGTGCGAACCCCGTCGCCCGAACCAGGTGGCGGGGTTCGTCGCGTTCTCCGGCAGCATGATCATGATGGTCCGGTGCGGAGCGTGAACGCCATGGCCCCGGTTGGTAGAAGATGCTCCCCCTGGAGGTGGAGGCCCGCCGCGGCGAAGAGGCCACATCACTGGTTGTCGGTCCGCTCCCGGCCCGTGGCCAGCACGAACATCAGGAGATCCGATGCGGCTGCGAAATGGCCGCGGGGCGTTTGGATGCAATGGTTTCGACCACGACCGCCTCTGTTTGTGCACCCATGGCGTCACCCACGTTTCTGAGCAAGGCCGTCGCATGCTCGTCGAAGATCTCAACCGCGCTCGGCTCGATCGCGGTCGTGTAGGTGAAAAGTCGGCACCATGTGCGACTTGGAAGGCTGTTGCTTCACCGGGGGGGTAGCGCTGTGGCCAGGTTTTGCCATGCCGCATCGAATCAGTCGCTCGTGGCAAACCGGACCCAACCATGGCGAGATCACCCACAGCGGTCATTGTCGAGTGGCCGCGGGGTTGGGACGTCATCTCGACAGGGGTGCTGCAACAAAGAACGGTCAGGGCGCTGGCCTGACGGCAACCAGCATCGGACCGTGCTGGAGTCGGAGCATCGCTGCTCAGCAAGCGGCCAGCGGGGACCGCCGCGTTCAAATCCATCCCGCGGCAAGCAGGCCGAGAGCCACGGCTGCGATGAGGAGTCGGTACCAGCCGAAGATCGCGAGACTGTGATTTTCCAGATACAGAATCATCCACTTGATCGCGATGACAGCGAAGAAGAAGGCCGACAGCAAGCCGACCAGGGGATCCAGGTAGCCGAACTGCTCGAACAAGTCACCGCCGTCCTTGAGCAGCGAATACACCGTGGCCGCCGTCAGGGTGACGAAGCCGAGAATGAAGCTGAACTCCACTGCTGCTGCCATCCCGACGCCGACGAGCAAGGCTCCGAGGATCGTGGCCAGGGACCGGCTCGTTCCCGGCCACAGCGCCGCAACCTGGGCCAGACCGATCACCAATGCCTGTTTGTGGGTGATCGCCAGAACCGGGTCGGTGCCTTCGGGACGTTCGCCATGCGGAATCTTGCCGGCTCGTTCCAGCCCCAGAATCAGAAGCCCGCCGACAATCCACGCAGCAATGATCGGCCCCGGGCCGAACAATGCGTCCTCGATGGATTCGTCGAACAAGAACCCGACCATTGCGGCCGGCACGAAGGCGATCACCGTGATGATCAACAGGTGTCGGCCAGATTCAGATTTGCCGAACAGACCAAGCAGCATGTCCCGGAATCGTTTCCAGAAGAGTCCGGCCACGGCAACGATCGCGCCGAACTGGATGGCGATCGCGTAGGTGTTGGCAGCAGACTGATCCGCGGGGCTGTCGCTCAAGCCGAGAAGCCGGGACACAATGAGCAGATGGCCCGTGGATGAAACCGGAACGTACTCAGTGAGACCCTCGACTGCTCCGAGAATCACCGCCTTCCACCACGTCATCGCAGTTTCCACTGACTCAGCTGCCTGCACAGCCACCGCTGCGACCTGCGCCGGGAACAGAGTCCACAAGACGATCGCAATGCTGAGGAATCCCAGAAGCCTGCGGGCTCGGCGGTTGGCGGCTGTGGCGAAAATCACCACGTCAGCTTGCCCTCGGCGACAGACCAACGCATAGCCCGGTACCGTCAAGCCTCGTGTCCATGTCCATGATGCGAATGCTCCACCAAGATCCAGCCAACACCGAAGGCGCCTCCATTGAACGCGCCACGGTCAGACGGGTCTGGGAGTGGGCCTCCCCGTACAAGAAGCAACTCGTCGGTTTCGTACTGGCAATCGTGGCAGCGGCGCTGCTCGCGTTGGTGGCTCCCCTCGTGTTCAAGTCGATCATCGACGAAACCTTGCCTGATGGTGATTCCGCGCGCCTGACCAAACAGGCCTTGCTGGTGGCAGCTGCTGCGTTGGGAACATGGGTGGCTTCATTGCTCGAACGGACTTGGTCCGCACGAATCGGCGAGGGACTCATCTATGACCTTCGCAATGCGCTCTTCGATCACGTCCAGCGGATGCCCCTTCAATTCTTCACGAGATCCCAGACGGGCGCTCTGGTCAGCCGACTGAACAACGATGTGATCGGAGCCCAACGAGCAGTCACGGGGACGCTGGGAACGGTGGTGTCCAACGTGATCACCCTGATCACAACGGTGATCGCGATGATCGCACTCGACTGGCGCATCACCTTGGCAACCGTGATTCTGCTGCCGCTGTTTCTGATCCCGGCCAAACGGGTTGGCCGCAAGCTCCAGAGTTTCACGCGCGACTCAATGCAGCTCAACGCCGAGATGAACGCTCAGATGACGGAGCGCTTCGGGGTCGCCGGAGCACTTCTGGTGAAACTGTTCGGCAGACATGGTGACGAAAGCTCCGAATTTTCCCGGAGGGCTTCGGACGTGAGGGACATCGGGGTGAGAACGGCGATCTTCACCAGGGTATTCATGGCCACGATGGGTCTGGTTGGAGCGATCGGTGTTGCCGCTGTGTACTGGCTGGGCGGTCAGCAGGTGATCAGCGGCGCCATCACAGCAGGAGCACTCGTTGCGATGGCAACCCTCGTGACGCGCATATACGAGCCACTCACCAGCCTCACGAACGCGCGGGTCGACGTGATGAGCGCTTTCGTCAGTTTCGAGCGGGTATTCGAGGTCCTCGATGAACCCAACCCGATCACGAATCCTCCCGACCCGATCGTGCTCTCCGATCCCCGCGGTCGCATCGAGTTCCACAATGTCGACTTCAGCTATCCCGAGTCGGCATCCATCGCTTCGCTGGAGATCGGAGCGAGTCCATCGGAGACTGGCACGCCAAGACAGATTCTCCACGACCTCAATGTAGAAATCGCACCGGGCGAAACTGTGGCATTGGTGGGTCCCTCCGGGGCGGGCAAGTCAACCGTGGCCTCGCTCCTACCCCGGCTGTACGACGTGACCTCCGGTGCGGTTCGCATCGATGGCAACGATGTCCGCGATCTGGATCTCGACAGTCTTCGCTCAGCCATCGGCGTGGTTGCCCAGGATCCCCACCTGTTTCACGACACCGTGGGCAACAATCTCAGGTACGCCCGGCCCGATGCCACCACAGATCAGATGGTTGAAGCGTGCCGTTCCGCTCGCATCATGAATGTGATCGACGAGTTGCCGGATGGTTTCGACACGATGGTGGGCGAACGTGGCTATCGCCTCTCAGGTGGAGAGAAACAACGACTCGCCATCGCACGTCTCCTGCTGAAGGATCCGGCGGTGGTGGTCCTCGACGAAGCCACCAGCAGCCTGGATGCGGAAAACGAAGCCGCAATCCAGGAGGCCCTCTCGGTGGCGCTGCAAAACCGCACGGCGCTGGTCATCGCCCACCGCCTGTCAACCGTGAAATCTGCCGACAACATTGTGGTGCTGGACGAAGGTCGGATCGTGGAAACCGGCAAGCACCATGAACTGCTCGCCGTGGATGGTCTCTACGCCGAGTTGTACCGAACCCTCGTTTCCGACTGAGATCTATTATCTGAAGTCCGGGGACTGGCCATTCAGGCCGGGAACTCGGTATACCGGAGGAGAACCAACATGCACGCCTTGATCGCCACCGACGGATCCGAGGTTTCCATCGACGCCGCCCGCAAGGGATTGGCGCTGCTCAAACCGGATCGGGTCACGCTGCTGAGCGTGGCCGACACTTCAGTGGCCGAGGACTCCGGGGCCGGTGGGATGGAAGGCAACCTCCTCACGCCGGAGGAGTCCGAAGAAGCTCGATCGATCATCCTCAAAGAGGGTGACCACGACCTGGCTGACACGCAGGTCGCCCTCGGTCTCGAGGGACAAGATGTGACCACCGAACTGGTGGAAGGTGCATCGGGGCAGATGATCATCCATGTGGCTGACGAGGTCGACGCTGATGTGATCGTTGTCGGCTCGCACGGACACGGATTCCTTTCGCGGGTTCTGATCGGCTCGGTGAGTGAATACGTGGTGCGACACACGAAGCGGCCGGTGCTGGTCGTTCGTCACGACGAAGACTGACCGAGATGACCCTCTTCGAGTCGGACACCCCGAGCCAGGACGCCTCCGAACTCCATCCTGAGGGTACCGACACATGGACGGTCGGCGATCTGCACAAACGGATCAATGCCGTGCTGAGGGAGGCAATCGGAACCGTCTGGGTCACCGGAGAGGTTCACAACCTGAAGAAGTGGGGCAGCGGTTGGAGGTTCTTCGACCTGATCGAATCGGCTGATCCGGATAACCCGGTGGAGAACAATCACAACCCTGCAAAGATCTCGGTTCGCCTGTCGAACACTGCCCGACTTCTGGTGAACCGCAAGATCAGCCAGGCACAGTCGCCGTTGCTGCTTCGCGACGGCGCGACCCTGCGAATTCGAGGTCGCCTCCGATCATTCGGCCCTCGAAGCGAAATCCAGCTCGAGATGTCCGACATCGACGTGATGTACACCCTCGGCGTCATGGCCCAGGAGCGCGAAAGATCACTACGGGCATTGGCCGACGACGGGCTGCTGGACAAGAACTCGCTGCTCCCGCTGCCCACTCCGTTGCTCGACATCGCACTCGTCACCTCCAAGGGCAGCGCAGCGGAGGCAGACGTGATGGAGGAGTTGAAACAGAGCGGATTCGCATTCCGGGTCCGGCTGCTCGACGCCCGCACCCAAGGTGCCAACGCAGCACCGACAATCGTGTCGGCCTTGCAAACTGCCCAATCGCTCGGGGTGGACGCAGTGGTGCTCGTACGCGGCGGAGGATCCGCGCTCGACCTCAAGCCCTTCGACGGAGAGACAATTGCACGTGCCGTGGCGCTCTGCACCCTTCCGGTGCTCACCGGGATCGGCCACGAAACCGACAACACCGTGGTGGGTCAGGTCTCCCACTCCGACTTCAAGACCCCGACCGCCTGCGGAGGATTCCTCCGTGAAGACGCTGCCCGTTGGCTCGCAGACGTCGATTCGGCCTCACAGCTCCTTGCGGTGGCAGCGCTGGGGCAACTGGCTCGCGCGCAGGACGCGAACCGCCGGCAAGGCAAAGTTCTGGTACTGGCAACTCGCACACACGCCGCCGGGGAAACACAGGTACTGGCCGAACGGTTGAACCGACTGTCCACGGCAACCGGCCAAACGCTCAAGCTTGAGGAAAGGACACTCGAACCACAGGCAGCGCTTCTGGCAAAACAGAGCCGAAAACAGATCACCGAGTGGGGCCACCGGCTGGACAACTCGGCGGCACTTGTCGGAGCCAGCGATCCAGCGCATGCACTCGCGCGGGGTTGGACAATCACCAGGGATTCCTCCGGCAAGCCCATCCGTGATGTCACAGACCTGTCGGCAGGAGACCGTATCCTCACCGAAATCGCCAATGGCAGGATCACGTCTGCCGTTGAGGAATTGGAAAGCCAGGTTCACACAACATGACGAACCCAGACGATGGACAAGCCGAATGACAGAGCCAGAAGAAGGCCAAGTGACAACTGAGGAAACCGCTCCGGTCGAGCTGGGATTCGCGGGCTGCGTGGCCGAAATCGATTCCATCATCAAAGCCCTGGAAGCAGACCGAATCGACGTTGACGAACTCGCCAGCCGGGTCACGCGTGCCACCGAGCTGATCGAGTGGTGCAGGAATCGTCTCAATGGCACCCGCATCGAGGTGGAGGAAATTCTCGATCGCTTCGAGGTTTCCGAAGCTGACACTGAAACAGACTGAGAATCGGACTGAGCTGCCTCGGCAGAAGGTGCTGCCTCAGACGGACAGGCGAGGGCGTGGCTCAGCCTGATTCGGGAACCGACGCATACAACGCAAGACCTTCCGCCACCGGCCCCTGGCCCACCCCGGCCGAACCCGCTACCGCTTCGACCCAGGCCGGTCTTACCTTTGAGGACACGAACAGCGGAGTCTCAAGATCACTTTCTTCGCGCAGAAAGCCAACGAAGCGCTGCACATACCCGGGAGGGCGAACGTCTCTGGAGAGTTCCAGAAGCGCAAACGGATCCGGCGAGCCACCAGTGTGCACCGCAGGGCTCACCAAGGCGATCGAACCCGGATGGACACCTCCACCGGCCAGACCCGGCCCGTCAGCGATTACAGCTCCACGAACCTGTTCAGGGTGAGCTGCGGCGGCAAGCATGGCAACGTAACCGCCGAGTCCCCGACCAAGAATGGTCACGGGTTCTTCGTAGTCCTGCAGGAAGGCGTCCGCGTCACCGACGAGAATCTCCGATGTGTAACCGCCGCCAACCGGAACAGTGGATGCGCCGTGCCCCGTGAAGTCCAGCCCCACAACAGCGCCCGGCCAGTCGATCCGCGACGGGACCTCAGAGGGTGTCTGCTCGCCCAGACCATGAAGCAACAGCAGTGTCCTCGTGTCTTCATCCACGCCCAGCCGCAGGTCGTGGACCGCCAGGTCGATGCGATTGTGCCTGATCATCCGGGTGGGAATCACTGGAGGAACTCCAGGGTCATGTCGGCCACGGTCCGGGGTGCCTCGACGTGCACAAAATGCCCGGCACCTTCCACCGTTTCAATTCGACCTCCCGGCGGAAGGTACGGCTCGACGTCGGAAGGCCTGGTTCCCCAACCCATCACCTCGAGTTCGCTTCCCAGAATGCCGAGGACCGGAACCGCAATCGCCGGCAATTGCAGCAGGGACCACTCGGGGCGCCAAGGACCGAATCCTCCCATCCTCATCGTGGGATCGATTTTCCAACGCCAGCCGTCTTCTGATTCCAGGGCCCCAACGGTTACCAGGTAACGAAGCCAGTCGGGACTCATCCGGGGATTCATTTTGCCCCGCCGCTCGGCCAGCTCATCGATTGTTCCAGGTCGCCGCCGCTTGGATTCGAGCGACCGTCGGTGCGCCAGCCAGTCATCCAGTTCCTTGCGCACCCACTTCGCCTGCTCGTGCTCAGACACATCCGACATCACCCCGTGGCTCGGAAGCCCTTCGATGTTCACCAGCGCGGAAATGCGATGGGGCATGGCGTTGGCCAGATGGGAAACGAGGTTGCCTCCCTTGGAATGCCCCACAAAGGGCATCGATCTGTCGCCAATCGAATCGATCACTGCGGCGCCATCCCGAAGATCTGCCTGCCACGAATACAGCTGGGTGCGGGCTGAATCACCGTGCCCCCTCTGATCCCAACTCACCACGCGCCAACCGCCTTCGGCAATCATCGGGGCGAACACGTCGAAGGTCCCCGTGAAGTCGAAACCCCCATGGGCAAGGAGCAGCGCCGGAGCATCCGGCTCGCCCCATTCGGAAACCGCTAGCCCGACCCCGTCGGAAGTCACCTCTCGCCGGCGCCAGGGACGATGTGCGCCCGGATAGGCAGCGGCCTGCTCGATGGTGGTGCCGCCGGGATCACTCATGAAAGCCGATGTTACGGCCCCGAGTGAGTCCGCTGCGGAGGTCAGGGTCCATTGGGTCAACCCACCCAAGAACCGCCAACCACTGTCGGCACCAGCGGTAGTGCGCCTATCGTGGATATCACGCGAACTGCCACTCCACTACCGGATTCCCTGCGCGCCACCGTCTCATCGGCGGTGCTCGCCCTTCGTTGGGGCGCGGCCGGATACGGGATAACGGTGGCTGCTTCACTCGGGAGTGCTGAGCGCACCTGGTCCGGAGTCATGGCCCTCGCCCTATGTGTGTTCATCACTACGCTGCGCACCTTTGCGCCGCTCGAACTGGGTGCCCGGGGCAGCTCACACATGTTCGCCATCACCGATGTTGTGGCGGTCTCGGTCGCCGCCGGATGGACCGGGGGGACCGGCTCCCCGTGGATCTTCTGCACAATGGCCGCAGTGGCGATTGCTTCATACGGCTGGGGATGGCCCACGGCAGCCCTCGCATCGACCCTCGCCGTGATCGGAGTGATTTCGGGGACTGCGATGTCCGGTACCGCCCTGGATCCGCTGTTCGACTCCCAACAGGACCTCGCGATCATCGCCACGATGCTCGTGGCTTCGATCACCGGCGTGTTCATTCGAAGGAAGCTGATCGAAGCCGAGCAGGAACGTCGGGCCGTGATGGGCGAGATGGCCAACCTCGAACATGCCAACGAACTCTTGCGCGAACTCTCAGGGGTGGCACTGACGCTTCCGGGTGCCTTCTCGCTTCGTGAAGCCCTTGATCGCACCCGCCGAATGCTGGGCGACCTGTTCGATCCCGAAGTGGCGCTACTCATCACCATCGACGAACACAACGATGAGTGGACTCCGAAACTCACCGATGGGTACGCGATGTCTGCCTCCTACGAGCTGCCGCAGCTTCCCGAACCACTCCGAACCGCCATCGAGACCGACGCAGTTGTCTCTCGCAAGGATTTCGAAGGGGGTATCGCTCCCGAGTCCAAGAGTGGCGTGTACATGCCGTTACACGCCCGCGGTCGTCTCATTGGGGTGCTGGGGGTCGAACATTCCCAACCCGGACACTTCAACCACATCGAGGGTTCACTGCGGGACGGTCTGGCAGATGTGGTCGCTCTCACCGTTGACAACTCGCGATGGTTCGGCCGACTACGCAGTCTTGGAGCGGAAGACGAGCGCATTCGCGTGGCACGCGACATTCACGACCGACTTGGCCAGTGGATGACCTACATAAAGATGGAACTCGAGCGCCTGAGCACCAAGGAGAGCGTTGATCCCCAAGATCTCGAACGACTGCACCTCGATGCAGAGAGAGCGCTCGAAGAGTTGCGCGATACCCTGCGACAGCTACGCACGGGCGTCAGCGACGACCGACCGCTGTCGATACTGGCGGAGGATCTGGTGGAGCGGTTCTCGGATCGAACCCAGGTGAGAGCGCAGTTCGAAGAAGCTCACCCGGGCGAGCGTATGCCCGTCCCGGTGGAGAACGAATTGCTTCGAATTCTTCAGGAAGCCCTGAACAACGTGGACCGCCATGCCAAGGCAGAGCATGTCGACGTCACCTGGGACGTCGACGGCGGCAACTACGAACTGGTCGTGAGTGACGACGGCGTGGGGTTCGACGCCACCCGGGCCGTGCGGGATCAGGCTTTCGGAGTAATCGGAATGCGCGAACGAGCCAACGTGATAGGTGCAGTCTTCAAGATCGACAGCTCCCCCGGCCAAGGCACCCAGGTCCGGGTCCGGGCCGGTCAGAACACACCCTGAGAACCACACGGCGTGCCTGTACCCCTTCTCAAGGTTGATTTGACGCGCTTTGCTCCGCTGGACGGGGCAGACTGGCAATCGTCAGCCGAAGGTGTCCAAAGGAACCGAGATGAGAGTTCTACTTGCAGACGACCACCAGATCCTGCGCGAAGGGGTACGCCGCGCTCTGGAGGACGCCGGTGCCGAGGTCGTCGGAGAAGCCGACAATGGTGAGGAAGCTATCCTGCTGGCCCGCGAGACCGATCCCGACATCGTGCTGATGGATCTCTCGATGCCGGTCCTCGACGGTGTTACCGCCACCAGGCGCATAACTGCCGAGCTTCCCGATCTGAAGGTGGTCGTGCTGACCATGCACGACGAACCCGAACAGACCAGAGAAGCTCTGAACGCCGGAGCAGTGGCCTACCTCACAAAGGGCGTCTCCTTCGAGGACGTGTACGACACGCTCGAACGGGTTCTCGCCGGTGAAGAGGTGCTCAGTCCACGCTTGGCGGCCACGATGCTGCAGGCGGTCGCAGCGGAACCAGAAGCGGCGAACATCCTCTCCGCGCGACAACAGCAGATTCTCCAGATGATCGCCAACGGCCTATCCACCAAACAGGCGGCCCGAGAACTGGGCATCACCCAGAAGACAGTGCACAACCACCTCAACGCCGTTTACCGCAGGCTCGACACCCAGAGCCTCACCCATGCGGTGCTCTCAGCAGTCCGGCTGGGCATCATCGACCTGAATCACGAGGATCTGGAGCAGTAGCTCCGGGCTGCGATTACCCGCCGAGGGCCAACCATGTACCGTGGCGGTCGGGTCGGGACACACGAGTTGGGTGGTGGGCAAGTGGCTTTCGATCAATGGGTGTCGAGCGCACCCGGGCGGAACCGCGTGCGGAAAATTGCTCATCTCGACCGGGTAGTCAACTGTCGCGCGATGGGTAACACTTGTCTGTTGTGAAAAACGCTCTGGCGGCAATCGTGCTGGCTCTCGCGGTAACCTTGGCGGTGGCAGGCCCACTCGCTTGGAGGGTCGCGCACGACGATGCCAAACCGACCAGTGAACCACCAGCGCTGTTGCGCGCTGACGTGGAAGAAGACGACTGACCAGCAGTCGCTGGATCGACAACCATCCCGGGGGCGGACATGACTGAGATCAGAGGAACAACGGCGGACGGATTCGAAGAGATCCAGGAGATCTTCGAGAACAACTTCGCCGAACACGGCGATGTGGGAGCCGGATTCACGCTCTACGTGGACGGTCAGGAGGTAGTCAACCTGACCGGCGGCGTTTCCGATGTCAACGGCACTCCGTACGACGAGAACACACTTCAACTTGTCTTCTCGTCCACCAAGGGCGCCACAGCAATGTGTGCTCACCTGCTGGTCGAGCGGGGCGACCTCGACTTGGATGCACCTGTTTCGACGTATTGGCCCGACTTTGCGGCACACGGCAAGGATGCAGTTCCGGTTTCGTGGCTCCTGAGTCACCAGTCAGGCGTGATCGACACCACCGCGAAGCTGAGCCTCGAAGAAGCACTTCACTGGCCCACGGTCACGGCAGCGCTCGCCGATTCGATTCCGCATTGGGAACCCGGCACCCAACACGGCTACCACGCGATCACCTACGGCTGGTTGGTGGGCGAGGTCGTCAGGCGCGTGAGTGGCAAGAGCCTCGGTGCGTTCTTTGCTGACGAATTCGCAAAACCACTGGGACTCGATTTTTGGATCGGACTTCCCGACGAACACCAAGCGCGGGTCGCCCCGGTCATCCCGATGGGTGCAACCATCGACGGCTCCGGATCTGCCGGGTCCGATGGTGACTCCCCCAGCAACCTTGGGGAACTGCTCGAGGCATTCCTGGGCCCGGACAACCTCGCGGGCAAAGCTCTGACCGCTCCGGGAGGCGCGTTCTCCGATGAGCAGGCATGGAACGATCCGCGAGTGCGGGCTGCGGAAATTCCGGGCGCCAACGCAGTGACCAACGCCGCATCGCTCGCTCGTCTTTACGCTGCCTCGGTGTCTGAAGTCGATGGCTTCCGGTCGCTCGGTCCCGAGACCGTGGACAGGGCGATCGTCCCCCAGGTGGAAGGTCCGGACAGCGTGTTGATATTCCCGATTCCATTCGCCCTTGGATTCATGACGCACTCGGAGATGTCGCCGTTCATCGGCGGCCGGTCATTCGGTCACTACGGAGCCGGCGGCTCAGTTGGCTTCGCCGATCCTGACCGGGGAATTGCCGGTGGCTTCGTCATGAACCAGATGCAGGTTGCCATCGCGGGAGACATGCGTACGGCCAACCTGCTCGCAGCGGTGGATCGCCTGACTTCATGAGGAGTTTGGCACGGACGCCCTGCGGGCTGTTTGCTGGAAGCGATGTCAACCGATCCCAGCGCTGAGGCAGAACGGCGACGCACCTTCGCGATCATCTCCCATCC
>JAHRAZ010000031.1 GCA_020027475.1 Microthrixaceae bacterium
GATCCGCGACTCCGACGGCTGACCTCCGCTGGAGATCGAATCAACGGATCACACTGACAGCAAGGTCTGCCACCCGGCGTTCGATGGATTCCCACATGTAGGACTGCTCGTACAGCTGAGACGCCGCATCGGCCAGCTCCTGGCGCAGTAGTGGCTCGCCGAGCATCCGCAGGCAGGCATCGGCGAACGTCCGTGACCCGTCTGCAATCAGGCAATGAACGCCCCCTTCCACATCGATCCCCTCGCAGCCCACGGCGGTGGTGACCAGGGGGATGTGGTTGGCCATCGCCTCCACGACCTTCAGACGCGTCCCCGCGCCGACCCGAATGGGGACAATCGACACGTCGGCGCGGGCCAGCTCCACCTGGATGTCGGCAACCGCGCCCACAAGTTCAACACCCGGTTCGCCACCCACCCAGGCAACTCTCTCAGACCCTCGACCCACGATCCTGAACACAGTCTCCGGTTGGCGCTCCAATATGTGTGGCCACACTTCGCGGACGAACCACTCGATCGCCTCAGTATTCGGATCGTAATCCAGGGCACCAACGAACATGAGAGTTGGAGAATCACCGCGGAGCCTGATCCGGTTCGCGTGAACGGACACCGGGGGCGCTGCGCCGTTTGGAATCGTCGCGGCGTTGCCTACTCCGGCTCGCTCCGCGTCCAGAGGTGAGCAGACCACCACCTTGTCAACCTGTTCTGAACACCTTCTCTGAATCGAGGTCCAGCGCTGCTCGTCGACCAGGTCGAGCGCTCGCGACATTCCCCAGCGGCCCGCCAGCTTGGCCTTTTCATTTGCAGCGGATCCCGGCGCGAATCGTGGTGGCACTCGGCGATGCAATTTCATGGCGAGATTCTCCAGATTGTCGAAATCGACAATCGCCGGAGTTCCATCCACGAGATCATGGACCGGATACCAGGAATCGATGTGGCTGAACCAGACGAGATCGGGCCTGGGGTTCCAGGTAGTGAGTTCTTCGCGTGCCGCTGACCAATCAAGGCTCAGGATCCTTCTGGGGGTCCTGGTCCTGGACCACACGGGCATCCATTGGCTGGCGGGGACCGGCTCACCGGCCTCCACGGCAACCACTCGACCCAACCCGTCAATCGGGGGATCCTCATCGTGAGGATGGCCGGGGCGTGCCAGACACATGAGATCAACTGTCCCAGCTTGGGTCAGGCCGCCAATCATGTGTGTCAGTCGTTGCCGGTATCCGTCTACCGCGGGCCAGGGATAGAGTTCGGAGATCACCAGAATCCTCACCCGAAGACCGTACCGGAGCGACCGCAAGTGACACACGTCCACCTCACCCGGGATCCCGATGATCCAACCGTTGCAGTGGTCACCCTCGATGATCCCAAACGACGAAACGCCCTGTCTTTGTCCCTGTGCGAGCAGATCAAGGATCTGATGGGATCCCTGGAAACGGATGGCCAGACGGGAGCAGTTGTGATCACGGGTGCGGCTCCGGCGTTCTGCGCCGGTGCGGATCTCTCCCAACTCGGAGATTCACGGCGAGACGGACTTCTCGCGATATACGACGGATTCCTCTCAGTGGCCAGATCCGCGTTGCCCACGGTGGCCGCAGTGAACGGACCTGCGGTGGGTGCCGGAATGAACCTGGCCCTTGCATGCGATCTGCGCCTTGCCGGTCCCAAAGCTCGATACGACAGTCGCTTTCTGGATCTCGGCATCCATCCGGGTGGTGGTCACACCTGGATGCTCAGGCGGATCGTCGGGCCGCAGGCCGCTGCCGCGATGGTGCTCTTCGGAGAGGTCATCGACGCAGAGAGGTCCACCGAGATCGGTCTGAGCTGGAAACGTTTTGACACCGATGCCGAACTCATGACCGCAGCCTGCAGCGCCGCGGGCCGCGCCGCTGGAATGCCACGCGAACTCGCCAGGGCGACCAAGGACACAATCCGTGAGGTCCACGCTGTGGACTCGCACCTCGATGCCGTGGAGTTGGAACTGGTCAAACAACTCCATTCCATGGACCAGCCGGCATTCGCAGAGCGGCTGGCACAGTTGCAATCGAGAATCACCCGAAAGTGATTTTCGCCCACTCAACTGATCCCGCTACTCATCTGATCCCGCTACTCAAGTGATCCACTGGTCGAGGAACGCGCCCGCCAGTTGTGCCCATTCCTCCGCGGTGATCGCGTAGCGGATGTGGTCTTCCCATACACCGTTGATCTGGAGATACCTGAGGGCCATGCCCTCGTCCCGCAGACCCAGCTTCTCCACGACGCGCCGACTTGCTGTGTTTCGGGGAACGATCGCGATCTGCACCCGATGCAGATGCAGATCCTCGAATGCAAACCTCAGCGTGGCAACGACCGATTCCGGTACAAAGCCCTGACCCGCGTTTCGCTGATCGACCCAATACCCGATGTACGCGTTGTGGCGGGCCCCGCGCTGGATCGAGTTGAGGTTCACCTCGCCGATGAACTGCTCCTCACAGAAGATGCCGAAACCGAATCCCGTCCCCAACTGAATCTCCCTGAGGCGCATCGAGCATCTGGACTTGAAGGCCTGACGGTCTTCCACGGTGTCGGGCATCCCGGGAGTCGGCATCGGCTCCCATTGAGTGAGCCACTCGGCGTTGCGGCGCCGGACCTCCCGCCAGCCCGAAAAGTCACTATCGCGCAATGGTCGCAACACAATGCGCCGCCCCACGATCGATACGGGCTCGGTTGGCGGCGCTTTGGGTCTGTTCGTTCTTCTGCGCAGCATCCTATGAAGACTGTTCTGCCACCTGGGAAAGAATCAAACCATCGAGGATGTCGGCCTCGGACACGAGGCACTCGACGAATCCGAATTGCCTCATTGTGGCGACGAGCACACACAACCCACCCACGATTACGTCTGCCCTGCCTTCCGGCAGCCCGGGATTGTGCAACCGTTCGGCGGTGCTCTCCGTGGCCAGGGTCCGGAAGATCTCTTCGACCGCAGCCTTGTCCAGCACGAAGTGGTGAATCCGATCGCGGTCGTATCCGGCCAGACCCTGCTCCACCGCCGCCACGGTTGACACGGTTCCGGCGAGTCCGACCAGCCGGGAGGCCATCGCCGCGGCGGGGATCTCCCGAACCACATCGTCGAGATGGTCGCGAACCTCTGCGAGGCAATTGGCCAGTTCCTCAGGGAGGGGCGGATCGTGTTCAATGTGCTTTTCGGTCATTCGGACGCAGCCCATCTGGATCGACGTGCCGCCCACCATGGTCTTGGAACCGACCGCGAATTCGGTTGACCCGCCACCTATGTCCATCACCAGAAAGGGGCCGTCAACTGGGTCGAGGTCGGCAGTGGCACCCACAAATGACAACTCGGCCTCCTGTTCACCGGAGAGCACTTCCGGCGCAACACCAACGATTCCTTCGACCCCGGCAACGAACAAGTCTCGGTTCGCAGCATCCCTCACAGCAGAGGTGGCGACCACTCTGGATCCGGCGATTTCATGTGAATCCATCACCTCGCGGAATCCGCGCAGGACATCCAGCGTCCGTTCGATCGCGGCGGTATTGAGTTCCCCGGAGGCGTTGACCCCCTCGCCCAGCCGCGTGATCTGCATCCTGCGATCGAGCGATTGCGCCGCATTCCCGATCAGCAGCCGCGTCGAATTGGTGCCACAGTCGATGGCTGCAAACAGTCGGTCTTCTCGATGGTCGGTCATGGATAGTCCTCGATTCGGTCGGCGACCCATTGGCCGATCGGATCCTTGCCGCCCGCGAGGAAATACGCGTAGTGGGCATGGAGGCACTTGACGCCCGCTCTGGTGCCGCCCACGCCTCCGTACGGTTTGGGGCCGTGCTGTTCGGGGTCGATCATGGCATCACGTTCCAGCGCATAGGACTCGTGTGCCGCAGCAAGCAGATCAGCACTGACCTCGTTCTCTGAAGTCTTGACTCCTCCGTCCGCCTCCATGGTCCCCAGACGCCTCAGGAGTTCCGGATCAACCAGGTAGTAGAGCGTGGGCATCGGTGTTCCGTCGTCCAGAAGCGGGGCATTGCGAATGACCACAGGCCATCCGGTCGGGCCACGTACAACCACTTCGAAGTCGGCCCGAGGTGGTCGGCCGAGCAACTTACGGACCATTTCGGAATCGGACGCTGGACGGGCAGTGACATCGGGATCATCTCCAGGAGATGAGATCCCGTCCACAGCCTTGGCGCTGGCGTCTGAAGAACTCAACCACGTCGCCTTCGCGAAACGCGGACCACGATCACCACGATGACCAGGCCGGCCAAGGGCGCCAACACTCGCTTCAGCAAGGGTGTACTGGCGACACCCAAGAGATCTATCGGCTCCGGGTCTTCGACATCCGGTGCGCCGTATCCCCGGTTGATGGCGGCCACACTCGCTCCCGGTGAGCCCGCGGGTGAGGGGGCGGTTGACGTCGCCGCACTTGCCGGCTCCGAGGGTTCCGCCGATTCCGGTGCTGCGGTTTCCTCCGCGGCGCTCGTTTCCGCTGGGGATTCACCGGCCGGCAGGGCTATCTCGGCAGCAAGATTGGCGGCGAACTGATTCATCAGCTTGGCCGAAACATCAGCCATCACACCCCGACCGAAAGACGCGACCTTTCCGGTGACGGTCAATTCCGTGGTCACTTCCACGTTGGTCCGCGAGTCACCATCCGCTGTCAGTTGGGCAGTGATTGTGGCCGTTGCAGATCCCTGACCGCGGGTTTCGCGACCTTGGGCGTCGAGAACGATCCGGCCGGCTGGTTCATCCACCGACGTGATGATCGCCTTGCCCTTGTACTGAGCCACGATTGGTCCGACCTTCACCTTCACCACGCCGCCGTAGTCGTCACCGTCCACTTCGGTGAGCTTCGCTCCCGGCAGGCACGGGGCGATCCGCGGCACGTCATTCAGGATTCGCCAAGTCTCCTCCACCGGGGCGTCCACCGAGAATGAGTTTTTCAGATCCACGCGATCACGGTACTCGCTCACACATCAATGCCCACTGGGCCGCTACCCGCGACGATCCTGCGCCGAAACATCGTAGGTGCCATCGACGGGTTCACTTCATCTCGGCGATGCGGATCACGTCAGCGATGCAGGTCCCCGACCACATCCACGTCCCCGTCGTCGCCGGACACGGGAACCTCCACCAGCGAAGCGGCGTGGGTCCCGAACAGCGAACGCCCCACTGCGTCACCCACCTGCGGCAACTCTGTCCAGAGCGATCGTGAGATCTTCACGGGCGGGCGACGCAGGCCGTGATAGGTGGACACAACCAGATCACCCTCGGTGCGACGCACGGCCTGCCATGCCTCAGCGGACACACGGGGCATGTCACCAAGGCCCACCACGATGGAGGAAACGACGGTGCTCGAAATCTCACTGAGAGCTGCTTGGAGCGAAGCGGCCTGACCATCCTGCCAACGATCTGCGGGAATCTCGGTGACGCCGACCGGGATCAGGTCACCAAGGGCCGCCGCACCCGTGACCACGTAGACGCGCCCGATGTTGGATTTCAATGCGGCATCGATACTGAGGCGCAGCACCGCAATGCCCCCGATCTCCGCCCGCAGCTTGGGAGTGGGTCCCTCGAATCGGGTCCCGGGTCCGGCGGCGAGGAGAACTGCGGCGCAGCTATCGGGGTCCACCGGGTGAAGCTCCGGCCGGCACCGCGCTGTCTCCGCTGAGCATCGCTTTGCGGAGCCCTGCCACCACGGTGGATGCACTGTTGTGGACAGCCCCTGCCACCTCGAGGGTCCCGAAGCGATCAGACATCGCCGTCAGCACGAGTTCGGCCTCCAGCCGGGCTAGTGCAGCGCCGACACAGAAGTGGACTCCATAACCGAACGCCAGATGATTGTTTGGGCTGCGGTCAACCACCAACTCCGAAGCATCCGGGCCGAACTCCGCCTCATCGCGATTGGCCGACGCCCAGAGCATCAGCACGTGTTCACCTGCGGTGATCAACTGTCCGGCCACTTCTGTGTCGGTGGCAGCCGTTCGCATGAAACCGACAACTGGCGTCGTGAAGCGCAACATCTCCTCCACAACCGTCGAAAGTGCCGCCGAGTCGCCTGAGGCCACAATCTGGCGCACCCTGGCCCATTGCTGCGGACGTTGCGCCAGCGCCAGCAGTCCTCCCGAGAGGAGGTTTCGGGTTGTCTCGTTTCCAGCCACCAGCAGCTGGTTGAGCAGGATGTAGACCTCATCGTCATCCAGGGGTGCGCCATCTCCAGGCGCGGCCATGAGGTCGGACACGATGTCAGCAGATGGGCGTTGGCGGCGAGCCCGAATGTGGTCGCGGAGCAGCGTCTCGAGACCGCCCCGAAGCCGCTCACGCTCATCTTCACTCAGCTCCCCCGCCCCCGGGACAACCGAGTCCGACCACTCCCAGAAAATCCGCCAATCACTTGACGGCAGGCCCAGCAGGTCGCACATGACCATCAGGGGCAGGGGTGCCGCCAGATCCTCGACCACATCAAAGGGCACGTTCACGGGCAGTCGGTCGACCAGGTCGTCAACATGTTTGCGAACCGCCGGTTCGAGTTCGCGGATGCGGCTCGGTCGGAACCCAGCAGCAACCGCCCTGCGCAGCCGCGTGTGTTCCGGCGGATCCGTGTGCATCATGCTCGGTGGCTCGTCGTAGACCAATCCGATTTCCAACGGCAGGATTCCGGACGCCGAGCTGAAGCTTGCCGTGTCCTTGTTGACCGCTGCGACCTCCGCGTGGCGGCTGAGCACCCAGATCGGCGGATCGTCACTCCACACAACGGGCGCTGAGTTCCGCAGATCTGCGTGGATCGTGAGGGGGTCACCATCGATTTCGGTTCCAAGGACCGCAGCAGTCAGTTCCGGTGCCGTTGGTCTGATCGATGGTGTTTCGCACATCCCATCGATGGTACCGAGGTCAACCCTGCGGATCGCCGCCCACCGGCAGTAGTCGCTCGGTGGCGCACTCGAGCAGTTGCACTTCAACGGTTTCACCGTAGGTCCACTGTGTCCCGACCTCGGCGAAGCCCAAACCGGCATGGAACGCCTGCGAATCGGGATTGGGCGGCTGAAGGTTCACCTCGCAACACACAACGCCCGAACCGTGAGAACGTGCCCAATTGGCGGTCTCCCGGTACAGGGCACTGCCCAAACCCGATCTTCTCCGATCGGGATTCACAGCTATGCGGTCCACATAGGTGAACTGCTCGTGGCGAGCCGCAAAATACCGATAGTTGGCCGAGCCATACGACGCACCGGGTCCCAAGACGATGACGAATCCCTCGAGCACACCGTCAGCTCCCCGCCGCGCCCTGGTGAAAGCTGCTTCTGCCAGCAGAGCCCGCAGCGAGTCCGCGGTCAAAGTGCCGACCTCCGGCACCCAACGTTGGTTCAGCTCCAGAACGTCCGCCAGATCGGACTCGCCGATCGGGAACACTCAGTCGCTGTACTGATCGCGCAGCACGTGCTTCAGAATCTTTCCGGCGGGATTGCGGGGAACCACGTCGATGATTTCCATCTGCTCGGGCAGCTTCTGGGTCATCAGTCCCTCGGATTTGAGGTGCTCGATCATGCTGTCGAACGTGACTGGTTCTGCTCCCTCGGCTGTCTGTATCACGGCACACACTCGTTCACCCGATGAGGGGTCCGGAATCCCGATCACGGCCACATCACCGACCTGTGGATGGGTGTACAGCAGATCCTCGACCTCCTTGGCCGACACGTTCTCGCCCTTGCGGATGATCACGTCCTTCACGCGTCCGGTGATGATCACGTTGCCGTTGTCGTCGATCCGGCCCAGGTCTCCGGTACGGAAGAATCCCTCCTCGTCGAACGCATCGGCGTCGAGGGAGGAGTCCAGATACCCGAGCATCATCTGGGGAGCCTTGGCCCGGATCTCGCCTTCCTCCCCCGGACCGGATACCACGCCGTCGAGGGTGACCAGTTTCAGTTCAACCCCCGGCATTGGCTTACCCTCCGAAACGGCGAGTTCGGCGTCGGTGTCGGAGAGGTCGGCCATCGTGAGTATTGGTGCTTCGGTGAGTCCATATCCGGAAAGAATCGGAGCATCGAACACTTCGCGCATCTCGGCCACCATCGCCGGCGGTTTCGGGGCACCGCCACCGGGGAACGCACGCACATCACCGAACACCGGGTCTGCGTGCTTGTGCTGGTAGGCCAGATACACCTGATGGAACACGGTGCCGGAGCCAGCGAGTGTGACATTCTCCCGGCTGAGCACCATGGGGATTTCCTCGGGATGGAAGCCCTCCATGAGGATGTTGGAGCAACCCGTCTGAAGGCTGGCGAACAACCATGTGATCCCGCCGATGTGTGTGAACGGGAAGATCAGGGCGTTGCGGTCATTCTGGGTCACACCCAGCCGCTCACTCATGCCCTTGGCCACCGCCACGATCGAGGCGTCGGTGTGCTGGGCACCCTTGGGATCTGCGGTTGTGCCAGAGGTGTAGAAGAGCCAGCGAACCTCGGGGGCCGAACCGTCGGAGGGCAAGTCGGCCAGAGTGTCGGGATCACCTTGGGGAAGTGTCCTGTCAGCCACCAGGACCGCCATGTCGGAGTTCGTTTCCGCGATCGAGGAGGCCATGGCCTCGAAATCAAAGCCCTTCCAAGTTGATGGAACAATCATCATCCTGGCGCCGGCCTGTTCGGTGATGAAGCCCACCTCGCGCTCGCGATAGATCGGCAACAGTGGATTCTGAATGGCTCCGATGCGGCTCAGCGCGCTCACCAGCACGAGCGACTCGATCCAGGTTGGAAGCTGCCAGGACACCACATCGCCCGGTTTCACTCCTTGTGCCAGCAGGCCGGCGGCGGCCGTTTCGCTCTCAGTCAGGTATTCACCGAATGTGATGGTCCTACCGTCTTCGTCGACGGCCATGAGAGCATCCGGAGTCTCCTGCACCCGTTGGCGAAGCAGTTCCCACAATGTTTGTCCCTGCAGCATGATTCGGTCCCCCATTGCCTGTTACGGCGTAGTGATATTGCCCTGTTGCGGCGTAGCGACCTGACGAGGCGTCAGCTTATTGCGTTCCACGGCCACCGTTGAACGAAACGGATCAGACTCAGTTTCGGTTGACCACGGTGCCGGGCGGGTCAACAACCAGGCCGCGGGTCCCGAGTGGCTCTTCCAGAGGCAAGGTCACCGTGTCGATGATCTCATCCACCGCACATGGAACCCCGAGCGTGTGGCCGAGGGCCACGGGGATCACACGCACTTCGAGGTGATCCTCGAAGATCGTTATCTGATCGGGTACGGAGCCCGACGAAACCGCACATCCCATGTCCACGGTCACAGCCGCCCCGCCCAACGCGGATTCGGTCTCTGCTGGTGCAACAACCGACAGGTTGGGCTCCGAGGTGAACCCGTCGGGGACCTTGTACACGTAAACCCGTTGCCCCGGGGAAACCAGGACCTTCTCGATGTTGTCGGGCAAGGCAGATCCGTCGGGGAGCACATATTCCGCTGGATCGGCGACTCCCTCCGGTACGGAGGTGCTGCTCGAAGTAGTGCTCGTGTCCTTGGACAGCTGCTGCGTCGGAGACTGGCCTGATGGACCGAGAATCAGCACTCCTGCGAGTCCGATGAGCCCCAACGCGAAGAACACCACCAGAATTATCAGGATGGAATAACTCTTCTGTTCTTCGTCGTTCACGCACACCCCGTGCCGATTTGTGGTCCGACACGACTTGGGCCGGACAACGGTTTCATCTGCCTCACGGGTACACGATGAGGCCAGGAATGATCAGAGTACGGCCACCGGAGCAACCGGAGTACTCGCGGCACCCACGAACGGTTCTGGATTTGCCACGAGCAGGAACCCACCGCTCCCACGCTCGGCGCAGGCCACGGAAAGCTCTTCGAGATTCCAGTTCTGTCCCTGGATGAGCCCCATGTCGCGCACTTGCAGCATGTGGACGGCCAGGAGATCCGACCAATCGGGCTCCGATGGTGGGAACGATTCGTACGCGTAGGTGTCATTCACACACCCGGCAACGTCATGGTCACGCATTCACTGAACACTCTTTGTGGACACACCCGTGCTCTTGAAATCCTTGCCCACCGCGTACATCCACCGCCCGGTGCTGCCGATCTCGTCGAGCATTCCCCGTTCACTGTTCAGGTAATGCTGCATCCAGCC
>JAHRAZ010000104.1 GCA_020027475.1 Microthrixaceae bacterium
GACATTCAGATCTCCGGCATGACCTGCGCGTCCTGCGCGGCGCGAATCGAGACCACCCTGTCCGACCTTTCGGGTGTCGAAGACGCAAACGTGAACTTTGCGACGAAAACGGCCACGGTCAACCACGAGGGCATCTCCACAGAAGAGTTCACCACTCAGATCCAGGACCTCGGCTATGACGTCACGGGATTTGATGGAGCGGTCGACCTCGATGTGGATGTGGACGCCTTGTGGGAACACCACATCTGGCAACGACTCTGGGTGGCGATCATTCTTGGAACGCCGGTGTTGCTGGTTTCGATGATTCCATCCCTGCAGTTCAACGGATGGGAGTGGTTCGCGTTCCTTCTCTCGACACCAGTTGTCTTCTGGTCGGGATGGGACTTTCACGCGGCGACCATCAGGAACCTCCGCCACGGTGCGGTCACCATGGATACGCTCGTTTCGCTCGGCACGATCTCGGCCTGGGCCTGGTCAACGGTTGTGTTGTTCTTCGGAATCGACGCGCACGTCTATTTCGAGAGCGCGGCGGTCATCGTGGCCCTGATTCTCCTCGGCAAGTGGCTCGAAGCACGAGCTTCCCGCAAGGCCGGGGATGCGTTGCGCGCCATGGCCGAACTCGGCACTCCGTGGGCAACCTTGGAAGACGGCACCGAAATACCGGTGGAGGATCTGCACGTTGGCGACCGATTCCTGGTCCGCCCGGGTGAGAAGGTTGCCACCGATGGCGTGGTGGTCAGTGGAGCGAGTTCGATTGATGCCTCCCTGGTGACAGGTGAACCGCTCCCGGTGGAAGTCACCGTTGGAGATGAGGTGATCGGGTCCACCCTCAACGTGGACGGATCAGTGGTTGTCGAGGCCTCCCGGGTTGGCGCCGACACGACACTGGCGCAGGTGACACGTCTCGTCGAGGAAGCTCAGGGATCCAAGGCCGATGTGCAGCGCCTGGCGGACCGGGTTGCGTCAGTCTTCGTGCCCGCAGTGCTGGTCTTGTCACTGGTGACGCTCGCCACCTGGATTCTGCTCGGATATCCCGTCTCTGACGGGTTCACTGCCGCGGTTGCCGTGCTGATCATCGCCTGCCCGTGTGCACTCGGTCTCGCCACCCCAATGGGAATCATGGTTGGAACGGGCCGGGGAGCACAGCTCGGGGTGATCATCCGTGGGGGAGAGGTGCTCGAGGACACCCGGAATGTGAACACCGTGGTTCTCGACAAGACAGGAACCGTCACTGAAGGCCGCATGAGCATCCGTGACGTGATCGTCGATGGTGATCAGTCAGAACTCCTGAAGGCCGCCACCGTGCTCGAGAGCCGCTCGGAGCATCCGATCGCCAGGGCTCTGGCCGAAATGAATGTGAATGCGCTGTTCCCTGCCCCGGTGCCCGCGCCATCCACCCAATCCGGCGCAGTCGAATCCGGCCCGCTTGGACCCGTCGAGGGCTTCAAGAACCATCCCGGTCTCGGTGTGAGTGGAGTTGTCGACGGCCAGCCGGTGAGAGTTGGCCGGTCAGGTTTCTTCACCGAGCTGTCGCCGGCAATCGCTGACGCAGTTCGCTCCCCACAACCAGGGGACACGATGGTCCTGATCGGCGAGGAGGACACTGCAACTGCGGTGGTCTTCCTGTCCGACACGATCAAACCCACGTCTGCGGACGCAGTCTCTGCGTTTACCAGCTTGGGACTCGAATCTGTCCTGCTGACCGGAGACTCGCAGGCTGCTGCAGATCTGGTGGCAGCAGAAGTCGGCATCTCCACCGTGATTGCCGAGGTCTTGCCCGCCGAGAAGCTCGAGGTCATCGAGAGCCTCCAGTCGGACGGCGCACGTGTCGCAATGGTCGGAGACGGCGTCAACGACGCGCCGGCCCTCGCCGAAGCCGACTTGGGCATCGCAATCGGTACGGGTACCGATGTGGCTCGGGAGGCGTCAGACCTCACGGTTGTGAGCGGAGACCTTCTGGGGGTAGCCGATGCAATAGCTCTCGCCCGTCGAACCCTCGCGATCATCAAGGGCAACCTGTTCTGGGCCTTTGCCTACAACGTGGTGGCGCTGCCCCTGGCGGCCTTCGGTGTGCTGAACCCGATGATCGCCTCCGCCGCCATGGGATTCTCCTCGGTCTTCGTTGTCACCAACAGTCTCCGGCTCAAGACCTTCAATGGATACCGATGATGCCGGAACCGGCCGCCGGGTGTTGCCGCACAACGACCAGCTGAGGACCAATCCCACACCTGCAGCAGAGGTTGTGGTCGACGAGTCGCTTGTGCGGCGACTGCTGGTTGATCAGGCGCCAGAACTGGCTGGTGAATCATTGGCGCTGCTGGCGAACGGCTGGGACAACATCGTATTCAGACTCGGTGATGCCCACGTTGTGCGGATGCCACGCCGGGCGTTGGCGGCCGACCTCATCGGTCATGAGCAGCGCTGGTTGCCTGAATTGGCCCCAAGGCTGCCAGTGCCGATACCGGTGCCAGTGGTCCGTGGAGGACCGGCACATGGCTATCCGTGGCGCTGGAGTGTCACCAGGTGGATTCCGGGCGAACTCGCACTGCGCAGACTCGATCCGGAGAATCCCGCAGCGGGGAACTGGATGGCAGAACCCCTCGGTGAGTTCCTTCACTCGATGCACGTTGCGGCACCTGCCGACGCGCCCGAGAACCCGTTTCGGGGTATCCCGTTGGCGCAAAGAGCAGAGATACAGACCGAACGAGCTGCAATGCTGGGTGACCTGCTCGATCCGGGAATCGGACGTTTGTGGGCGGAGTTGGCAGACGTCCCGGCCTGGTCGGGTTCTCCTCTGTGGCTGCACGGGGACATGCATCCCCTGAACATCGTTGTGAACGATGAGTCCATCGCCGGGGTGATCGACTTCGGTGACCTGACGAGTGGAGATCCCGCGTCGGATCTGGCCGTAGGTTTCATGTTGTTCGATTCCTCAGGACGCCAGCGGTTCCGGGAATCCGCCGGAGAACACAGCGATCACACCTGGAATCGAAGTCGCGCCTGGGCGATCGCGCTCGGAACCGCGTTTCTGGCCCATTCTGGCGACAATCCCGACATGTTGCATGTAGCCGACTTCACGCTGTCGCAGGCGCTGTCTGGCTGAATCCCAGACCCTGAATTGGCTGGCTGCCCTGACTCATGCCCGTGGCACCGCGCCGATTCATGCCCGTGGCACAAGCGCAAGCTGGCGGGACTGAGCCACGAGTTGATCGGCACTGTCCCACACAAGACCATCCTCTTCGAGGAAGCCACTGCCCACGAAGCGGGTGCGAAACTCGCACCTGAGAGGGCCGGGCCTCGGAATCGCACGAATGTGAGCCGTCAACTCGAGAGTGGGTACCCAGCCGAGGGGGATATTGAGATTGAACACTGGCGGGGGAGCGGCATCCACGATGCACAACAGTGCTATCGAGTCGATCGGCTCGTCACCCTTGAGCGAGATCCATCCTCTCAGGCGGGCTGTGTCCGACGGCTCTCCTCGCATGAAACCAATGTCATCGGGATGGAAGCGAAGCCTGAGTTTGTTGGCGAAGTTGGGTGGGCCACCCTCCGGCCCGATGATCATTGCGGCGCATTCCGATTCCGGTGGCAGCTCTGGTGGTCCGCCATCGTGGATGGTTGGACCGTCCGCCTGCGTAAGGTCCCCGAAGGTACCAATGGCCGCCATGAGGGTGCGCTCATTGCTGAGAGTGGCCGAGGCGGTGGCGAAACGCCGTCCCTCGCGAATCGTGGTGACAGCCGCTGTCACATCCGAGGGAGCGCCGGGGGCAAGGAAGTGCGCCGTCAGGCTCACTGGGTCGGGTCGACCCAAGGCTTCTGTCATGGCGCGTCCGAGTATGGAGAGCAGGTATCCGCCGTTCGCGTTTCCTGCGATGTCCCAACCCGGTTGGACTCGACCTTCGAAGAGTCCGGCGCCGGGGGCTGAACCGGACAGTTTCCACACAGCCGTGGCTTCGGCGAAGTTCATGTGGCCAATCTGATCCTCAGTGTGGTGTTCTGTCGAATTCGATCGGCAGATGTGCCAACCGGGTTCAAGGACTGTTGTCAGACAAGGGACGGTTCTTCGGGGGCGTCTTCAGCCATTGGAGAAGGATCGCCGTGTGTGCCATCCGATTCGTTGGCCAGTGAGCTGCCCTCGATGTTCACGTTGGGGATGATCCTGTCCAGCCACTTCGGCAACCACCAGTTCCTGTCGCCGAGCAGTTCCATGGTCGCCGGCACCAGGAGCATGCGAACGATGGTGGCATCCAGAAACACCGCAACTGCCAGACCGAAGCCCATGAGGCGGACTATCCGGTCGGTCTCGAGGATGAACGAACCGAACACGAACACCATGATCGCGGCGGCTGCGGTGATGACCTTCGCGGTTGCGGCCAGACCATCTGCAACAGATGCCTTCGAGTCGCCGGACCGGACCCACTCCTCGTGGATCCGCGACAGCAGGAACACCTCGTAATCCATGGAGAGGCCGAACACGATTGCAAAGAGCATCATCGGCAGGAAGGGCTCCACGGGCGCTGGCTGGATCCCGGTGATGTCACCGCCAACTCCCCACTGGAAGAAGATCACGATCAATCCGAACGCTGCGCCGATTGACAGCAGATTCATCATCACCGCTTTCAGAGGCACGAGAATCGACCGGAACACAATCATCAGGAGCAGGAACGACAAGGCAAGTACGGCTCCGAAGAACAGCGGCATTCTCGCCGAGAGGTAGTCCGAGAAGTCCACGGTCATCGGAACCCAGCCAGTGACCAGGATGTCCAGGTCCGTGCCGGCGGTGGCAGCCGGGATCACATCGTCGCGGAGGTTGTGAACCAAATCCGAAGTTGCGGAGTCCTGTGGTGCGGTGGTGGGTATCAGCTGCCAGATGACTGCGGTCGAAGCTGAGGGATCCTCGAAGTTGTTCGGGATCGGACCCCGGACCGAGTCCACACCGTCGGCTGCGCTGAGAGCTTCCCCCACGGCGAGCATGGATTCGGGAGATGAGTCGGTTCCTGTCTCCGCGATCAGCATCATCGGACCGTTGTAGCCGGGACCGAACCCCTCGGATACGAGGTCATAGGCGGTCCGCGAAGTGGAACCGGGCGATTCGTTTCCGTCATCGGAGAATCCGAGCCGGAGCGCCGCAACCGGAAGTGTCAAGGCGATCAGAAGACCGGCGCTGAGGAGCACCCCGGCCCAAGGGTGGTTCTGCACCACGCGACTCCAGCGGTATGCACGAGTCTCCCGGAGCGGCTTTTCGACCCGGCGGGGAACGTGGCGGTTCAGAGCCGGTATCCAGCGGCCCGTGATCGCCACGATGATGCCGATGGGAAACGCCACCATTGCCAGTACGGGCAGCTTCAGGCCCAATCCGATGAGGCCGACTGCCATGAGACCGGCGGCGATCAGACCACGCCAACGGGTCTCCTCGATGCGGTGTCCGGCGAAACCCAGGAGTGCCGGAAGCAACGTCAGCGAGGCGATGAGGGTTACGGTGACCACCGCTGCGGTTCCAACTGCGAGGCCATTTACGAAACTCACCTGCATCAACAACATGCCGAGCAGTGAGACAACCACAGTGATACCGGCGAACAGCACTGCCCGGCCGGATGTGTCAAGGGCATCCACGATCGCAGGTTCCACGTCCTGGCCGGCCCGCAGGTGTTCGCGGTAGCGGGTGACGATGAAGAGGGCGTAATCGATTCCCACACCGAGTCCCAGCATCATGCCGAGAGTCATGGTGAAGTCAGGCATCTTCACCAGGTTGGAGAGCAGGAGCGCGAGCGGGATTCCTGCGCCGATGCCTCCGAGAGCGACACCGATGGGCAGACCCATCGCCAGCACCGACCCAAAGGCGAGGATCAATATCACCACGGCAAAAGCGAGTCCGAGCAACTCTGAGGACGGTACTCCCATCTCCCAGAACACCGGCCCGCCGTAGGCCACCTCGGCGCCCGCAATGTTGGGTTCGATTTCCTTGATCTCCTCCGAGATCGCCAACTGATCCTCGGGACTCAACTCGGGTAC
>JAHRAZ010000052.1 GCA_020027475.1 Microthrixaceae bacterium
TCAGTCCTGTCGAGATGACCTGATCAAGCTCGAGGACAAGCCGATCGCGGTGAAGATCGATGGAACGGTCGAGCAGATCCTCAACGGTGATCTGATGGAATACCAGATCTGCGATCGAGTGGAGATCGCTCAGGAACAGGAACTCCTCAACACGTCGGCCGGACGCGACACGGGCTACAACGTCGAACAAGTTGTGCTGGCATCGGCAGCCGGAGGGACTCCGGGGCAGAACACGATCACCGCCGGTCCCGAATCCGCTGAGGCCGCGCCGGCAACATCAGTGGACAATCCCTCCCGACTCGACTGGACCGTGGATGTGGATGGCGCTCAGGATCCCTACTGGGTGGTGCTGGGACAGTCATTCAGCCCGGGTTTCTCCGCCACAACCTCCGACGGAGCCGACTTGGGCGAACCCCAGCTTGTTAACGGATATGCCAACGGTTGGCTGGTGGATCCGGCAGTACACGGCCCGGATGTTTCCATCAACATCACCTGGACACCCCAAAAACTCATCTGGCTGGCTCTCGCGGCCTCCGCCATCGGCGTGCTCATATGTTTGCTTGCCCTCTTCCTGCCGATTCGCCTGCTTGCCGGCAAGTCGATCGAAGTTGTCCGTTCCATGGCAGTTTCCGGAATCACTCCCGGGTATTCGGATGGGAACGTACTGCGTTTGGGGCGAGCCCTCGCGTGGGGTATTGGTACCGGCGTGGCGGCTTGGCTGCTGGCGGGCTGGCCCGTCGGGGCGTCCACGGGGATCGTGGTGACGGTCGCGCTCGGGGTCAAATGGGGGCAGACCCTGCTGAGAATCCTCGCGATTGCTTCGTTTGGCGCCGCGAGTGCTTTCGTGGTGCTCAAGCAATTCCGCAACGACTACGTCGTCGACTTCAACTGGATGAACCAGTTCGAGGTAACACACGCCTGGACGCTTCTGGCCTTCGCCTTGTTGCTTGCCGACCCGCTTGTGAGTCACCTGCGGGAAAACGCCGGTGCTCAGGAGTCCGCCCCGGATTCCGAATCCTGAGTCGGGTCCTCGCACACCGCAAACAACACGAGAGTGGACGGATCAATCTCTTCGGTCAGGAAGAAGTCGTCCTCTGTGATGCCTGATTGCCCGCCGACCTGTTCGGTGTTCGTGTACCTGTATGCCACGCGCCGACCGGTGGCATGCAACCACACGAATGCCCCACGCGGGAGTTTGTGTCTGAGACCCAGTGGATCCAGACGGAGCAGCTTCTGTGCCATCTCCCGGCGCTTCTCGAAGTCCCCCTTGGCCTCCGCAGAGGCATCGAGGCCATACAACTTCACGGAGGCGAAATGGCGGGAAAGCATCGCTTGCAGGTCGGGAGGATCGAAAAGGTGGACGTGATAGGGATTTTCGAAGTCCGCCGGTTTGTTGGGCGTCAGGAAATAGGCCTTCCCCCCGGGCGAGAGCACGCGTGACACCTCGCGTACGTGGTGCTCCGGATCGACAAAGTGCTCGATCAAATGGGATGAGCAGACATCATCGAAGGTGTTTGCGGCCAGTCCAATGGCTGACCCGTCGCTGCAGATTGCACGGAATCCCTCGGAGCCGTGAACCCGCGTGGCAGTCGCCGCCGTCTCGGCGTCGTAGTCCACGCCGACCACGTAGCGGCCGGCGCCGCTGAAGCCCACACTTTCATCGCCGAGACCGCAGCCGACATCGAGAAACATGCCCGCACCCATGCGAGAACGCACTTCGCGATAGCCGGCAGCATGAAGCGCCAGGAGCGAGTCCGGGGTTTCTCCCTGCATTGGGCGTTCGCCGGTCAGTTTCACATATGCCTCCTGGTTGCGGGGCTGGAACCCCGGCTGAATATCATATGCGAAGTAGTGGCGAATCCCGGAGGCCCGTGAACACACCAAGAGTGAGCGAAGTGACGCGGCGGGAGATTGCCGATCTGGCCGAAGAAGCTGGACTGCGAACGGTCCACATGATGGCTTGGCGCGATCTGGACGACGACGAGGCCGGTGGATCCGAGATCCATGCACACAACATTGCCGCGATCTGGGCCCAGTCGGGCCTCGAAGTTACGATGCGCACATCCTTCTCCGAGGGTCGGCCCAACATCGATGAGCGCGAGGGATACAGGGTGTGCCGATACGGCAGCCGCTACTCGGTGTTTCCCCGCACCGCAGCCGCCGAGATGGGTCGGCGAATGGGTCCCTGTGACGGGCTCGTGGAGATCTGGAACGGAATGCCGTTCATGTCCCCGGTTTGGCGTCGCGGACCGCGGATGATCTGGCTGCACCACATTCATGGACCGATGTGGGAAATGACCCTTCCCTCCCCAGTTGCCAAAGCCGGCGTGTTCCTGGAAGAACGCATCGGGCCGATCGTCTATCGCAACCAGCCGATAGTCACACTCTCGCGCTCCCCCGAAGAGGAGCTTCTGGTGCTTGGATTCCCCCGGGACAGGGTCCAAGTCGTCACGCCCGGCATCGACCCCAGTTTCACACCCGGTGGCACCGACAGCCTGGTCCCGCTTGTTCTGGGGGTAGGGCGGCTGGTTGCGGTCAAGGACTTCCAACGGCTGGTGCGCGTGTTCGCCCGCACACTCGCGGAGGTTCCGGCGGCTCAACTCGTGATAGTCGGTGAGGGCTACGAACGGCCCGAAATCGAAAGGGAAATCAGTGACCTCGGGATCGAAGCCTCCGTGACCTTGCCGGGACGAGTGAGTGACGACGAGCTGTTGTCCCTGTATCGCCGTGCCTGGGCGGTGTCATCGGTATCGGTGAGGGAGGGCTGGGGCATGACCCTGACTGAAGCCGCGGCCTGTGGAACACCGGCGGTTGCCACTGACATCGCCGGGCACTCCGATGCAGTCGACAATGGACGCTCCGGAATATTGGCAACAACTGACAATGAGCTGTCGGACGCCATCACCAAGGTGCTGAGCGATCCGGCACTGCGTCGACGTCTGTCCGACGGCGCGCTGGATCGGGCATCGGTGCTCACTTGGGAGAATGCGGCACTGGCCAATTTCGAAGTGCTGGCCGCCGATGCCCGAAGACGCCGAAACGGTTTCGTTCCACGGATGCGCAGCCGATTGGGCAGTCGTGGCCGATGAGTTCATCCTCGGGGTTGACCTTGATGGGGTCTGCGGGGACTACAACCACGCGTTTCGCGACGCCGTGGCGCGACACCGCGGGGTGACTTCAGAGTCACTGACACTGGATGTCCAGTGGGACTTCGTGGACTGGGACCTGGATCGGGAAGGCTTCCTGGCGCATCATCGGCGTGCCGTGGTGGAGGACAGGATCTTCGCCACGATGCCCGCGATCCCCGGGGCTGCCGAGGCGCTGTGGCGGCTTTCCGACGCCGGGGTCTGGATCAGGCTCATCACCCACCGACTGATCCACAACTGGTCGCACGCCACGGTTGTGTCCGACACGGTGGAATGGCTCGACAGCACGGGCATCCCGTACCGGGACATCTGTTTCCTGGGCCAGAAACCCCAGGTGGAAGCCGACGCCTACATTGATGATGCTCCACACAATGTGGAAGCCCTGCGAGCGGCCGGCAATGAGGTGATCGTGTTCAACCAGTCCTACAACCGCGAACTGGCCGGTCCCCGTGCTGACAACTGGATGCAGGCCGAAGAGATCATCACCCGACTGGTGCTCGATCACTCCGGCAGTTTTCCGACGTCGCTGCCAGGCCTCGATGCAGATCCCGACCGGATCCAGCGCAACCGGCCCCAAGGCTGACCACCCGTTGCTCGACAACGGCACAGAAACCCGCTCTTCGGTTCCATGCGTCCCGGCTCAGCGCGATATTCGCGTTGAAAGACCGCGTCTTGCCGGAAAGTCGGAATCCGGGGGTGGACCGAAGCGGCGCAGAGCGAAGTCACGCATACCGGCCAATCTGGCTGAGACTTCGAACACCGGAGGGCGGGTCGACTCGTCGCGAACACCGCGCGAGATTTGCGCCAATGTGAAGCATGACCGGATGAACGCGTGATACCAGCCCGACATTTCCTGCACCAGCAGAAGTGTGTTGCGAGTCTGCAGATAGTCAACGAGCCACACCGAGGACCCGAGGTTGAGGTTCCTCACCATGGCTCCCCGGATCAGGCCTACCTTCCAGCCGTCGCGGCGTGCCCTGATGGACAGGTCGGCCTCCTCGCAATATGAGAAGAACCGTTCGTCGAAGAGACCGATCTCGTTGAGGGCAATCCCGCGCAGCATCATCAGCGTGCCATGCGGGTACCCCACGGTCTCCCAGCCGGGAACCGACGATCCCGGAACGACCATGCCGCCGAAATAGGGATCAATCACCGGGGACATCCCGTCACCAACATCGGCGCACATGAGTGCTGCCATGGGTTCCGACTCGGCTGCGTCGAGCATGGTGATCAGTGTGTCACTGCCGGGATCCACGTCGTGAGGGGCGAGTACGACCCACTCAGACCGTTCGGGATCACTCAGGTAACGCCGGATCCCGGCGTTGGCACCCGGGCCGAACCCGGAGTTGTACGCCATTTCCAGCAACTCGATCGAGATGCCGTCCGCGGCTCGCGAAGCTATGCCGGCGCGCAGCGGAGCCAATTCATCGGCTTCCGATGAGTTGTCGACCACCACGAAGCGGGTTGGAGCTGATTGTCGATGAAACCTGTCAATGGTCTCGAGCAGATCCTTGTGCTGATTCCAGTGGACCAACACCACCCAGAGTGGATCCACCTCAGGCGAGAGGTCCGTCGCCCGGCTTGATCGGCGAAGGAAGGTCGGTCTCGCCCATCAGGTATCGGTCCACCGAGGCCGCACAAGAACGGCCTTCAGCGATCGCCCACACAATCAGGCTCTGACCGCGACCTGCGTCACCAGCCACGAATACGCCTGGAACAGAACTCGACCACTCGTCGTCGCGCGCCACGTTTCCCCGTCCATCCAGATCGACGTCGAGTTCGTCCAGCAAACCGACACGTTCCGGACCGGTGAAGCCCATGGCGAGGAACACCAGATCCACTTCCAGTTCCGTCTCGGTGCCGTCGACGGGAATGAAACTGGGCCGTCCATCCACAATCTGCTGATCCACTTCGACGTACCGCACCCCGCGCAGATTGCCGTCGCCATCATCGAGAAACTCCATCGTGTTGACCGAGTAGATCCGTTCACCGCCCTCTTCATGGGCCGAAGTGACCTTGTAGGTGAATGGCCAAGTTGGCCACGGATGGGCATCGGTGCGATCGTCCGGCGGCTTCGCCATGATCTCGAACTGATACACCTCAGCGGCACCTTGGCGATGGGAGGTGCCGAGGCAGTCAGCTCCGGTGTCACCGCCACCGATGATCAACACTTTCTTGCCCGCCGCTGAGATCGGGACCTCATCGACGGCCATTTCACCTTCCTGAGCACGGTTTGCCCACGGAAGGAACTCCATCGCCTGATGGATTCCGTTGAGTTCACGGCCGGGAATTGGCAGATCGCGGGCCTGGGTGGAGCCAGTTGCGATCACCACGGCGTCGTAGTGGCCGCGGATCTGCTCGGCGGTGATGTCCACCCCCACATCCACTCCCCGGCGGAACTCCGTACCTTCGGCGCGCATCTGGGCGAGGCGCCGGTCGAGAACCGACTTCTCCATCTTGAACTCGGGGATCCCGTAGCGCAGCAATCCGCCGATGCGGTCGGCCCGTTCGTACACAACCACCCGGTGGCCGGCTCTGGTGAGTTGTTGGGCAGCGGCGAGACCAGCGGGTCCGGATCCCACGACTGCGGCAGAACGGCCGGTGAATCGGGTCGGGCGATGCGGGCTCACGTGTCCCTTGGTCCACGCCTCCTCGGCGATGGTCGCCTCGACCGACTTGATGGTCACTGGGGGCTGGTTGATTCCCACCACACAGGCTGTCTCACAGGGTGCCGGGCACAGTCGGCCCGTGAACTCGGGGAAGTTGTTGGTGGAGTGGAGTCGGTCGATCGCACGTTCCCAGTGTCCCCGGAACACCAGGTCGTTCCAGTCAGGAATGACGTTGCCGAGCGGGCACCCGTTCAGGCAGAAAGGAATGCCACAATCCATGCAGCGACTTGCCTGGGTCTGCAGTTCCTCGAGAGGGAACGGTTCGTAGACCTCTTCCCAGTCCCGCAGCCGCACCGGAACCGACCGGTGTTCGGCAGTTTGGCGATCGTGTTTCAGGAAACCTCTGATGTCACCCATTGTTTGTCGTCCTCTCAGGCCCGCGAGGCGGCCATGATCGTCTCCACCGCGTCGAGGCCCTCAGCGGTAGCCCTCGCAGTGGCTTCCAGTACCCGGCGGTAGTCCTTGGGCATGACCTTGCGGAACGACACCACGTGTTTCGACCAGTCATCGAGAATCTCACGCGCTGTCGCCGATCCGGTCAATTCCAGATGATCGCCGATCGTGCTCTGCAGGAACTCCTGATCGGTGTCGTCAAGTTCCTCCAGCTCCACCATCTCGAAGTTCACGTGGCTCGAGAAGCTGCCGTCGCGATCGACCACGTAGGCAACGCCACCAGACATGCCGGCACCAAAGTTTCGACCGGTGGTTCCCAGCACCACCACTGCACCGCCGGTCATGTACTCACATCCATGATCACCCACGCCTTCCACTACCGCAATGGCACCTGAGTTGCGCACACAGAAACGTTCACCGACCTTGCCCCTCAGGTTGATCTGTCCGCTCGTGGCACCGTAGGCAATCACGTTGCCCGCAATGATGTTCTCCTTCGGAATCAGGTCGGGGTGACGGTTCTTTGGAGGCCCTATCACGATCCGACCGCCTGAGAGCCCCTTGCCGACGTAGTCGTTGGCATCGCCGTGCAGCCGCAGGGTGATACCCCGGGGAAGAAATGCTCCGAAGCTGTTTCCTGCGGACCCGTCGAAATCAATCACGATCGTGTCGTCAGGCAATCCAGCATCACCGTGCCGCTTTGAGACCTCATGGCCGAGCATGGTCCCCACGGTGCGGTTCACGTTGCGGATCGGCAAGCGCAGTTGCACTGGTGTTCCGGTTTCCAGGGCGTCGGCGCACTCTGCAATGAGTGTCCGATCCAGTGCCTTGTCCAGACCGTGATCCTGGCCACGGGTGTTGTGCAAATGATCGTCGTCCCACGGTTCCACGACATGCAGGATCGGTGAGAGGTCGAGACCGCCGGCCTTCCAGTGCTTCACGGCGGAATCCACATCGATGAGTTCCGCGTGCCCGATCGCCTCCTCCACGGTTCGGAAGCCCAGTTCGCCAAGCAGTTCCCTGACCTCTTCAGCTATGAACAGCATGAAGTTCTCGACGAACTCAGGCTTTCCGGAGTAACGCTCCCGCAGTTCCGGGTTCTGCGTGGCGATACCCACCGGGCAGGTATCGAGATGGCAGACACGCATCATGACGCAGCCCGACACCACCAGCGGTGCAGTGGCGAACCCAAACTCCTCGGCTCCGAGGAGCGCTGCAATGAGAACATCGCGGCCAGTCTTCAACTGGCCATCCACCTGAACCACGATGCGGTCGCGAAGACCGCTGAGGAGCAGGGTCTGCTGGGTCTCTGCCAGACCCAGTTCCCAGGGTCCACCTGCGTGTTTGATGGAAGTGAGCGGGCTTGCGCCCGTGCCTCCGTCGTGACCGGAGATCAGCACAACGTCGGATTTCGCCTTGGCGACACCCGCAGCGACGGTGCCGACTCCTATCTCGGCGACGAGCTTCACGTGGATGCGAGCGCCCGGATTGGAGTTTTTCAGGTCGTGAATGAGCTGAGCCAGATCCTCGATGGAATAGATGTCGTGGTGCGGCGGAGGTGAGATGAGGCCGACACCCGGGGTTGAGTGACGGACTTCGGCGATCCATGGATACACCTTGTGGCCGGGTAGCTGTCCACCCTCGCCGGGTTTTGCTCCCTGAGCCATCTTGATCTGAATGTCATCAGCGTTGGTCAGGTAGTTCGAAGTCACTCCGAATCGACCCGAGGCAACCTGCTTGATCGCAGACCTCTTGGAGTCACCGTCATCCATCGTGTCGAACCGCTCGGAGTTCTCTCCGCCCTCGCCGGTATTGGATTTGGCGCCCAGGCGATTCATGGCCACGGCGAGAGTCTCGTGGGACTCTGCGGAGATCGATCCGTAGCTCATGGCCCCGGTCGAGAATCGTTTCACGATCTCAGAAGCCGGTTCGACCTCCTCCAGCGCAATGGCGGTGCGCTCACCGATTCTGAGATTGAACAGACCTCGCAAGGTGGCAAGGTTCTCGGACTGGTCGTCGACCAGCTTCGTGTACTCCTTGAAGACGTCATATTGACCGGTTCGCGTGGCGTGCTGGAGTTTGAAGACAGTCTTTGGATTGAACAGGTGGTACTCACCCTCGCGGCGCCACTGGTATTCACCACCCTGTTCGAGACCACGGTGAGCCAGTTCGGTCGGACGCATGGGGTAAGCGGAGGCGTGCCGTCGACGAACCTCCTCTGCGATTTCATCGAGGCCGATACCGCCGAGACGGCTGACCGTTCCGGTGAAGTACTCGTCGACGAACTCCCCACCCAAACCGATCGCTTCGAATATCTGTGCACCTGTGTATGACGCAGCAGTGGATATGCCCATCTTGGACATCACCTTGAGGATCCCCTTGCCGCAGGCCTTGATGTACTTGTCGACCGCCTCGTCGTAGTCGGTCATGGACGTGGAGCCATTGGCAATCAGCTGTTCGATCGAGTCGAACGCGAGGTACGGGTTGATGGCCGCGGCGCCGTAGCCGAGCAGCAGGCAGTGATGATGCACAGTCCGGGCCTCACCGGTCTGAACAATCAGGCCGACCTGGGTGCGGGTTTTCTCCCTGATCAGGTGATTGTGCACGGCCGATGTTGCGAGCAGCATCGGAATTGGAGCGAGGTCCTCATTCGACATCTCATCGGAGAGGACAATGATGTTGATCCCTTCCGCTATTGCCTCGGAGACCTCCGCGCGGATCCGTTCGAGAGCCCTTCGAAGGCCGTCTCCCCCGGAGAAGGCCGCGTACAGGCAACGGATCGTGCGGGCGCGAAAGCGCGAGTCGGCCTCCTCGATGTGAAGAATCCGCTCAAGGCTGTCGTTGTCGAGGATCGGATGTGGCAGATCCAGCTGCTGGCAGGAGTCGGGACCCGGTTCCAGGATATTGGCCTCGGGGCCGATGAAACGGCCCAGGCTTGTCACCAACTCTTCACGAATCGCATCGAGGGGCGGGTTGGTGACCTGCGCGAACAACTGCTTGAAGTAGTCATAGAGCAGCTTCGGCCGCTCAGACAGCACCGCCAGAGGAGTGTCGGTGCCCATGGAACCCAGTGATTCCTGGCCGACACGTGCCATCGGCTCGATGAGAACCTTCAGTTCTTCGATCGTGTAGCCGAACGACTTCTGCTCACGCCGAACCTCGCGAGAGGGTTCGGTGATGTGGAACGTCTCCGGCAGGTCATCCAGATGACGGATACCGGACTCGAGCCACTCCCCGTATGGGTGTGCATCGGCCAACTCGGTCTTGATTTCTTCGTCGTCAATGATCCGGCCCTGTGAGGTGTCGATCAGGAACATCCGACCTGGGCGCAAACGACCCTTGGTGATCACCTTGGCCGGGTCGATGTCGAGGGTTCCGACCTCGGATGCCATCACCACGAGTCCATCGTCGCAGACCCAGTAGCGCGACGGCCGAAGACCGTTGCGATCCAGAACAGCGCCGACCACGGTGCCATCGGTGAAGGTCACCGACGCGGGGCCGTCCCAGGGTTCCATGATTCCCGCGTGGAAGCGGTAGAAGTCGCGGACCGCCGGATCCATGTGTCGATGGTTCTCCCACGCTTCGGGAATCATCATCAGCATTGCGTGAGGAAGGGAATAACCACCGAGATGAAGGAGTTCGAGAACCTCATCCAGACGAGCGGTATCAGATGCGTCCGGAGTGCAGATGGGAAATATCCGTGACAGATCCTCGTTGCTGGCCCCATTGGGGAACAGCGGGGACGAAATGAGAGCTTCGCGAGCTCGCATCCAGTTCTGGTTGCCCTGGACGGTGTTTATCTCGCCGTTGTGGGCCACGAAGCGGTAAGGGTGTGCCAAAGGCCAGGAAGGGAAGGTGTTGGTGGAGAACCGGGAATGGACCAGACCAAGTGCCGACTTGAAGTGTTCATCGGAGAGATCCGGATAGAAGTCGCCGAGCTGCGGAGTGGTCAGCATGCCCTTGTAGACGAGCGTCCTGCACGACAGGGACGGGAAGTAGACCGCCGAGCGCCCTTCGGCATCCAGCACCTTGTGCTCCATGCGCTTGCGGGCCACGTATGTCAGGCGGTCGAGGGTGATTCCGCTACGTTCACCGGCGGCGTCAGAGATGAACAGTTGCCGGAACACGGGCATCGCCTCGGTTGCTGTGAATCCGATGCTCGAAGGATCAGTCGGAACATCCCGCCAACCGAGGACACTCAGCCCCTCTTCGGCACAAATCTTCTCGACACCCTCAACAGCGGCGTTGCGCTCCTGCGGATCTGTGGGCAGAAAGGCGATACCAACCGCATATTCCCCCTCGGGAGGAAGGTCGAAATCAACGGCCAGACGGAGAAACTCATCCGGAATCTGGACGAGGATTCCGGCGCCGTCGCCGGTGTTCGGTTCAGCCCCGGTCGCCCCGCGGTGATCCAGATTGCACAGGCTCGTCAGGGCTTTGCCCACCAGGTCGTGGCTCCGACGCCCGTACAGGTCCACCACGAAGGACACACCACAGGAGTCGTGCTCGTTGCGGGGGTGATATAGCCCCTGCGCCTCGGGATAACGGCCCTGTGCCGTAACCGATCCCCGCTTCGACAGCTCCACTCGTGTGGAAGACATCTGGGTTTGTTTGGACATTCCTCGGATCCTCTTGCATCTGTGCCGCCGGGGCGCGCTCTGGTTCAGTGTCGTTCAGTGTCGTCTTCGTTGCCGTTTGGCGGGACAGCCGACAACGTTGTCGAACTGCACCTCGCTCGGGGAGGTCTGCACCATTGCAGCCACCCGCTCCGACAGCCCCACTGGGGCATCGATCGAGAACAACTCTGTCCCCTCTCCCACCCCTGCGGAGCGGAGGTTCCTCCGAATGGAGGTCCCGATACGTTAGCCGAGAAGATGTACCCGACCCAACCAATTGACCCCTTGGGGACCACCAAACACCGCTACTGTTTTGGGGTGAACAGCAGGAGTTGGGAGAATCCAGCCACAGCCGGGAGACCGCACCGGGCCGCAATCGCGGTCTTGGTCGCCGTGACCGCTGTGCTCGGGATGGCCGCCTGCTCCGGCACGTCCAGCAGTCAGGTCAAGTCAGCGGATTCCGATCCAGCGCCGGCAGAGGCTCCAACATCTACAGAAACAACTCTTGCGGAGCGGGACCCTTTACTCGGAAATGGCGAAACTGTCACCATCGCATTCGGCGGGGATGCCTCATTCGAAAACCTCGATTCTGCCCTGGCCGGCGACACCTCCACCCTGTTGAGCGCCATTGCGCCGGTGATGAACGGGGCCGACCTGGGAGTCGCGAATCTCGAAGCGGCCCTCACCACCGGCGGATCCCCCTCACCCAAAGCCTTCAATTTCCGGGTTCCGCCGTCCGCTCTTGATGCGCTCTCGGCGGGCGGTGTGCAGGTCGTTTCGCAGGCGAACAACCACGGGATGGATTTCGGGCAGGACGGCTTCACCGAGACCCTTCAGATTGATGCCACCTCCGCCGAGGATCACGGCGTGGACGTGATCGGAGTCGGGGCAAACATGGATGAGGCGTATGCACCCGTGATCAAGGAGGTGAATGGCCAGCGGATCGCCATCTTCGCCGCGAGCGATGTCTTTGACTCCAACCTCGAGGCAACCTGGACCGCCACGGACACAAACCCGGGGCTGGCGAGTGCCCGTCAGGGTGATCGCCTCGATCGCCTTGTCTCCGGGATCGCCGAGGTTCGGGATTCGGTGGACACGGTGATCGTGTACCTGCACATGGGGGTCGAGAAGGACACCTGCCCCACGGAGCGCCAGGTCTCCTTGTCGGACACCTTGGCCGACAACGGCGCAGACCTCGTGATCGGCACCCATGCGCACCGCCTCCAGGGAGCCGGCTTCCGCAACGGTCACTTCGTGGCCTACGGCCTCGGCAACTTCATTTTCAAGGGCCCGAGCGCTGAATCCCGCAAGTCAGCCGTGTTGCGGGTGGACGTGACCGGCCGCCGGGTTGATGGCTACGAGTGGGTTCCTGCCACGTTGTCCAACAACGTTCCGGTTCCCCTGACCGGCGCGAGCGCCGATTCGGCACTCGCCGAACTCGATCAGCGGCGCCAGTGCGCAAACCTCGATTCCGAACCACCTGCTGCTGTTCCCGAGTCCCCGGAAACGAACCTCGAATCGACTGATGCCGGCATCGACTCAGCGGACCAGGCGGCCGGCTGATCCGTGATCTCCGAACCAAACAATCCGGGATTCAACACCCCCGAATTCCCCAATCCCGAGGCCGCGGCACTCGCCAGATTCATCGATGCTTCCCCAACTCCGTGGCACGCGGCCGAGATGGCGGGACGACTTCTCACCTCGGAAGCCAGTTACGTTCCTCATGAACCCGGAGCGTCTCCGCTGGATTCCGAACGGGGATTCGTGGTCCGCGGCGGATCACTCATCGCGTGGAATTGGGCCACGGATGCCGCCCCTCGATCCGGCGACGCGCTCCGAATGAGGCTCATCGCTGCGCACAGCGACTCCCCCAACCTGAGAATCCGACCTCGACCCGACTCAGGCTCGGTGGGCGTCAAACAGCTTGGAGTGGAGATCTACGGTGGAGCACTCGTCAACTCCTGGCTGGACCTGGACCTCACCTTGGCAGGTCGCGTCCAGTTGACAGATGGCAGCACCGCCATGTTCTCTCATCACGGTGCCCTGCTTCGGGTACCCCAACTTGCCATCCATCTAGACCGCGAGATTTCCGCTGATGGCCTCAAACTGAACAAGCAGACTCACCTGAACCCCGTATGGGGCCTCGGCGCTCCGGCCCCTGGCGAGTTCCGGGACTGGCTGGCAGCTCAGGTCGGATGCCCGGCTTCTGATGTCCTGGATTGGGATGTGGCATGTGCAGACACGCGGCCCAGCACATCATTTGGCAAAACGCAGGAGTTTCTGGCTGCTCCCCGCCTCGACAACCTGTGCTCGGCGTACGGCGCCCTGGCGGCCCTGGGTTCAACCACTCCAGCCGATGGGCCGAATATCGTGGTGCTCCATGATCACGAGGAAGTGGGTTCAACAACTGCCACCGGTGCGGCAAGCGCCTGGCTAACCCAGATCCTCGAACGACTCGCCCTCGCACGGGGCATCGACAGGACCGGGTTCCTGGAACTGTTGGCCAACTCCACGCTGTTGTCTGCCGACATGGCGCACGCAACACATCCGAACTATCCGGACCGACATGAACCGTCTCACCACATCGATCTCGGAGCCGGACCCGTGATCAAACACAACGTCAATGCCCGTTACGCCACGGACTCCGAAGGTGCCGCCAAGTTCCGACGGGCCTGCGCCGCAGCTGGTGTCGGAGTGCAGGATTACTCCCATCGCGGAGACCTCGCGTGCGGTTCCACCATTGGCCCGGTCGCCGCGGCGGAACTGGGAATGGAAACAGTTGATGTGGGAATGGCGCAGCTGTCCATGCACTCAGCACGGGAGATGATGGCCAACGCCGACGTGCCGGCCATGGTCGCCGCCTTTTCAGCCTGGTTCAGGCCGAGGGTAGGGTCGTAACCTCATGAAAACTCGTATCTGGCTGCCCGCACTGTCCGTGGCGGCTGTTCTGATTTTCGCAGCCTGGGGCATCGACACTCTCTTGAAGTCCGACAGCGCATCGTCTGTTGCCGGTGCCGCAGAACTCACCGGCGAAGCCGCCGTCGGCGCAGACACCGAATCAACCACCACCACATCCACAACCACCACATCGACTACAACCACAACTGCGCCACCTGACCTGCTCCCGGAAGGTACGGGTGCAGGCAAGAGAGTGGTGCTTTCCGTCTCGGGACAACGGATGTGGTGGGTTGACCAAAACGATCAGGTACTGAGAACCGCACTTGTTTCCGGTCGCGCGAATACTCCCGGACTCGGAACATTCGAGGTGTACTCCAAGACCCTCAATGCGACGGGTCTGGACGGCTCACAGATGGATTACTTCGTGAGGTTCACCAAAGGCCCCAACGGTTGGGCCATCGGGTTCCATGACATTCCCACCATGGGGGGAGCACCAGTGCAGACACAGAGCCAACTCGGTACTCCCCTTTCGCACGGCTGCATCCGTCAGGACGAAGCCGATGCCCAGTTCACGTGGGAGTTCCTGGATGTGGGCTCCACGGTGGTCGTCGTAGCCTGATACTCCAATGGAATTCAAGGTAATTGACTTCTCGACCGACGACCGTGTGGCCCTGATCACCCTGAATCGTGCCGAGCGGTTGAACGCCTGGACCGGCAGGATGCACCACGAATACCGTGCCGCGCTTGCCGCGGCAGATTCCAACGACTCCATTCGGGTGATTGTGGTCACCGGTGCGGGACGTGGATTCTGTGTTGGCGCGGACTCCCGGGCCCTGGAGGGACATTCCGTACGCGGATCCTACGATCCCGGCGTACCTGAGGATCTTCCGAGTCCGGGTGCTTCCACAGATCCTGCTTTCGACGCCGATTTCGCCTACCACTTCGGTCTTTCCAAGCCGATCATCGCTGCCATCAATGGCCCGGCCGCAGGCGTTGGCTTTGTCCTGGCCTGCTACTGCGATCTCCGATTCGCGGCACCGGGAGTGAAGCTCACCACGGCCCATGGAAAACTGAATCTGCCGGCTGAATACGGCCTGTCCTGGTTGCTGCCGAGGATTGTCGGCACGGGCAGGGCGATGGACCTGCTTCTGAGCAGCCGCGTGATTCTCAGCGAAGAGGCCCTCGAGTGGGGACTGGTGAATCGGATCCATCCCAGCGAGAGTCTGCTTGACGAGACGCTGGACTACGCCCGCAACCTGGCATCGTCGGTGTCGAGGGGCAGTCTGAGGGAATCCCGGCGACAGTTGTGGAAGGATCAACATCGACCGGTGAATGAGGCGGTTGAATACGCGGGTGATCTGCTGTCAGCGATGATGGGCGAGGACGACTTCGGTCGGGGTGTGGATGCACTGGCCAGACGGGAACCCCCCGACTTCCAGTGAGCCGGATTCCTACCGAAAGGAACTGCCCCGGGTACCACGATGGAAAACGTCTGCCACGAATACGATGATCTGAGGGACCGACCACATGAGCGACCAAGGCGAACAGACTCCGGGCACACCCGAGGATGATTCCCATGAGGATCTGCGCGACATTCCCGACAGGTGGTTCATCAACCGAACGGGTATGAGAATTGCCGCCGATGTCCATGGTGACCCTGAGAATCCCGGAGTGATCCTCATCCATGGTGGCGGCCAGACCCGGCACTCGTGGGGAGGAACAGCAGAGGCTCTTGCCCGGGACGGCCTTTACGCCGTGGCCTTTGACCAGAGAGGCCACGGTGCTACCGACCGTGCTCCCGACCGCGACTACTCCCTCGACCGATTCGCCGAAGACTGCATCGATGTGGCATCGGAAATGGAGGAACGAAGCGGAGTGGCCCCGGTGATCGTGGGTGCCTCACTCGGTGGCCTTGCTTTGTTGCTGGCTGAGGGAGAACTCGCTCCCGGCACGTGCCGGGCGATCGTGTTGGTGGACATCACTCCGCGCATGGAACCCGATGGTGTTCTGCGAATCGTCGAATTCATGCTGGACAAGGTGCATGAGGGCTACGGATCACTCGAGGAAGCCGCCGAGGCGATCGCGGAGTATCAACCGCATCGAAAACCCACTTCCGACCTCAAGGGACTCTCCAAGAACCTCCGACGCGATCCGGACGGTCGGTGGCGGTGGCACTGGGATCCAGACTTCTTCCTCGGCCCGCTTCCAGTCGGCGCTTCACAGTCACATCCCCGCTACGAGGCCGCCACCAAGGCTCTCGACGTTCCCACACTCCTGGTGAGGGGACGCTTGTCAGACCTGGTCAGTGAAGAAACCGCAACGGAATTCCTCGAGCTTTGCCCTGATGCCGACTTTGTGGACGTCAGCGAAGCCGGGCACATGGTTGCGGGAGACCGTAACGACGTGTTCACCGATGAGGTGGCCCGCTGGATCGAGGCCCTCGCGCAACCCTGAGGTTCCTGCTGCGAAGCCATGCTGAAAGCCGGCAGCGCTATTTCCGGCGGAGACCGGAGAGACGTCCCTTGAACGTGCTGGCGAAGCGCATGCGCATGGTGGAAATCCCGAGGCGGTCCATGCCCCTGGGAATCGGGTACCACCACGGCTCTTTCGGCACGGGAATGTTCCTCTGGCTCAGCACAGACTTGAGGTTCGAGAATTCCCGGAGACCCTCTGCCCCGTGCACCCGTCCGAATCCGGATTCCTTCACGCCGCCGAAGGGCAGTCCCGCAATGCCGTAGCTGGTGAGGCAATCATTGATGCAGACATTTCCGGCCTCCATCTCATCGGCCAGGACCTTTGCGCGGGCCTCATCGGATGTCCAGACGGAACTGTTGAGTCCGTATTCGGAGTCATTGGCGAGTTGCATTGCCTCAGCGTCACCGGAGACCGCCATGATCGGCATGACCGGACCAAAGGTCTCCTTCATCATCACATCCATGGTGTGGTCCACGTCAACGAGCACCGTTGGCTCAAACCAGAGGCCCTCACGATCCAGGCGTTTGCCTCCCGTGAGGACCTTTGCTCCCTTGGCAACGGCGTCAGCAATGTGCGCCTCGACGATCGCCACCTGGGACTGCGCTGTCATGGCTCCGATGTCACCATTGCCGTCATCTGTCTGACGGACATGGAGGGTTTCGTCGACGACCCGCTCCACGAACTCATCATGGATGCCGGAGGCAACATAGACCCGCTCCACGGACATGCATGTCTGTCCGGAGTTCTGGAAGGCTCCCCACACTGCACCCTTGACTGCCCGCTTGAGGTCGGCATCGGCACACACAACCATTGGATCCTTGCCGCCAAGTTCCAACAGCACAGGTGTGAGGGAATCGGCGGCAGCAGCCATGACCCGCTTGCCGGTGGCCGCCGAACCGGTGAAGACCACTTTGTCCACATCGCCGCGAACCAGCGCCTCGCCAGTGGTTGCGCCCCCGGTGACAACCGCCACGATGTCTCCCCAGAGTTCGTCCTCGAACAATTCCCCGATGGCGAGTCCAACCGTCGGCGTTATCTCTGATGGCTTGAGCACCACGGTGCTGCCGGCGAACAAAGCAGTGATGATGGGAGTCATCGCGAGAACGAACGGGTAGTTCCAAGGACTGATCACCGCGATCACACCCATTGGTTCGTACTGTTTCCAGGCCTTCTTGTGCGCCATCGTGCCGGTGGACACCTCTATCGGCCGGATGGCCTCGGCACCGTTCTTGGAATACCACCCCATGATCTCACACAGCGTCATCAACTCGGTGGTGACAGCTTCCGCGGGCTGCTTTCCGGTTTCGGAGCAGATGATTTCCACGAACTCCTCGGCGCGATCCAGCAGTCGGTCCCGTACCTTGAGCAGATGCGCAGAGCGGTCCTTGAAGGACAATTCGGCCCAAGCCGGGAATGCGGCGCGGGCCCGCCCGATTGCAGTGTCCACCTCATCTGCTGACTGGTCGGCAACGATCGCCAGAAGTGTGTCGGTGCGGGGATCGCGAGTCTCGATCACGGGAGTATCCGGGTGTGAATCAAACGAGTCGCCATTCGCCACCGAGTCGACGCTTTCTGAGGTCAGTGCCATTGGCAGAAGATACACAAACAGTGCGGATCCCGCGCGTTCGTCGGGATTGGCTGTTGGCAGTGTCGCACTGGTTGACGCCGCAGTGACCACTGGACCGACGACGATCACCGCAGTGATCGTCGCCTCTGTCAGCTTTCGGTGATCGTGATCGATTCGATGATGACGGGATCGGCAGGACGGTCACCCTGACCGGTCGGGGTGCCCTGGATGGCCGCAAGCACATCCTGGCCATCGATCAGCTTGCCGAAATGGGCGTACTGCGGTGGCAGTTGCATTCCCTGGGGACCTGAGATCACGAAGAACTGGCTGCCGTTGGTGTTGGGGCCGGCGTTGGCCATGGCCAACGAACCAAGTTCGTATTTGCCGGGCTCCGGAAGTTCATCCTCGAAACGGTATCCGGGACCACCCGTGCCGGTGCCCTCCGGGCATCCGCCCTGAATGACGAAGTCACGGATGATGCGGTGGAAGGTCAGACCGTCGTAGTAGTGATACCGGGCCAGACTGACGAAGTTGTTGACAGTCTTCGGTGCCATCTTCGGATACAGGAAGGCGTTCATCGTGCCGAAGTTGGTCACGATCTTGGCCGTGTACTCCTTCTCCACATCGATGCACATCGGCATTTCGGACTTGAACTTGGTCTGGCGTTCGGAGGAACCATCGGGATTCGGGCAGTCAGTGGACATTGCGACAACCTAGTGGTTCCAGCGCGCTAGTGGTTCAAGCGCGCCAGTGGTTCAAGCGCGCTGGTGGTTCAGCGGAACTGTTGCAGTACGGCGTCCGCATCCGGTTGGATCAAAACAAGCACCGCCGCACCACCGATGCGGGTCGGGGTTGTGGGCAGGATCACGGTTTCGGGTGCCTCGCCCCCGAGGTGTCGTCCAAGCGACAGTGCGTCGAACAGTGAAAATCCGGTGTCCACGGTCAGACCTTCGGAAACCGAGGAGGCCGCTCGGCCGATGGCGACCGGATTCTTGGTGCCGCCCACTTCGGAGAAGGCAGCCAGCAGGAACCGCTGCTGACGCTCCTGGCGCCCCAGGTCTCCAGTCGCATCCGTGATTTGCCGGCCGTCGATGAACTCGGTGTAGTGACGACTGCGGACATACGACAGAGCGTCCCGCCCGCTGAGCGTGACATCACCGGCCTCGGTTACGTTGAGACCCGATGCCGGGTCCGATGCCGGGTGGTCGAAATGGATGGTCACCCCTCCGACGGCGTCGATCACTCCCGCGAACGAGGCAAAATCAACTTCTGCGTAGTGATGAACCGGCACATCGAGGGCGGACTGCACCGTTGCGACCAGATTTGCCGGTCCGTTGTTGAACGAGCCGTTGATCCGACCTTTGGTGCCGGAGCCAGCGATCGTGACCCAGAGGTCGCGGGGAATCGACATCATTTTCGTACCGGCCATCGAAGTGCTCAGGAGAATGATGGTGTCGGCGCGACTTCCCTCCACGGTGGGTTCCGCACCGGCGACTGCATCGGGATCGAGGTTTGAGCGCGAGTCTGAGCCCACCAACAGGTAGTTGGTCACATCTCCGATTTGCTCATCGAGCACTCCGGAGAGGTCAACCCGATCAACCGCATTCCACGAAGTCCACAACCAACCCGCGAAGGCCAGCATCACCACCAGGAACAGGACCAGAATGAACCCGATCCAGCGCTTGACATTCCGCTTCTGTTTCTTTCCTTTCGGCTTACCCCCGGGCTGTGTCGGCGGAGGCGTGCCAGGGGGCGGTCGTCGAGGGGGCTTGGGTGGCGGTTGGACCGGTTTGGCCGCCCGGCCCGGTATGTGCACGGTGGCCGGTGCGGCCGGATCCGGGACATGCCACTGCCGTCCTGGTTCTCCGGGGCGCTGATCCGACACAGCGACAGTGTTGCATCCGCGGCCCACACTGGAGCGTCATGCGGCCACGAATCCCTGCGTTCGATCTGGGGACAGATCCGAGAGTCCCGGATAACCCGGACTCTCCCAAGAAGCCCGGATTCTCCCCGGGGCGGGCTGCCTCCCACAACCCCGAACCCGCGACAAGTCGAGGCGGGTTGCTTCGGTCGAATATGTTCAGGTTGTGGATTCGGGCGATACCTTCAGCGTTGCTGTTCAAATTGCGACATCACTTCTCGGGGATCCAAAAGCTGCAGCAGAAGTAGCGGCGACAGCCGAGGTACGACACAGTCTCGCTGATCCGATTCCCTGGCCCCGCGTGCTGACACCGGTGGCACACGACGTTGTGGCGGAATGCCTCCAGAGGCAAACGGGCGACGGGGCCCCGGGCGACGACGCGGACCGCCCGGAGGCAAGCCTGCGTGAATCGGTGCGACGCAGGTTGGCGAGCTGCGATGACCAAGAGCGAATCGCCTGCGCCCTGCATCGACTGGGCGGAGTGGACCAAACGCTGACAGCCGAAGCGATGCAGATCTCACCGCAGCAGGTCCACCGGCTGTGCGTTCCACTCTCGCTGGGGCCGGATGTCAGTTACGCCGAACTCACAGACACAACCCCCACGAACACCGCCCCCGCGGACCCGACACCCGCGGACCCGACACCCGCGGACCCGACACCCGCGGACCCGACACCCGGCCGGGCAGGGACCGTCCGGCGCAAGCGCCCCCGGAAATCCCTGATGCCGGTGATCATCACAGTCACATTGTTGGCCGTGGTGTCGATCGCTCTGTTGGCCCGCTGCAACGGCGAGCGACCTGCATTCGACGACGTGGACTCAGACCCCGGAACTGTGATTTCTGCCGATGCCGCTCCGATCCCGTCAGCAGGCTGTGGGAATCCGAGCCTCCCAACCGATGGTGACACTGATTCCGCAGAGTTTGCTGAACCATCTCCGAAACCGATGATCGTCTCTCTACCCGGTTTCGGGCAGACCGCGGATGAACTTGCCGGAATCATCGGATGGCCGCTCCTCGCAGAGGAAGCGTTGGTGATCGGGATAGACCCGGCACCCGATGAATCGGAGTTCAATACGCTCGGCGATCCGAACCGCCGTGACGACCGCTCCGAAGTCGTGCGCATGACCGAGGACGCAATCGCCGGCGAGTGCGTCGATCTCGCACGTGTACACCTTGTCGGATATGGACCCGGAGGCCAGCTGGCAGGGGGCATTGCGTGCACGAACGCCGCCCTCTACGCGACCGTGACCATGGTCTCGGGCTGGATGATGCCAGACACATGCGAACTTGATCCCCCCATATCCGCATTGTTCGTGGCCAACTTCGCCGACCCGGTCATCTCGATCAACGGCGGATACGGACCCGAGGCCCAATCCGTCTTTGTTGACCAGGCGCTCCGTCGAGCTGATTCGGAGCCTCTCGGCGACGTCGCCTCCCGCTGGGCCGAGGCCATCGATACCGAGACGTTGCCGGAGGTCCCCTACCTCGGCACTGATCTCTCCCGAGATCAGGGAGCTGGGGCCGTGGCTGAATCCTGGAGCGCATCCACGGGAGCAGAGGTAACCGTGGTGATCAACCCGAGCTCCTCCCATGACTGGTATCCGGACAATTTCGGCACGATTCTGGAGTTCATGGTTGCGCACGCCCGCAACTGAGGTGATCCCGGCACAACACCCCGGATTCGAGGCCCGGAAAAGCCTGCGATCCAAGCGTTGCTCCGGCGAGCGTGACCGACATCAGCACGAACGGCCTCCGTCAGCGAAATGGTGGTCCCGACAACCACGAAACAAGTGAACAACGCAGCCCACTGATCAACGGTGTCACCCTGTGATACTCAAAGGCCGGAAACGAGATGACCGAACCAATCGCGCGAGCCGACAAGAGGTAGCCGTCTCGCTCCTGGCTGTCGTAGTCCTCGGCGACCTCCAGGAATTCGAGGTCGGCACCCTCATATCCGCTCGGGTCACTCAACTGGATCACCAACGAAAGCTTCCGGTGTTCCAGACCTTCTTCGAAGCCGTCGTGGTGCCAGGTGTAGTGAGATCCCTCCGACTCATAGACCGTGAACTGCAGATCTTCGGAGAAACCGTCCAGATCGAAGCCATAACCATCGTTGGCGGCTTCTGCCACTGCGGCCAGACGCTCGTGTATCCAGTTGTCATCCCCGGATTCACCAATCCAGGCCACGCGTGATTCGCGGATGTCGGCGGAGACGTCCTCCACCCCTTCCACACCTGCCACGGTGCCGGACCGCTCGAGCCGGATTTGCTCGAACCCGAGACGGACAATCTCGGCACATTCGCGCGGCGTGAAAACGTCGGGATGGATATGGAAGTTCATGGTGGATACTGGCATCCCGCGGACCGGTTCGGGCGCACCGACATCAACCGATCACAACCTGCCCTGCCACGGTTCCACGTGCCACACTTCTGATTGTGAGAGTCACTGCGAAGGTTGATTACGCTGTCCGTGCGGCCTTGGAACTTGCCGCCCGGTCGCCGCAGCGTTCCGCTGGAGCGACCAAGGGTGATGTCTTGGGGGAATCGCAATCGATTCCCACCAAGTACCTCGAGAACATCCTCTCCGAACTGCGCAGGGCCGGCCTGGTGGGAAGCCGACGGGGATCAGACGGCGGCTATTGGCTGGCGACCCCGGCCTCGGAGATTAGCGTTGCCGACATCATTCGGGCCGTTGAGGGACCCTTGGCAGATGTCCGCGGAGAGGCTCCGGAGAACCTGGATTACTCAGGGGTCGCAGAACCCCTCGAGAGCGTCTGGCTGGCCACCAGGGCCTCCCTGCGAAATGTGCTCGAATCCGTGACCCTCGGCGACCTGATCTCGGACTCAGTGCCCACGGAGGTGCTGGACCTGCTCCGGACACCCGGTGCACTGAACCGTCGCTGAATACCGGATCAGACCTGTTCGGTCTCCGCCAATGCTGACTTCAACAATTGGGCGAACGCATCCACATCACCGTCGACCTGATCCAGGTCGGCTGCGCTGAGAAGCACCTTGAGATCCTCCTGGCGATGAGCGACAACGAGCGGCTGGAGTCCAGCGGTGAAGGCGGCCAGCTCCGGAGACTGTTCGTTTCGATGCAACACGTCGACCGGTATTTCCAGACTGCATGTCAGCTCCTCGAACTCCGATTTCTTGCGGAGCTTGCCATGGCTGATGTCGCACAGCGCGCAATGATTTCCCCGAATCGTTCCGAGCACATAACGGAGCTCGCCGGAGATTCCACTGTCAGCGTCGTAGATCATCGAGAGCTTGGTTACAGTCACATCCGGGACAACCCGCGATTGGCGCGGATTCTTCCCTACCGCCAAACATCATCATCGCATCGAGGCCGGGATCCCGGAGGAAACAAGTGAGCACACCTACAGCAGACCCGGGGGACATCGAATCGGTGTTGGCCGGACTGACCGAATCCGTGGCCGGAGCAGAGATGCTCATCGGCGACCAGATATCCGAGGAGTACGAACAGGACGAGAGTCTGACGGTTGATCCATGTCGGCCCACGGCAGTGTTCCTGCCGCGCTCGACCGCCGAGGTCTCCCAGATAATGAGGCTCGCCGATCACCACCGTGTACCCATCACCGGCCGCGGTGCCGGAACCGGGCTGTCAGGCGCAGCAGTGCCCCGAAACGACTCGATCGTCGTGAGCTTCGAGCGCATGAACGAGATCATCGAGATCGACACAGAAAACCACGTCGCTGTGGTGCAACCCGGCATTCGACTCAATGAACTCGATGAGGCACTCAAACCGTACGACCTGGTGTATCCGGTCTATCCAGGTGAGTATTCGGCGAGTCTCGGCGGAAACGTGAACACCAACGCCGGAGGCATGCGGGCCGTGAAGTACGGAGTCACCCGCCACCATGTTCTCGGGCTCGAGGTTGTGCTGCCCGGCGGAGAAGTGATCCGCACCGGTGGCAAGTTCGTGAAGTCGACTTCTGGTTATGACCTGACCCAGCTAATGGTGGGCAGCGAAGGCACACTGGGTCTGGTCACGGAGATCACGCTCAAGCTCCATCCCCGGCTCCCCCATTGCGCAACAGTCCTCGCCCCCTTCGCCACACTCGACAGCGTCACCGAAGCGGTACCCAGAATCGTGGACTCCGGTGTTTCTCCATTGATCCTCGAGTACATCGACATCATGACTATGTCAGCAACGGCCGAATTCACCGGCCTGGAGCTGGGCATTCCACAGGAGATCAAGGACACGGCACTCGCCTACCTCGTGGTGATGCTCGAGAACAGCCACGAATCCCGTCTGGAGGAAGACACGGCATCGTTGGCCGAGCATCTATCAGAACTCGGCGCGATGGACGTCTACGTGCTCCCGAGTAATGCGGCCGAGAAACTCATCGAGGCGCGCGAGCAGGCGTTCTGGATCTCGAAAGCCAACAACGCCGATGAGATCGTCGACATCGTGGTTCCACGCGCTGATATCCCGGAGTTCATGAATCGGGTGGCCGCTCTCGCCAATGAGTATGAAGCCTGGATAGCCGGCTGCGGCCACGCCGGTGACGGCAATGTTCATCTGGGAGTGTTCTGCGGTGGCGACCCGCACAAACGCGACCGGATCATGCACGAACTCTTCGACGCCAGCCGGGCGCTCGGCGGCGCAATCTCGGCCGAACACGGGATCGGCCTCGCGAAGCGGGAACACTTCCTCACTCTGGAGGATCCCACCAAGATCGAATTGATGCGCAGGATAAAGACCGCGTTCGATCCGAACGGCATCATGAATCCCGACACCATCTTCTGACACAGATCGGCAGCAATCCTCAGATGTCCCCTTACACCTCGCCTGCCGACGAACTCCCAGCATCCAGTCAGTTTCGAGCGGATACCCCTTCACCGGGTGTCCGTCCTACGGAAGGAATCCAATGAACGGTGCCCAAGCACTCATACGCACTCTGGTCGACTCCGGAGTGGACACCACATTCATGAATCCGGGCACGTCCGAGATGCACTACGTGGCTGCTCTCGATGACGTGCCGGACATGCGGGGAATCCTGGCGCTCTTCGAAGGTGTGGCAACAGGAGCCGCCGACGGGTTCGCACGTATGGCGGGCCGCCCTGCTGCGTCCTTGTTGCATCTCGGACCGGGACTAGGCAACGGACTGGCGAATCTGCACAATGCGCGCCGGGCCCACACTCCCCTTCTCAACATTGTTGGCGACCACGCCACACACCACGCCCGTTACGACGCTCCGCTGCAGTCCGACATCGAAGCGATCGCGTCGAGCCTCAACGGTGTGATCCGGGCCTCAACCACTTCCGGAGATGTGGCCCGCGACACTGCCCGGGCCGTGGCCGATGCTTATGGTCCTCCCGGCCAGATCTCAACCCTGATTCTTCCGGCGGATGTCTGTTGGGATCCCTGCGATGGTCCGGCGCCGGCGGTTGCTCCGCGCCAACCCGCAGCTGTGGACGGCAATGTGATCTCCGAGATCGCCGCAATCCTGCGTTCCTCCGGGGAATCCGCGGCCATCATGGTGGGCGGCACGGCCTGCATGGCAGGTCCAGCGGAGTTGGCTGGTCGCATCAGTGCGTCCACGGGCGCCAAGCTCCTCGCGGAAACCTTCCCGACCCGATCGCAACGAGGCGCAGGAAGGGTTGCTGTGGAGCGCCTGGGATACCTCGCCGAGTTCGCGCAGATGCAACTGGATGGTCTACAACACCTGATCCTGGTGGAGGCCGCCTCACCGGTGTCATTCTTCGCTTACCCGGACAAGGCATCCGAGCTGGTGCCCGACGGCTGTACTGTGCACACACTTGCGGTGCCGGGACAGAACAGCACGGGTGCTCTGGCCGCTCTGGCTGACCTCGTGGCTCCGGATGCCGAGCCAGTGCTGACCTCTGCATCGCGCCCCGATCGACCGACCGGCGAGCTCAATGCCGAAACGCTGGCATCAGCCGTGGGGTCGATCCTGCCCGAAGGTGCAATCGTCGCCGATGAGGGCAACACCACAGGATTGTTCGTGTCCGGATTCACAGCCGGTTGCCCGCAGCACGATTGGCTCTGCCTCACTGGTGGTGCGATTGGCTATGGCATGCCCGTGGCCACGGGCGCCGCGGTGGCCGAACCACATCGCAAGGTGCTCAACCTTCAGGCCGACGGAAGCGCGATGTACACGTTCCAGGCCTTGTGGACCCAGGTTCGGGAAAACCTCGACGTGACCACGGTGATCCTCAACAACAGTTCCTACGCCGTACTCAACATGGAGTTGGAACGGGTGGGCGCGGCCGGCGACGGTGCGCGGGCCCGCGACATGCTCGACCTGACCCGCCCCGACCTGGACTTTGTGTCCCTGGCCAGGGCTTGCGGCGTGGAACAGGTGAGCCGGGCCACCACGGCCGAAGAGTTCACCACTCAGCTCGAAGCAGCCTTTGCCGTCGAGGGTCCAGCGGTGGTGGAGGCCGTGCTTCCCCCACTCTGAGGGCTTCCCCCACTGTGAGGAACACTCAGGAGAGGGACACTCAGGAGAGGGACACAGTGGTCCCGGGCTCCTCGTGCGGAAGGTGGGGCGCGCCATCACGCATGGGCGGGAACTCAAAGGTGGCTGCCGTTGTCCCGGCGGTGATCTGGGTGATCGGAGCTTCCGGGAGCGTTTCATTGCCTTCGTCGATGGTGATCTCCCATCGGCAGTGAGGTACCCGGTCGGAAGGTGTTCGCGGAGGTCGGTGAACGTGGCTGATGTGGGCCTTGGGGTTGATCGCCTGAGCAGTCACATCGAAGGTTGCATCCTCGATCGTGTGGCACATCGAAGTCACGAAACCCTCACCGAAAGGTTCCGCGTCGAGCAGCGCACCGCAGCTCGCCAGCTCGAAGAACCCGTGGTTGGAGTCAACAACTTCGTAATGGACGTCGAGATAATGGTGGGGAAACCCGGGATCCAGCTGGAGAACCTTGAATATGGCCTCAACATCGTTTCCTTCTATCCCCATGATTCGACGCAATCGATCGCCATAAACCGGACTCGCTCCCTTCCATTCCTCGATCGCCAGTTCCTCCATGGCTTCCCCTCCGAACTTCATGGAAATGGCCGCGCACATCGAACGGTCGAGAAGATGCACCGCCAAGGCGAATTCGCGAACCAGCCTCACAAGTGCGTCGTGTGAGAGATCCTCGTAGCGAAAATCGGTCTGGAACTCACCGGAATAGTCTTCCAAGCCGCCCTGGTCGGTTCCCTCGCCGGAACTGGCCACAACATCCGGTGAACGTTCTGAAACCTCTGGCTCGGCTTCCTCGCTGGTCTTTCTGGCGTTCATGTGTACCTCCGACTGTTTGCCCCATGCAGGCTTCGCGCTGTATCCCTCAGGCTTCGAGCTGTATCCCCGAATGAATTTGGTACTCGTGTCATGAAAGCAGACTAGTGTCTGGACACATGTCCAGTTCCGGATCGCGATCACGAGCGCCCCAATGAGCCAATCACTTGAACGCTCCGGACCCGCAGGGCATGGCGCGCGCATCGTCGACACGCGCGGTGGCGGCCCCCGGACTTCGCCCCGACGGCACCTCGGCGCCAAACAGGCCGACACCGTCACCCGCTTGCTCCATGCGGGTGTGGAAGAAGTGCGCGAACACGGGTACGACGGATTGAGCATCCGGGCGGTGGCCGCGAGGGCTCAGGTCGCTCCCGCAACCGCCTACACCTATTTCGCATCGAAGGATCATCTGGTCACCGAGATGTTCTGGCGGCGACTCTCGGAGATCGAATCACCTCCCGAGTCGACTGAGCAGGACACGGCGGAACGCGTCTCGCAGTCGCTGTCTGACATTGCCGTGTTGGCGGTTCAAGAGCCGGAACTCGCCTCCGCCTGCACCACAGCAATGCTCTCGAACGACGCCGAGGTCGACCGAACCAGGGCAATGATCGGCCAGCACACACACACACTTCTTCGACAGGCAGTGGGTCCGGATGCAGATCCACACGGACTCCAGACACTGGAAGCCGCCTGGTCCGGGTTTATGCTCCAAGCGGGCATGGGATACATCAAGTACGAAGATCTGCCCCTACTCATGGAGCAGGCAGCAAGTGTCGTTTTTCGAAAGGAAATCCAATGACAGTCACCGACAGCACCAGTAGCGATACCCCGGTTGTGTACAACCCTTACCACTACGCCATTCATGAGGACCCCTATCCCACGTATGCGCGCATGAGGCAGGAGGCGCCGCTCTATCACAATGCAGATCTGGATTTCTGGGCGTTGTCGGGGCACGCCGACGTGGAGGCAGCGTTCCGCGATTCGGGCACGTACTCCAACTCTCACGGAGTGTCGCTGGACAAGACAGCCTCCGGACCACATGCACACAAGACCATGTCATTCCTGGCGATGGATCCCCCGCAACACACCCGGATGCGGTCCTTGGTGAACCGCGGGTTCACTCCTCGCAGAGTCGCCAAAATGGAGGATCGGATCCGGGAGATCGCCAAGCAGCATCTGGATGAATGTCTGCCATCCGGATCCTTCGACATGGTTGGCGACTTTGCCGGAAAGCTTCCGATGGATGTCATCTCCGAACTGATCGGTGTGCCCCAACCCGACCGAGCACAACTTCGTATCTGGGCTGACCTTCTGGTGCATCGCGAGGAAGGTGTGGAGGACGTTCCGCAGTCCGGAATCGACGCAAGCCTGTCACTGGTGGGCTACTACGCCGACATGATCGCTGATCGACGCAAGAATCCAACCGATGACCTCACCACTGCGTTGTTGGCAGCGGAGATCGACGGCGACCGCCTCACCGACGAGGAGGTGATGGGTTTCCTCTTTCTGATGGTTGTTGCCGGCAACGAGACCACCACAAAACTGCTCGCCAATGCCTGGTACTGGGCTTGGAAGTTTCCGGAACAGCAGAAGCTGGTACTCGAGGATCACTCACGCGTTCCCGACTGGGTGGAAGAGACCCTTCGCTTCGACACTTCTTCGCAGATGCTTGCCCGCATCACCACCCGCGACGTCGAGATGCACGGTGAGGTGATTCCCAAGGGCGACAGGGTGCTGCTGCTCGTCGGCTCCGCGAATCGCGACGAGTCAGTATTCGAAGACGCGTGGGATTACCGAATCGGTCGCGACACCATCTCCTCCCTGAGTTTCGGAATGGGTCGGCACTTCTGCCTCGGAGCCTCCCTGGCGCGACTCGAGGCGCAGGTCTGTCTGGAAGAACTGCTGAACCGCGTCTCCGGGTGGGAGATCGACGAGAGCGGCATCGAACGCGTCCACTCCGTCAACGTGCGCGGCTTCGCCGCACTGCCGACGACCGTAACCCTCTCATGACTCCGCCAGCTCACCCGGACCGGCGCCCCGCTTTCGTCACCGGGGCTTCCAGCGGCATCGGAGCCGCCACCGCCCTGATGCTCGCCGACCAAGGCCATCCGGTGGCTCTGGCAGCCCGGCGCATGGACCGACTCACCGATCTCCGCGACACGATCCGCTCCAAGGGTGGAGAAGCAGTCGCAGTCGAACTCCACCTGACCGATCCGGAAGCGATCGCGGCCGCTGCCGACGAGGCGGTGGCGGAGCTCGGCGAGATCGAAGTATTCGTCTCCGTCGCCGGAGAAGTCCTGCCGATGAGGGCCCACGAGGTTGATCCACAAGAGTTTCTGCGCCAGATCCAGATCAACCTTCTCGGCGTTCAAGCCCTCGTCGCCGCATTCGTGCCCGGCATGATCGATCGCCGCCGCGGTGATGTGGTGCTTGTGAGTTCAGACGTCACACGCCTGCCCCGTCCCACAATGGCCAGTTACGTAACTGCCAAGTGGGGTCTCGAGGGGTTGGCAAGGGGAATGCAGCTGGAACTCGAAGGTACAGGCGTGCGCTCCTCTCTTGTCCGTCCGGGACCCACACTCACCGAAATGGGTTCGGAGTTCCCAGCTGAGCGACTGTCCGATCTGATGGCTGAATGGACCAAACACGGGTTCATGCGGCACGAGGGTTTCCTCGATGCCGAAGGCCCCGCGTCGGCAGTGATGGCGATTGTGTCCGCTCCGAGGGGAACCCACCTGACAATCATCGAAGTCCAACCAGAAGCCCCCGTGAAGGAGTCATGATGGCCCACGACACATCCGCCGGAACCAATCTCTCACAGGATTCTCCCCCAGAGGGTCCTGCCACAGACGGGCTCGAACCCGCAATGGTGAGTGGCCGGGTTGGATCCAACGGCCATCTCGACGAACTCGGTACTGACCCGATCGGTTTGATGGAACGGGTTCACGACGAGTGCGGAGACGTCGGCGCCTTCGAACTCGCCGGTCGGCGTGTGGTGATGGTTTGTGGCGCCGAAGCCAACGAATGGTTCTTCCGGGCTCCCGAGGAAGACCTGGATCAGGCCGAGGCGTACCCGTTCATGGCTCCCGTGTTCGGCGAAGGTGTGATATTCGATGCATCACCGGAGCGACGCAGGGAGATGCTTCACAACCAGGCGCTGCGGGACAAGTACATGCGCGGGCATGCGGAAACAATCTCCGAGCAGGTTGAACGCATGATCGACGGCCTCGCCGGCACTGATTCCGTGGACTTGCTGGATTTCTTCGCCGAGCTGACCATCTACACCTCATCAGCATGTCTGATCGGAAAGAAGTTCCGTGAGTCTCTCGACGTTCACTTCGCTGACCTTTTCGCCGATCTCGAGCGTGGAACCGACGCGATTGCATTCGTTGATCCGTATGCGGACATCGAAAGCTTCCGGCGCCGGGATTCAGCTCGGGTCGAGATGGTGTCACTCCTCGAGCGAATAATCGCCGAGCGTGAGGCGGGTCCCGAACCCACGGAGGAAGACCGCGACCTGCTCGACGTTCTGATCTCGATCCGCGACGATGACGGCGGCCTCAGATTCAGCGCCGACACGATCACCGGAATGTTCATCTCGATGATGTTCGCCGGCCACCACACCACCTCCACCACCGCGTCCTGGACACTTCTGGAACTGCTCAAGCACCCCGAGGAGATGTCCAAGGTGATGTCCGAGCTGAGCGCCCTTGCGGACACGGGCGAACCGGTCACCTATCACGCACTCAGGGAAATGCCGCACCTCGAGTCCGCCATCAAGGAAACCCTGCGGCTTCACCCGCCGTTGATCCTGTTGTTGCGGGTGGCCATGAGGGACATGCAGGTATGCGGATATCAGATCAGCAAGGGGGAACTCGTGGCTGCTTCACCGTCGGTGTCCAATCGTCTGGCCGAGGACTTTCCCGATCCTGGTGCCTTCGATCCCGATCGATACCTCGAACCGCGCGAAGAGGATCTTGCCAATCCATGGACCTGGATTCCCTTTGGTGCCGGTCGCCACCGCTGTGTGGGTGCGGCGTTCGCCCTGATGCAGCTCAAATGCATCTTCGCCTGGTTGCTCCCCCGGTTCGAGTTCTCACTCGCCCAGGCACCGGAGACATACCGAACGGATCAATCCAAGATGGTCATCCAGCTGGAACATCCGTGCGTCGTCAACATGGCTCCCCGCCCGGAAGCGCTGGCTGCTTCCGGGAAAGCGAATTCGAATCCCTCATGAGTCGATGGGTGATCGCGGTGGATCGGGACCTCTGCCAAGGACATGGAGTTTGCGAGAACGAAGCGACCGGCATCTTCACGGTATCCAAATCGGGTGAACTCACCATTGTTGAAGAGTCGCCGCCTGACGCTCGTCGCCCCGACGTTGAACAAGCGGTCAAGTACTGCCCTACCCACGCACTCAAAATCGTTGACCTCACGGACAGCCCGTAGACGCCACCAACGAATCCAGCCCGGTTCAAAACAACTCGACATTCCTGACCGTTCAAGGTCGGGATCCAACCCACACTCACCACAGGAGAACACAATGGCTGAATATCCCAGAGAAGAACTCGAAGAAATGGTCCAGCGCTGGCTCGACACCAACAAGGCAGCGGAGGAGGCCGGTGACTGGTCCGCCATGGCGGATCTCTACACCGAAGACGCAACCTATGGCTGGAACTTCGGCCCGAAGGAAGACTTCATGGCCGTGGGCCGCGAACAGATCCGCGAGTGGGCGCTCGGGACCGAGATGGTCGGCCTCGGTGGATGGGAATACCCATATCAGCAGATTCTCATCGACGACAAGGCCGGTCAGGTACTCGGCCTGTGGAAACAGATCGCCGATGCAAAACGATCCGACGGCTCGAACTACGAGATCGGTGGAATCGGGGGCTCCTGGTTCCGTTACGGTGGCAACTTCCAGTGGAGTTGGCAACGGGACTTCTTCGACTTCGGCAACGCCGCAGCACTCTTCGTCGAGATGTTGGGTGACGGGACCCTGAGCGATGGTATGGCACAACGCATGAAGCGCAGCCTGGGTGATCCGCTCCCGGGACACCACAAGATCTGGCAAGCTCCGGTACAGATCTGGGAGGTTCCAGGTGAGTGAGTACGAGGTAACCACCGAGTTGCTGATCGACGGCGACCTTGTTCCCGCCGACAGTGGTGCGGTGTTTGACACGATCAATCCCGCCACCGAGGAAGTCGTCGGGCAGGTCGCCGACGCCGGCGAAGACGAACTGCACCGCGCAATCGGCGCCGCAAGAACTGCCTTCGACGAGTCGTCATGGTCGACTGACCATGCATTCCGCAAACACTGCCTCGAACAACTGCGAACCGCTCTCGAATCCGATTCTGAAGCTCTGACCCAGCTCACCATTGACGAAGTCGGAGCCCCCAGATTCCTGGCAGAGAACGGTCCACAATTCGGTGCTCCGGTTGCGGACATCGCCTTTTACTCCGACTTGATCGATGAATATCAGTGGACCGAAGATCTCGGAACAGCTGAACCCATGGGAGTCCCTTCCCACCGCTGGGTACTCAAGGAAGCTGCCGGCGTGGTGGGCGCCATCACCCCGTGGAACTTTCCCTGGCAGATCAACCTCGCCAAGGTCGCGCCGGCACTGGCCGCCGGATGCACCGTGATCCTCAAGCCACCGCCGGACACACCGGCTGTCGCCACCGCACTCGGCAGGATTGTGGCCGAAAAGACCGACATCCCGGCGGGAGTGTTCAACGTTGTGACTTCCTCGGCGCCGGCTCTGGGCGCGGGTCTCTCAGTGGACCCTCGCATTGACCTCATCTCTTTCACGGGAAGCACTGATACCGGCCGTCGGGTGATGTCCGATTCGGCAAAGACCATCAAGCGGGTCTTCCTGGAACTTGGCGGGAAGTCGGCGTTCGTGATCCTCGATGATGCCGATGTGGGTTTGTCCTCCATGCTGGCCGGCATTGCCGGCTGCACTCATGCCGGTCAGGGTTGCGCTCTGACCACCCGCGTTCTGGCGCCGAGAAATCGTTACGATGAAGTCGTGGAAGCCATCGCCGGTGTAATGGAGGGCGTCGGAGTGGGCGATCCGAACGATGAGGGGACCATATGCGGGCCTGTCATTTCTGCGCGCCAGCGCGAACGAATCGAGGGATACCTTCGCACCGCCACCGACGAAGGAGGGACGTTCGCCACGGGCGGAGGCCGCCCCACCGACCGGGACAGGGGATTCTGGATTGAGCCGACCGTGGTGGCAGGACTGGACAACAACGCCACAGTGGCCCGCGAGGAGATCTTCGGACCGGTGATCACGGTGATCGCCCATGACGGTGATGACGACGCCGCCAGAATCGCCAACGACTCACCGTACGGGCTGTCCGGTGCTGTGATGAGCGCCGACACAGACCGCGCCTGGGCCTTCGCTCGGCGGATCCGTACTGGGACAATGAGCGTCAACGGAGGAGTCTGGTACGCCGGGGATACACCCTTCGGCGGATACAAACAGTCCGGTGTGGGTCGCGAAATGGGCATACCGGGATTCGAGGAATACCTGGAAACAAAGACAGTTGCGGAGCCAGCATGACCAACACATACGGATTCATAGGACTTGGCAACATCGGCGCCCCGATGGCCCGGCATCTCATCGACTGGCCCGACGGGCTGATGGTGTTCGACCTGCGCTCAGAAGCATTGGAACCATTCGTTGAAGCCGGTGCCACAGCAGCGACCAGTGTGTCCGAGGTCGGCACACAGTGTTCGGTGATCTCGCTGATGGTTCTCAATGACGGTCAGGTTCGCGACGTGTGTTCCCAGATATTCGCGAACGCATCCGCAGGAACCGTTGTGGCCATTCATTCCACGATCCACCCGGAGACCGCCGTGGCGATGGCCAAGGCCGGGCACGCTCGCGGAATCGAGGTGGTGGATGCTCCAGTGAGTGGGGGGTTCATGGGTGCCCACGATGCCTCCCTCGCAGTGATGGTGGGTGGGACCGAAGAGGCATTCGCACAGGTTCAGGAGCCCTTCTCGCGGTTCGCGAACCTGGTTGTGCACATGGGGCCGATCGGTTCGGGAACCAAGGCCAAACTGGCTCGCAACCTGATGCACTTCGTGGCATTCACCGCGGCCGGTGAGGCCATGCGTCTGGCCGATGCCGCCGGGTTGACCGTGCAGGATCTGGCAAATGTGGTCCGGCACAGCGATTCGGTCACCGGTGGTCCCGGTTCGATCATCCTTCGCTCCAGCACCGAACCAATGACCACGGACGACGATTGGTACGAAACCCTTACACACGTGCGGGAACTCGGAGAGAAGGATCTTGTGCTGGCGCTCGAACTCGGATCCGACCTCGATGTGGATCTGCCGCTGGCGAAGTTGGCGCTGAACCGACTTGGAACCGAACTTGGGTTCTAGGCTCGTTGCCGACAGGTCCCCAATGGGCTGTCCGCCCGAAGCGATCTCTCCCTGAAGTCTGGGTGACACGGGCTTGAATCGCTCGGCTGCCGGTGCTGTCACGGATTCGGACGCTGCTTCACAAGTCGGTTCCTCGGCTTCGATCTGACTGACAGAATCGGGCGGATGCTCCTCAACGAAGTAGCCCGCACGGGGCTCCGGATCGGGTTCCGTCGATGCTTCGCACTCGCCGTGGGCGTCGTGCCCTTCGGGATCGTCTATGGGGTGGCGGTTGCCCAGAGCAGCGTGAACCCTTTTGTTGGGTACATGGCCGGCCCCCTGGTGTTTGCCGGTGCGTCGCAGATCACTCTCCTCGAACTCTACGAGTCAGATGCGGCTTGGTATGTCGCCGTTGGCACGTCCCTGATCATCAACGCCCGCCTGATCCTGTATTCGGCGGCGCTGGCACCCTCTTTCCAGGACTTTCCAAGGCGTTGGAGGCTCGGACTCGGGTACATGATGACCGACCAGGCGACCTCCCTTTCACTCGTCGAGTTCCGGAATCAACACGATCCGGTGGCCAGGAGATGGTTCTATCTCGGTGCTGCGGCCACCCTCTGGACATTCTGGCAAGCAGGAACTCTGGTGGGCGTGCTGGCGGGCACGGGCCTGCCTGACTCACTTCAGTTCGAGTTCATGATCCCGCTGATGTTCACGGCCTTGGTCGTTCCCGCTCTCAGGAACCGGCCGGCGATCCTGGCCGCGGTGGTCTCGGCACTGGTAACGGTCGGAACGGGGTTCATGCCGCCGGGAACGAACATTCTGGCGGGAGCGTTCGCCGGGATCGCGACAGGGTCCGCGCTGACATGGTGGATGGCATCGTCTGGAACCGGGGACACCGGATCCGAGGACACCGGAGTCGAGGAATCATGAGTTTCGGCCTCCAGGTTCTGTTGCTCGGCGCCGGCACCTACCTGTTTCGGATCTCAGTGGTTGAACTCGCGGCGGGGCGGGACATCCCTGCCCGATATGAAGCGATGCTGCAGTTGATTCCGCCGGCGGTGCTCAGTGCTCTGGTGGCAAGTTCGCTGGCACTCGAAAACGGCTCAATCCGTCCGTTCGGACCATGGTGGGTGGCCGCGGCAATCTCAACCGTCGTGGCGGCGAAGACCAGGTCAGCAGCGTGGACTCTGGCAGTCGGCATGGTCTCGGTCTGGATACTCACGGCGCTCTGGTGAGCTCACACCTCGCCGGGGCGCGCCGAGGGAGCCCGGCAGTATCCTGCTGTCAGTGCACGACAACGCAACGATCCTCGAAAACCGCCTTCGACGCGAACTGAACGAGCACATCCGCCCGGCGGCGATCTCCGCCCGCCACACCTTGGGAGTTAAGGCGCATCACCTCAGCGGGGAACCAATCCCGGTATCGGATCTCCCGCCAACTGGGTTCGAACCAATCTCGCCCGGAACACCCTGGGGCACACCCTGGGGCACTACCTGGTTCAGTATCGACACCGAGATTCCAGCTCAGCTCGATCAGGACCGGACCGAGTTGCTGGTGGATCTGGGGTTCACAGGTTCAGGACCGGGATTCCAGGCCGAAGGTGCCATCTATCGCAATGGACAGATCGTTTGCGGAGTTCATCCGCGAAGACGTTCCATACCGCTCCCCCAACTCACCACGGGTGATCCGAAGTCCGGTGGAAGCCACCTGGATCTACTGGTGGAGGCCGCGGCGAATCCAGACATCTCGACCAATTTCCGTCCCAGCCGGCTGGGTTCGCGCCCAACTGGTGGAACAGATCTTCTCTACACGTTCGGCGGAATCCACCTGATCGAGTACCACAGCGATGTCCGGGCGCTGGCGTTCGAACTGTCCACGCTGATGATGGTGATGAACACCCTTGCCGTGGATCACCCTCGGAGCCAACGGATTCGTTTCCTGATAGGCAGGGCCCTCAATTCGCTGGATCTAAGAGATGTGCCCGGCACGGCGAGCCTCGCCCGTCCATTCATCAGCGAAGCATTCGCTCCCGGTGCCTGCGATGCGGCGCACCGGACAACTGCTGTGGGCCACGCCCACATCGACACCGCATGGTTGTGGCCGCTGCGGGAAGCCCGCCGAAAGTGTGCGAGAACTTTTTCGAACAGCCTGCAACTCATGGCGGAGCGAAGCGACTACCGGTTCACCTGCTCCCAGGCGGTTCAATACTCCTGGATCCAGCAGGATCATCCCGAATTGTTTGCTGCCATGCAGGAGAAGGCGCGCGAAGGGCAATGGGTGCCGGTGGGTGGCATGTGGGTGGAAGCAGACATGAACCTGCCGTCCGGTGAGTCCCTCCTGCGCCAATTCATCCATGGACAGCGGTACTTCGAGTCCAACTTCGGTGCGAAGTGCACCGAAGTCTGGATTCCGGATGTGTTCGGCTATCCCGGCTCATTGCCCCAGATATTCCGGGCTGCAGGCTGCGAACGATTCGTTACCCAGAAACTGAGCTGGAACGACCGGAATCGGTTTCCACACCACAGCTTCGTATGGGAGGGCATCGACGGAAGCACCGTCCTCACCCACTTCCCTCCAGTGGACACTTACAACGCCGAGATCGTGCCGGGCGAGATGAAACACGCCGTGGATACGTTCTCCGAGCATGCGTGGTCGGATCATTCCCTGATGCCATTCGGTTTCGGCGACGGCGGAGGTGGCCCGTCGCCCGAAATGATGGATCGTTTCGACCTGCTTGCCGACCTTGACGGCATGCCGAAAATGACCATGGGTTCCGCATCCGAGTTCTTCGATCTTCTCGAATCCGAGGTCGCGGGGATCGAACCACCCATATGGCGCGGGGAGCTCTACTTCGAGATGCACCGCGGCACCTACACCTCGCAGGCACGCACGAAGGTCGGCAACAGGGTCTGCGAGAATCTGCTGCGCGAAGCAGAACTGTGGCTTGCCATCCTGTCGGTGGCACAGAAATCGGTCGCAGAGAACTCAACGACACAGAACACGGTCGACCCCTCGCGGATCGGCGACGCCATGACGACTCTCGATGCGTTGTGGAAGCGGCTCCTGGTACATCAATTCCACGACATCATTCCCGGTTCCTCCATCGCATGGGTGCATGAGGACACCGAACGGGAACACACGGAAATCGCAGCCGCAACAGAATCCTTGATCACGCTCACCCTGGACTCCCTTCGCACCAGTGCTCCCGTGGTGGCAAGCCCCCGCTCGCACCCCGGCGCCGAGGTGGTCACCACCGATGGCGACGTGATCGGCCATGGGACAACCCAGAGACTCACCGACGGGCGGACCGCCTTCTACTGCGGAGTCAGCGGCCTCGGATTGTCTCCCGCACTCGCTCTGGCCTGTGAGGACCACGTCGAGGTGAACCAACGCCGCCTGAGCAACCAATTGGTGACCGCCATCCTCGACGACTTCGGCAACTTGGTGAGTCTCCTGGATCGGCGAGACGACAGAGAGGTGATCCCCGCCGATCGAGCAGTTCATCTGAACATTGCGCCGGATCACCCCGTGGAGTTCGATGCCTGGAATCTGGAGCAATGGACAGCAGGCCTTGCGGTGCCGCTCTCCCGCCCGGAGTCAATCGAAATCCTCGAGCAGGGTCCCCTGAGGGGATCAATCCGGGTGGTTCGAGCCTTCGGTGATTCTCGCCTGATCCAGACCTACGTTCTCAACGCAGGCAGCGCCCGGCTCGACATTCAACTCGAGATCGACTGGCACGAATCCGAGAAACTGCTGGCACTCGAGGTACCTCTCGACCTCCGTTCGAACACGGCGGAGTGTGAGATCCAGTTCGGCCACGAAAGCAGACCCACACATGGCAACACCTCCTGGGACGATGCCAAGTTCGAGGTCTGCGCTCACCGCTGGGTCGACATCACTGAGCCGGACTTTGGTGTGGCGGTGCTCAACAACGGGCGCTACGGACATCAGGTCCAGTCAAGTGGAATTCCGGGTGACCACAGCCGGATCCGTGTCTCACTCCTGCGGGCGCCTCTGTATCCCGACCCATCAGCGGATCAGGGACATCACGAGGTCACGATCAGTCTGCTTCCGCACGGGCCCGGCCTGGAAGCGGTGCTCGGTGCTGCTGAGGCCCTCAACATGGAACTCCGGGTGATCCCACCTGCGGACTCTGAGGCAGAACGGCGCACCAGCAGTGAAATGGCTGAACCGCTCGTGCGGGTCAAAGACGAAAATGTTGCAGTGTCCGCACTGAAGCCCGCTGACGACGGCTCGGGTGATGTCATCTTGCGAATCTACGAGGCGTGTGGACGTCGAACAGACTGCGCGATCGTCCTGAACCCGGACATCGTGAGTGCAGAGATCGTTGACATCTACGAGGATCCGATGGCAGATGCCGAGGAAGCCTCACTTGTGGTGTCGTCAGATCAGGGCCAGGTCACCATGAGGCTGCGTCCGTTCCAGCTGATCACCCTCCGACTGCACAGGGCGTGACCGGCGTACTCCTCGGCTCCTGAGCGACTCCCGGCCGGCAAGCCTGAGTGGTTCTCAGTACGCAGGTGGCGGCGGTGTCGCGGGGGGATAACCGCCGGTAGGCCCCTGATTCTGCTGAGCGTAGTAGTAGGTCCGGCTCCGACCGGCACCGAAGAACGACATCAGATCGATCAGGAACGCGAAAACCACGAGCGCCACACCAAGTCCCGTTGGTCCGCCGGGTTCCCAGACCGCCGCGTAGGCAAGGGTGGTCCACGGGAGAAACAGAAAGCCGATGAACGGCAACCAGAAGGAGTCATAGACAACCGACATCCTGTCGCTGAACAGCCAGACCGCGAAGATGGCCAGTCTTGGTGAAATGACGGCGAACAGTGCAACGAGACAACCACAACCCATCCGCGGACCCTACCCCGCTCCGCGCCGAGGTTGATCGTTTTGTGAGGTTCGCGCTGTTCCCCGGTCCCCAGAATGCCGGCGATGGGCAGACCGGGGATCCGGATCTGATCCGGTCCTGATCAGGGGCGACCGAGCAGTGAGTCGAAATCGCCGGCCACCTCATAGGTCACCCCGGCTGGTGTCCCCAGCGGCCCCACGCCCCCTCGTTGTGAACTGAAGTAGAGCCTGGATCCATCGGGGCTGAAACAGGGTCCGGTGATTTCACTCTGATCATTGCCGAGGATCTGAACGATTGACTCCAGGGACAGATCAGGTCGAACCATGACGACTTGCATGTCATCGCCGTCCTCGGCCACCAGCAGTGACCCGGAGGCTTCGTCGAGCCAGAGGTTGTCGAGTCCGTCCAGGATCGTTCCACCTCCGGCCTGCAGATGAACATCGACCAGTGATGTTGCGAGGGAGTAGTGCCAGATCCGGCTGTCACCCTTCGTGGTGAACCAGAGGTCATCACCTTGGGTGTCGACGCCTTCTCCTCCGTCGAAGATCGTCATCGACGGCACCTGATACCGCGCCAAGGTTCCGATGGAGCTTGGATTCGGCAGTTCAACCCAGGTGAGCGGTCCGGGCGCGGTGCCCGTCGCAACTTCCAGCAGGCCGCGAGACAAGTCCCCGGGGGTGTCCGGTGTGAAGCGATAGAAACCACCGTCGGGTCGATCTTCGGTGAGGTAAATGCGATCATCCGCGCCAACCGCCGCTGCCTCGTGCGCAAATGCACCGAGGGCGGGCCTCGCCACGGCTTTGTTGGTCCCGGTGGGATCACATTCGAACACGCGGCCGCCGTCGAACTCCTCACAGCTGAGCCAGGTGCCCCAGGCGGTGGCGCCACCGGCACAGTTCAGTGACGTGTGTCCCAGGATCTTTTCGGCCCCCACAACAGTCCCGTCAGGGGCGAAACGGATCGATGAGACTCCTCCGGATCCGCCCGGGACCTCATGGTTCACCACGAGATACCAACCACCTGCGACATCAGTGTCGACGAACGTGGCTGCACCATCGGGGAAGATCCCGAACTGGAAACCCGTTCCGGGCACCATCTCGTTGCCACGTGCGATCACCCGGGCTCCGAAGCCGGGCATGACCTTGATCGCTCCGCTGACTCCGTCGAGCGTCTGACCGGCTCCGCTGTAGGGAGGCACACAGGAAGCCGCCGCCACCCCGATGGCCATCATCCCAGCGGCTCCACTCCACTTCAATAATGCGCGCCGACTGACTCGTTGACCTGCCCCCTGCATCATGCGCCAGATCGTATCGGAGGTCACCTCGTGCAGCGAGGTCACCTTCCCCGGCAGTGACAGCCGGACTGCATTCGAGTTCCAGCGCTCCGGGAGTGGCTGTAGCGTCAGCACAAGTGACGTCCGATCAGACAACGACGAATTGGCCGGGCCGACGTCCGCCTGCGCTGCTGATCTATGCCGTCACGCTCACGGGGATCACGGCAAATACACTCGTCTCGCCGGTCCTGCCCGACCTCGTCGCCTCATTCGGTCGACCCGATTCGTCAGCAGGATTGGTCGTGGCAGCCGCCTCCATACCCGGCTTCATTGCCGCACCGGTCATCGGAGTGGCGGCGGACCGTATCGGTCGCAAACGGGTACTCGTCCCCTGCCTCGTGTTGTTCGGCGCCATGAGTGCGGTGCTGGTGACGGCGCAGGCCTTCTGGGTGGTTGTCCTCGCAAGGTTCCTGATGGGCATCGGATCGGCCGGACTGATCAACCTCGCCGTGGTGATGATCGGCGATCACTGGCATGGTGAAGCGCGCGTCCGCCAGGTCGGCCGCAATGCAGCGGTACTGACCTCATCGCTGGCAGTACTCCCGATGATCTCCGGACTGCTCGCTTCTCTGAACGGATGGCGGCTGGCCCTGTCACCGTCGATTCTGGCTCTGGTGACAGCCGCATTTGCCTACCGACTCCTCGATGACGTCAGACCGGACACCGACCGTCGCCTCAGCGACCAGTTGAGGGATTCAGCGCGCATACTTCGGTCTCCGGTGATCGCCGCCACCATGGCATCCGGATTCCTCATCTTCGTGATGATTTTCGGGCTGTTCCTCACGACACTGCCCGTTCACCTCAAGTCGGAGTTCGGCCTCGAGGCCGCATCCCGTGGACTCATGCTCGCCCTGCCGTCCATCACTTCAACGGTCATTGCGCTCAACATCGCTTCTCTACGGAGGCGTTTCGGACTGCGCTGGTTGCTCGTGGCGGGTGCCGGACTGTTCGGTGTGGCACTTCTGGTCGCCGGATGGGCTGCCGCGATCTGGGGAGTGGCTCTTGGAATGCTCGTGTACGGGGTTGCGGAGGGATTCACGGTTCCCTCGCTTCAGGAAGCAACTGCGGCAAGGGCACCGGCCGATCAACGCGGAACGGTGTTGGCGGTCTGGGTGTCGGCCGTACGATTGGGACAAGCCGTGGGACCGCTTCTATTTTCATGGCTGTTCGCATTGGTCGGAACGGGGCCAGCCTTGATGATCGGTGCCGGGTTGAGCATCCCGCTCATGGCACTGCACGGCTTCACTTCAGTCGGATCCGAGCCGCTGGAACTCGAGGATTTCGATCGAGGACGGCCGTCCGATTCCTCCGGGGCGCTCGAATAGGATTCATCCAGATCGAGGAGGCTCACCATGGCCGTGGCCATCACCTGTAGTGACGTTCACAAAACCTACGGAGAGGGCGAGGCTGCCGTTGAAGCCCTGCGCGGTGTCACCCTGGAAATCCCCCAAGGTGAGGTGGCCGTGATTCTGGGCCCATCCGCCTCGGGCAAGACAACTCTGCTCAACCAGATCGGAGCGCTGGAGTCCCCGACCCACGGCGACGTGATCGCCAACGGGGTGTCTCTGGCCGACCTTGACGAGAAGCAGCAGACCGAATACCGACTCAACAGCGTCGGCTTCATCTTCCAGCTCTACAACCTGGTGCCCACCCTCACAGCGCGCGAGAACATCGGCCTGATCGCAGAACTGACCGGCAGCGACGTCGAACAACGCTGCGACACTGTGATCGAGCAGGTTTCGCTGACCGGGCGGGAATCCCACTTTCCGGCCCAGCTCTCAGGTGGTGAACAACAACGTGTATCCGTCGCGAGAGGACTGGTGAAGGATCCACCGATACTTCTCGCTGACGAGCCGACAGGCGCCCTCGACATCGAAACCGGGACCCAGATACTCACCCTGCTGCGGAACCTGGTTGATACTGGAGAGCGAACAGTCGTGATGGTCACGCACAATCCCGACATTCGCCGTATTGCCCATCGCGTGATCGAACTGCGTGACGGAGAGGTCACCGACATTCGCGAACAAGCGAATCCTCCGGCGCCCGCGGACCTTCAATGGTGAACACCGCTTCGTCTGGCCAAGGGACACGATCCCACCCGTGAGCTATCTGAGCACCAAGAGGCGGCGGGACTTCCGCGCCAGTCGACGGCAGTTCATGGCTGTCTACATCACCATCGGGCTCGGCATCCTGCTCTTCGCCAGCAGCTTCGATGCCTACAGGAACCTCGAGGCCTCCTACTCCACCACGTACGAACGCCTGGCGTTTTCGGACATGACCATCAGTGGTGTGGATGACTCATTCACCACAACAGCAGAGGGGATCCACGGGGTTTCCGACGCCGAGTACCGCCGACAGGCCGACCTGCCGATGCGGGTGAACGGGGAGGTGTTCTTCGGCCGGATTGTCGGCCCGGCGGGATCAGGTTCCTCCGAGATCAACAGGCTCGACATCACCGATGGTTCTGCACTCGATGAATCCGATCTGACAGGCTCGGTGATCGAAACCCACATGGCCACGGAGTTCTCTGTGGGCACAGGTGACAAGGTGGAAGTTCTCGGGACGGCCGGCTGGATCGAATCCACGGCGCTGGGTGTGGCCATCTCTGCCGAGTACATCTGGCCGGCGAGGAATCGCCAGGAAATCTTCCCGCCGCCGGAAACATTCGGTGTGATGTTCGTGGACGACTCGTTCCTCGATCAGGTACCGGCCAACACCATCACCGAACAAGTGCTCACGAGGTACGACTCCTCGGCAACGGTGTCCACAGTTGACGAGAAGCTCACCGAGGCATCCACCTCCGCAGGAGCAGCCTCCGCGATCCCACAGGCACAACAGTCATCCAATGAAGCACTGCAACTCGATGTCCAGGGGTTCGCCCAGATGTCGGTGGCATTCCCCGCCCTCTTCCTGCTGGCGGCCGGCATGGCCACATTCATTCTGATGACCCGAATCGTGTTCAGCCAGCGAAGTGTCATCGGAACGCTGCGGGCGAGTGGCGTGAGTCGTCGCCGACTGGAGCGTCATTATCTGTCCTTCGGACTCACAGCCGCAGTGGTCGGCATAGCCATCGGACTCCCACTCGGGATGCTCGCAGGGTGGCTGGCAACGGGTGCCTACACGAATGCGCTGGGCATACCTGACAGCACTGCAGAATTCCATCTGCTAACTCCCGTGATCGGTATTGCGTTCGGACTCCTGACCGGACTCCTGGCTGCATGGGTTCCAGCCCGCTCGGCAACCCGTCTCAGCCCGGCCGACGCCATGCGCGGCGAGGTCCCCGCGGAATCCGGCTCGCGCAGCCTGCCGGAACGCATTCTCCCGCCCCTGAGGAATCTTCCAATCCGTTGGAAAATGGTGCTGAGAGGTATCGGACGTTCTCCCAAGCGGACCATCTCGACCGCGCTCGGCGTGGCGCTGGCGGTGATCGTGGTCCTCGTGTCGTGGGGAATGCTGGACTCGATACAGGTGCTCCTCGGCGACCAGTTCAACGAGATCGAACTGCAGGATGTCAACGTGGCAATGGCGGCGGAGATCGACGACACCACGGTGGACCAGATCGCCTCGATCGAGGGAGTGGACGCCGCCGAACCGATGGTCAGCCTCACCGCAGCAGTGAAGGGACCGAAGGGAACGTACGAAACACAATTGACCGGTCTGCAGACCGACACCGTGATGCATGGCTTTCCCGATGGTTTGCCGACTGGTGGAATCATCGCCGGAGAAGCCTTGTCAGCCGAGACCGGTGTGGAGGTCGGCGATGAAATCACGGTCGAGCTGCCGACCGTCGGCACATCGATTCAAGAGAAGCTTGTGGGATTTGTCAGCGAACCCATGGGTACGTTCCTGTACATCGACAACACCGCACTCTCTTCTGCACTGGACGCCGGTGATCCGGGCGTTGACGGATCAGCCGTGTTGCAGAGTCCGGTGAACACCACTGTGGCTGCCCGCTTCGCCGATGGCTTCGACCGCGACGCCATCATCGCTGACATCAAGAAGACCGACTCAGTGGTGACCGTGATTGACGCCAAGGCCCTCGAGCAGCTCCTGGATCAATCGATGTCGTTCTTCTACGTATTCGTGGGAATCATGTTGCTTTTCGGCGGCGCCATGGCGTTCGCGCTCATTTTCAACACCATCTCGGTGAATGTGGCTGAACGCTCGACTGAGTACGCAAACATGAGGGCCAACGGCATTTCCATGACGACACTTGCCCGTCTCGTCGCCGGCGAGAACATGATTCTCACGATGATCGGCATACCCTTCGGACTGCTGGGCGGGTTTCTGCTTGGCAGCCAGTTCATGAAGACTTACTCGTCGGATCAGTTCCAGATGACCTTCAGCGTGCGACCCTCCACACTGATCCTGTGTTCATTGGCCATGCTTGTTGTGGCCGGGCTCTCACTGATCCCTGCGTTGAGAACCATCAGACGACTGTCAATTGCCGAAGTGGTTCGCGAAAGGAGCCTCTGATGAGTACCGAAATCAAGCGCATAGGTGTGCTGACGAGTGGTGGGGACTGCCCCGGCCTCAACGCCGCGATCCGCGCAATCACCAGGCGGGCAGTCAACGGCCACGGATTCGAAGTCATCGGCATCGAAGATTCCGTGGCCGGCCTGGCCAACCGCGAGTTCCGGACCCTCACGCCGTCATCCATCGATCAGGGCGGCTTTGATCCGCTGTTGGTCACCGGCGGCACGATTCTGGGTTCGATCAACAAACCAATTGATGCCCTCGCGGAGGTCATCGAGGCTGGATATCAGGACATGGGCCTGGACGCGATGATCGCGATCGGGGGCGACGGATCCCTGGCCATCCTCCAAGGCCACGCCCAGCATGCGGGCTGGAATCTCGTCGGAGTACCCAAGACGATCGACAACGATGTCGCCCTGACCGATCGCAGCATCGGCTTCGACACCGCCGTGGCAACCGCCACTCTGGCCTGCGCCCACCTTCGCACCACCGGGGTCAGCCACAACCGCGTGATGATCCTGGAAACCATGGGCCGCGGGGCCGGCCATCTGGCTCTTCATGTGGGCATTGCAGGAGGGGCCAACGCGATACTGATCCCCGAGCTGGACTGGAACCTCGATGACCTGCTCGCAAGCCTTGAACGCACCAGGGAGGAGCGCGGAGAACTTTTTGCCCTGCTGGTGGTCGCCGAAGGTGCATCTGCTCCCGATGGCGGCACCGTGGAAGTGGTGGACACCAAGGGTAGGCGCCGTCTGGCTGGAATCGGTCATGTGGTGGCCAGGGCGATTGAATCCGCCACCGGTGGCGAACTGACGGCCCGCGCCACCGTTCTCGGCCACATTCAACGTGGCGGACGCCCAAGTCCCAATGACACCATTCTGGCGACACAATACGGCACCGTTGCCGTTGATCTGGTTGCCCAGGGACTGTTCGATCAAATGGTGTCGTTGAGGGGAACATCCATCGACGCGGTGCCGCTCGATGAGGTCGTTGCCCTGGGTTCAGCGCTTGTGCATCCCGATGATCCGCTGGTACATGCCGGTCGTTCGATGGGGGTCTACACCGGCGGTTGAACCGCCGGCTCAGGCGTTCTTGCCAACCTTGGATCCACGGATCGCATTCCAGATCGCCAAGACGATCACGGCACCGATCGTCGATCCGATGATTCCCGAAAACTGCAGGGCGAACAATCCGTTCCCACTCAGCCAGCTTCCGAGCATTCCACCGACGAACGAGCCGATCAGGCCCGCCAACGCGATCTCGCCCCAGTCCTGCGGCCGCATTCCTCCGCCGAGGATCAGATTCGCCAGCCATCCGGCGGAGACGACCACAACGAGCATTGCAAGGATCAGCATGCCCGAGACAATAGTTGGCAGGGACCTGCCAAGTATCACTCGGGGGACCTGATCGGCACCCGGCGGATCAGGCCTCTGCCGGATCCTTCACATCAGCCGAGGCACCGACGGTCGCATCAGCAGGCTCCGCTTCTGCGGCTTGGGTGGCCAACCCGGCCACCAGGGTGATGGCACCGATCACAACACCGCACAGCAGCGCGATTCCCAGCACGGTCAGCCCGGTCGGGTGATCCAGCAGCAGGAGCCACGCAACGCCCAAAGCCACTACGGACCAGGTGATCGGCGTCCGGTGATCGTCGAGGAAGCGCGGCACTGGTCCGAGGTCTCGGCCGCCCGCCGTTTCGTCGGCGGCGTTCACGGCAAGTTGCCCCCATCCGCGTACTTTCAGCGCCGCCGCGGACGGCCCGAACAACCACGCCCCCGTGATGAAGACCACCCCAAACGCCAACACAGCCCTCAGCGACATTCGCAAGAAGTTCGTGACGATATCAAACGCGTTGAGCGCTGCCTCCAGGTTCTCGAACGTGCCGTTGCTGTAGATGTCGCGAACGAACGCCAGGCCGATCAGGGTGACGATTGTGGATGCAACCAGCGCAATTCCGCCGCGACGTACTCCCAACCTGCGGTCCTCAGCCAGGAAGATTGCTCCGAGCAGACAGGCCACGAAGGCGATCACCAGGAACCACGCAATTCGGTCGAACCACTTCACGGCCGTCTGGATGTCGGCCAACTCCTCGGACTGGAACAGCACAAATTCGCTCTCGATCACCCCACCGGGGACCAATCCCGCCAGATCGATGCCGGTGAAATCCTCGACTCCGCCGAGAACGGTGTCCAGCAGAGCCTCGAGTGAGAGAGTGACTTCTCCCCCTGCGGTGCCCACAAGATCAGTGCTGCCACCGGTCAGGAGAACAACAAGTTTCTCATGGGCCGCGCGGTTGGCTTCCACCCAGACGGTCTCGAACTGCTCACTTTTCACAGCTTTGTCCGCAAGCGTCGCTACCAAATTGTCACCACCAACAGCTATGAATCCGGCCAATGGTTGTGCCTCCTCCGGCAGCAGGTCCTCCACAAAAGTCTCGAGATCCAGGGCCTCGATGACCTGGGAAGTCAGCCCAGTCGCAACAGCACTCTGGATGGCTGGATCAGACGCCAGCGGACTGACGGTTTCAACGTACTTGTCCGTATTGAGCAGCAGGTTTTTCGTCCAGAGGGTCGTGATCGACAGGGGCAACAAGATCGCTGTGAACACCGCCAGCGTGATCGACAGCCGCCTGCGTCTCTTCCTGGGATCGCCGTGACCTTTCTTGTGGTCACCGTCGGCCGCTTCGACTTCCTGCCTCAGTCGCTCATTTTCGGCGCGCAACGACTCCAGCTCGCTGACGTCGGAGGCTGTGGGCGCCGGGGAACCGGTCTCCTGTGCGGAAGCCGGTGTTTCGTCGGGGCCACCACCGTCTGAGGAATCACTGGTCACGTGGTTTTCTCCTTGGCGTCATCGGGCGAGGTCAACGGGTCCGAGGGTACTCGACCGGTTGCGAACAACGCTGCCAAAGCAACGAAGGTCACCACCACCATCGCGAGCTGCAGGGCTCGGATGCGCGCGGAACTGTTGACGTCGAGCACCTCCTGTTGTTCGGCCTCGCTGAGGTCGGTCTCTGCCAACGCCTGCGAGAGGCTCTCGTCGGAAACAAAATCGGCCCCGCCCTGGAGTTCCACCGCGGCCGTCTCTTTCAAGCTGTCATCCAGAACGGTTGAATCAGTGACACCGGCCAGCAACAGGCTTGACAGCGAACCGATCACAACGGCTCCGACAATCGCGGTACCGAGGGTGGCCCCCAGGTTCTGGGCCGTGTACTGAAGCCCTCCCACCTCGCTGCTTCGTTCTTCGGGTTCCGATGAAACAATCACATTTCCGAGTTGCGATGCCAGCAGACCCAGACCTGCTCCGAGCAGGGCAAACGGCACCAATACGATGCCTGCGTCGGCACCTGATTGCCCCAGCAACACCCCAAGCAACGCCGTGGACGCGGCCATTGTCAGAAGTCCCACCCGGACCAGCCGTCTCGGGGACACGTTTGGCCACCATTTCGACACTCCGGGCGCAACGATGATCAGAGCCACGGAAAGCGGCAGCATGCGCAACCCGGTCTGGAATGAACTCAATCCGACCACGAGCGTGAGAAACAGGGGCACTGCGAAGAAGACACCCTGGGAGATGAGGAACTGAGCGGAGAGGAGGGTCAATCCCCCCTTCAACTGTGAGTTGGAGAAGAGAGCCGTTGCCACAAGTGGCTCCTGACCCACTCGTTCCCGGCGATGCAACCACATTGTGAACAACCACAACACAGTCAGGCCCAGCCCGATCAACCAGGCGCTCAAGGAGATGCCGCCAATCGCCGGAGTGGCGGCGTCACCCGATGTCACGTTCGGAATTAGCAATCCCCACCTGGCCGACTGAAGCACTCCGAACACCACGAGTGTCATGCCGGCGGCCGACAGCACAGCGCCAACCAGATCCAGTTGTGGCACCTCACGGCCCTGTTCGGCAGGGCTCAGTCGCCGCGATCCGATGAGCAGCAGAATCACAATGAACACCTCGGCCACGAAAACCCAGCGCCAGGACCAACGGGTGGTGACGAATCCACCCACGATCGGCCCAGCGGCAACTGCAACTGCCGCCGCGGCTGCAA